>VGNX01000030.1 GCA_016865855.1 Chloroflexota bacterium | reverse complement strand
CTAACTCATCTATGCTTTCCACTGAGAGACCTCCTTAATCTAAAGATTAGCTCTTACAAGCCATCCACGATTCTGCGAGGTCTCTCTTCTAATTTCAACCCCGACCGACCAAAATATTACAGTATCCTGTGCTATTGTCTAAATATACCTCCCCACCGCCTCGGCAATAGACCTAAGCTCTGTCATCAACCTGGCAAAGTCTGACGGGGTAAGGGACTGAAGGCCATCCACCAGAGCCTCCTTAGGGTTGGGATGAACTTCGACGAGGAGGCCGTCAGCCCCAGCCGCTATCGCCGCTTTGGCCAGTGCCGGAACCACAGAGTAGTGGCCAGCAGCATGGCTGGGGTCGACAATCAAAGGTAAGTGGCTGGATTTTTTAACTATCGGTATGGAACCCACATCGAGGGAAAAGCGAGTGCTATCCTCGAAGGTCCTGATGCCCCTCTCGCATAGTATAACCTGGTCATTTCCACCGGCTAATAGATAGTCGGCGGCTGTAAGCCACTCGGTAACAGTAGCCGAAAACCCCCGTTTCAGGAGAACAGGACATTTGCTCTTGCCGATCTCGGTCAGCAGAGCATAGTTCTGCATATTCCTGGCCCCGACCTGGAGTATATCGGTATATTCTACTACTCTGGCTACATCATGAGGTGCCACCACCTCAGTGACCACAGGCATACCGAATTGCGCCTTGGTTTGCCGCAGCAATTCCAGACCGAACTCCTCCAGACCTTGAAAAGCAAAAGGTGAGGTACGTGGTTTATAGGCGCCACCTCGCAGAATACAGGCTCCAGCCTCCTTTACCACCATTGCTGCTGCCATGAGCTGCTTCTCACCTTCGACGGCACAGGGGCCAGCCATGACCACGATGCGTTTACCTCCGATCTCAACCCCATTAACGGAAACTACGGTGTCCTCTGACTTGAAATCCCGGGACGCGAGCTTGTAGGGCTTCATAATTCTGGTTACGCGCTCCACCCCGGGGAGTACGGCAAAAATGTCAATGGGCAACTGGCCGGTATTGGGCCCCAGCAGGGCTACCACCGTCTTGTTGGTGCCCAGATTCAACTGGATACCTAGCCCCAGCTCCTTAGCCCGCTGTACTACGCCATCTACTTCTTCCTGGGCAGCGCCCGTCCTCATTTCAACTATCATAGCTCTCTACCCCCTTTATCTTTTTGAATGTAGTTGCGACCCTTTAGGGTCGCCCCCCTGTAGCGAGGCCAAAGCCTCGCCGCTACATTAGTAAACAACCTCTTTTTTATTTGACTTATTACCATTCACCCAGCGTCCGAAAAGAGAAAGCCTCCCGCGGGCGGGAGGCTTTTCTTGCTTCGACTATTCTGCTACTGCTTTATTAGGTCAATGCCCTCCCAAGCCCGCACCGAGACGTGCCAAAGCCAAAAAAGAAGAGGTACCAATTATAGCTGCGAGCCCAGTTATGCATTTCGACCATGATAACTAAAATGATAGCAATAACCGTAAAGGCTTGTCAACTGGTTTTGTGCGCTGGAAATAATATATTAATACATGTAGCCACGAGGCTTTAGCCTCGTGACCCCGACCTTAAAAGGTCGGGGCTACATTGGGGGATTAGATTCTTCGCTGCGCTCAGAATGACGGATAACGAAGGGCTCGCAATGACAGTCAGTAAGAGTAGCGCCCTTAGACCAGGGGGATGGTTGTGCCTGTAGCCTTGGCTATGAGTTTGCCGTCCTGGTTGGTAACCACCATCTCTGAGATGCAGACCCGCCTGCCGGCTCTGACCACCCGACATTCCGCAATAAGCTCATCATTTACATCGGCACTGGCAACGAAATGGATGTTGAACTGCGAGGCCACGTTAGGGCTGATTACCGAATTAGTTCCGTAGGCAAAAGCCTGGTCGGCCACCGCCATAACAATGCCACCGAAGACCAGGTTGTTGAAGTTGAGGTATTCGGGCTTCAATTTCGCTGACACCTTGGCATAGCCCTTAGATAACTCCAACAATCTCATATCCAGGAAAGACGCGATAGGCTCTCGCCCTGCTTTCGCCTTCAATTCCGCCAGGTTGTCAACCATACCATCTCCCGCACCGATATTCCTCATGTCTTTCCCCTTGTCAACTTTCTTCTTCATAATGTCCTAAATATAACCGTGCCCCTTGTGATTGCGACCCTTTAGGGTCGCCTCCCCGTAGCGAGGCTGAAGCCTCGCAGCTACATGTAACTATCAATGGCAATACGCATCATGCCCTAACACAGCCGCGCCCTTTATACAGCCAATGTAGCCGTGACCTTAGGGTCGCCCCCCTGTAGCGAGGCCAAAGCCTCGCAGCTACATGTAACTACCAATGGCAATACGCATCATGCTCTAACACAGCCGCGCCCTTTATACAGCCAATGTAGCCGTGACCTTAGGGTCGCCTCCCCGTAGCGAGGCTGAAGCCTCGCAGCTACATGTAACTACCAATGGCAATACGCATCATATCCTAACACAGTTTAAACTTCTGAGCCGCTTTTTTGAAACCAGTAAGCGAAACTTTCAAAGTTCTGTCATCAACGCAGTACGAGATTCGAAAATAGCCCGGCATGCCAAACCCTCGACCGGGCACAACTAACACATTCCACTGTCGCAGCTCGTTGACAAAGGTGACATCATCCTCCAGCGGTGACTTAGGAAACATGTAGAAAGCCCCCTGTGGCTTCACCACAGAATAGCCCATGTTAACAAGATTGCCATACAAAAAATCCCTCTTCTTCTGATAATCGGCTATTGAGACGGTGACATGCTGCAGGTTCCGCACCAGGTGTTGCATCAACGCCGGTGCGTTGACAAATCCCAAAACCCGGTTACAGAAAACGAAGCCGCCCACCAGCTCATCCCGCTGGCTGCAATCCGGATGTATGGCGATATAGCCGATACGCTCACCGGGGAGCGCCAGGTCTTTAGAATGAGAAGCAACAACTATGCTGTGACGATAATGATGGAAAACGGGAGGGTATGTTAATCCGTCATATATAATCTTGCGATATGCCTCATCGCTTATCAGGAAAAGCTGCGTCCCGTATTGCGCCTCTTTCCTGCGAAGCAATTCTCCAAGCTGCCTCACAAAGTCCTGACTATAGACAACGCCGGTTGGGTTGTTGGGTGAATTGATAATTACGCCCTTCGTTTTAGCTGTAACCGCGGCCTCAAGAGCCTCGAGCTTCGGTATAAACTGCTCATTTGCAGGCAAGACCCTGATAACCCCACCGTGATTGTCTATATAGTTGCCAAACTCCATGAAGTAAGGAGCGAATACAATCACCTCGTCCCCGGGATTTAGTATTGTCTTCAGCACCACATTCAAGCCTCCGGCAGCACCGCAGGTCATGACAATATCGTTCACCGTGAATTTGATGCCGGTCTCGTGTGAGAGCTGTACTGCCACGGCAGCCCTTGTTTCGGCATAACCGGCGTTCTCCATGTACCTGTGCATCCCCGGCATGGGTTTTTTCATCAGCTTCTTAAATTCCTGGTTAAACTCAGGCGGTGGCTCCATTACCGGGTTGCCTATAGAAAGGTCGGAAACTTTCTCCTCGCCGTAGCGCTTTCTGAGATTAGCCCCTTCCTCAAACATCCTCCGTATCCACGACCCCTCCATCATACGCTTGCTGACATTATCTGAGATTGGCACTCGACATCTCCTCCCTACCTTTGTCAAATGCAGCCATGTTCATTTTCAAGATTTTCCGTGATAGCCGCTGCGAAATGCAATCTTTCCAAATATCAGCATCGATGGGCAGAAGGAACGACACACATCCCAACATAATCATGTTGAGCGTCCTGATATCACCCAACTCTTTAGCCTTATCTGTTCCGTCAACAAAATAGATGCGGTCTGCCCGCTGCCTCAAGGTGCCCTCTATCTCCTTATCGCCAGGATAGCGATGAGTTCCCAAACTTACAGACAATGGCGGTGTTGACTGATTATTGACGATGGCTACACCACCAGCATGAAGATAATAACTCCACCGGGCCGCCTCCAATTTCTCGAAAGCGACCAGAACGTCAACATCACCCTCTTTGATTAAAGGAGACCAGACCTTATCAGCTATCCGCACATGACTTAAGACGCTGCCGCCTCGTTGTGCCATGCCCAACGTATCTGTCTTCTTGACATCGTATCCGGCAGCGAGAGCCACCTCACCCAGTATGTCGCTCGCCAGGACGATACCCTGACCACCTACACCAACCATAAGCAGGTCTCGTTTTTTCACCTTGACTCCTCAGCCCCGATAGCAGTCAACGGGCCTATCGCCTTCTTGGGGCAAAGTTGCTCGCAAACAGTACAGGCATCCCCGGCACACATAGTGACGTCGATGTAAACCTGCTCGTCAAGCTTCTGTATAGCCGGACAGCCAAGCTTTAGACACGTCTCACAATCGTCGCATTTATCCATGTCAACGGCTCTGGGGCCGGAACGTTTCCGCAGTCGCACCGAACACGCACCACGGACTATTACGACAGAAAGCTCAGGATTGTCGATCGAACTTCTCACAGCCGCCCTCAAAGCTTTCATATCGAAGGCATCTACCACTTTGACGTCTTCAACTCCGATGCCACGAACCAGCCGCTCCAGCTCCACCGCCTTGGTCTTTTTACCCCGCGCCGAAATGCCAGTCCCCGGATGGTCCTGATGGCCGGTCATGGCGGTGGTGCCATTATCCAGGATTATGATTGTCACCTGCGCTTGGTTATACACTGCATCCACCACGCCGGTAATGCCAGAATGGAGAAACGTAGAATCACCGATAACAGCTACCACCTTGCTGCCAACACCGGCCTTCTCCATTCCCAGAGCCTGACCGATGCCAGCCCCCATGCAGGCGGTAGTATCCATGGCACGAAGCGGGGGATAGGTAGCCAGCGTATAGCAGCCGATATCCCCGGTGATAATCAATTTCCCTTCCTTTTCTGACTTACCTCTAGCATCCAGCAACTTAGACCGCTGCCCCATGGTATTGAGCACAAAGAATATGCCGGCGTGTGGGCAGCCAGCGCACAAGACAGGAGGGCGCCCAGGTAACCCCTGCGGCAGGTCCGCCTTCTTCCGTAAAGGTGCAGCTAGCAATCCGGCACGGTAACCAGCTTCCTCAACGATGCCCGGATTTAGCTCGCCAATCCTGGGGATAAATTCCTTTCCGCTAACCTTTATCCCCATCGCCAGCATACTCTCCTGCAAAAACGGGTCGAGCTCTTCAACAACGATTACCCTGTCCACCTGCGCGGCGAATTGGTGGAGCAAATTCTGCGGCAGTGGATAAGTCATGCCGAGCTTGAGAAATGAAGCCTCTGGGAAAACTTCTCTGGCGTACTGGTAGGCAACGCCGCTGCTGACCACGCCAAGATGACGTTCGCCCTTAATTATCTGATTATAAGCAAAGGTCTCGGCATAGGCAGTTAGCTTGACCAGGCGTTCCTCTATTAATGGACGCCTGAGCCGGGCATGGACTGGCAGCATGACATACTTCTCTACATCATGTCGGAAGCTTGCTTGCTTCGTTGTCGCAGCCCGGCTGCGATTCACCTCCACCACCGACTTAGAATGAGAAATACGGGTGCTGGAGCGCACCAGCACCGGTGTATCGAACTCCTCACTGATTTCAAAAACAATTGCCATCAGGTCGTAGGCCTCCTGGCTATCGCTGGGCTCCAGCATGGGCACCTTAGCCAGCTTGGCATAGTGGCGGGTATCCTGCTCATTCTGAGTACTATGTGCTCCGGGGTCATCAGCCACAATCACGACTAGTCCACCGTTGATACCTGTTATCGAGGCAGCCATAAATGGGTCACTGGCCACATTCAGCCCCACCTGTTTCATAGACACCAGGGCTCGAACCCCGGCGTAGGCTGCGCCGAGACCCAGCTCCATAGCCACCTTTTCATTCGTTGACCACTCGGCATAAATATCATCGAAACGAGCTATAGATTCGAGAATCTCAGTGCTTGGCGTCCCGGGATATGCTGATGCCACCATTACACCGGCATGATAGGCGCCGAGGGCAAAGGCCTCATTTCCGGAGAGCAATTTTTTCATCAATTACCTGCTGAACCAAAAATGTAGCCAGCGGTCGGATTCAAACCCATGCCTTTTAAAAATCACCAGCAGATTATGCCACCAGATGACTCCAAATATCAAATCGTGAGTGATGGTTAGAGAGATGTGCTTGGTTTCGTATCTGGCATGGCGTCAGGTGGTAGGGACTGGTGAAAAGTTTGTTAGTAAAAATGGTTAGGGTTGACTTAGGGTAACTCGCCGCCACACGATTCGCTAGATTGTTAGCCACCGTGCATGGCTCATATCACGAGTCTAGATAACAGGCAAACGCGATAATTTGCTCGTAATTACCCCAGCCCTTCACTACAAACGATTACTGGAACCATCTGTTCTTCGATTTGAAGACCCCTGCGGTCAATCCAATCGCGCATGTTGTGCTGGTAGTAGAGCTCACTTAGATTCTTTAAAAGGGTTTCCCCTACAATTCCATTGCGACGTATCCGGTTCAGTTCTTGAGCTAGAGCTCTGGTCATCGTTCCACGGAATGCAGCCTCTAAAATATTGATCTGCGCTTTTATGTCTTCATCCTCTAGGACATTGAACATTACCCGCAATTCCCTGAGCACATAGCGTTGCCCCTGAGTTAAGGAAGGTGAAAACTGGCGTTCGGCTTGACGATGTTTTACTTCCTCGGCAAACTGTCGCTTCACTTTCATAACAACCGCATTGTAACCTTTCGGCAACGGCAGGCCTTCCAAATCCGGGCTGCATTTAATAGTACCTAGTATACGGGGGATGTCCCTGGTTACCACTTCGCCATTTTCATCCAGGAGGAATAGTTGTTGATAGCGCCCAGCCTGACAAAAGACATAAGCCCCCTTTTTGGATGATGGTTTCACCGTGCGGATACCGTCTCTTAGGTTGGCAATTCGCTCATATTCATTAGGGCTATCTCTCCTGAGCTGCCGCAGCAGTTCTTCCGCCTCATTAATATCAAGAAGCTCGCTTTCCTCATCGTCGAAAAGACTTAACTGTCTGCCTTGTTTCTCATAGATAGCATACATCGCCTCTTCGTTGAGCGTTTCAGTACGGTCAAGAATGGCAGAATCTTCTCCGATGGTATCGTGAATCTCCTGAATGCGATTATGCAGTTTCTCTCTTAGCCCCAGATTTTTCTCAATGCCAGTCTCCGGGAGGAAATTAAAGCCATAGATAATATCAAACTCAGACCCAATACGGTCAATGCGCCCGAAACGCTGGATAAGCCGTACTGGATTCCAGTGCAAGTCGTAGTTGACAATCTTATCGCCGTCCTGAAGGTTCAAACCTTCGGCCAGGACGTCGGTGGCGATTACAGTCATTAGCTCACACTCGCCCGGTGCAAAATGATATTCCGGGTTCGCTTTGGGAGCAAATCTGCCCACCACCTTAGATTTGCTTTTATCTCCGCTAAAGATGACCTCAATGTCCGCCTTTCTGCCTTGAGGATTCAAATTATCAAACAGGTAACGCGCTGTGTCCGCATATTGAGTGAATATCAACCGCTTGCCTTCTTTGAGCGGCTTCTTTGTTAGTTCTTCCTTTAGTTTCTGGAGTTTAGCGTCTTTTTCAGGCGTGATAGGTTCCACCAGTTCCAGCATTTTCTTGAGCAGTTCAATATCGTGCTCAATGTGTCGACGTAAACGGTCGATGTCAAAATCAGCGGCATCATAGCGCCCGGATGCCTGCCTCAAGGCGTCCATAAAATCCTGCTCTTCAGCCTGATTCGGCTCATAGAGGATGTCCTCGGCTTTATCACCGGCAGGAACAATCCCTTGTGACAGGGCTTCGTTGAACCGTTCATGCACTGTGATTAATCTTTTAATGGTCTCTCGGAAAGCATATACGCTGGATTCAAAACGCTTGAAAAGTAGTATGCGGACAAGGCCGCGCAGGTTCACACCGGCCCGGTGTAAGCTGGCATACGGCTCACGCCGCTGTTTGTCTTTATTGACAAAGCGGTACAGACCGTAACGGGCATAGGAGAGCTCGCCTGGAATCGGCTCAACAGAATAGCCTTTTCTGGCTTTGCCCAGATAGCTCCGCAGTTCCTGGTATAACCCTTGATATGTATTCTCAATGCTATATTCGATAGTATCAAGCTCACGCTTGGGGAAGAACTGGTGTCTGGCCCCGACAATCACATAAGCACACCGCTGGCCATCCATATATTCCCTGAATCTTGATGGGTCTACCGGTTGATGAGTTTCGGAATCAAAGCCATACCAGCGCAGAATGTGATTGCGAGTCCGGCGTATCAGCACATTAGAAAGCAAATCAGGGAGTTTCTTATCGCCTTTCTCAATCAATTTGAAGTATTGTTTTAAGTCCGGCGGGTCTACCGGTAGGTCAGTTTTATCCTCCTGGTGGAACAACTTAATCTGGTAGTACACATCCCAGGCGCTCTTATTACGCGGCGTGGCCGTCAAAAAACAGCAGCGCCTCCCCGTGGAGAGAAACTGCTGTATTACCTTATAGCGCTGGGTATCCGGATAGCGGAAGTTATGGCTTTCGTCTATCAGTATAAAATCACGGTCACGGAATTTGGTGTCTTTAAGCAGGAAACTGAGCGCATTCTCATCATCTTCACGCAAGTAGCCCATGGAAAGCACCCGAGCGTTAAGCTCATAAACCTCATTGTATCTTTCCCACATTTCCACCAGCGTCGCTGGACAGATTATCAGTGGCCGGGCATGGTCAGTACGCTCGAATTGCTTAACTACCGCGGCACCGATATAAGATTTGCCCAGCCCAACGACATCAGCAATAAAAGCGCCACCATAATCTCTGATAATCTGTATTGCCTGCCGTACCGCTGTTTTCTGGAAATCAGCTAATTGGCGTGTAATCTCACTGTCAAATAAAATATCCCGGTCGTCCTCTCCTTCAAGCCTGTCTTTCACCAGAGCATAAATGGTTTTCATGTAGATGTCATAAGGACGAACCGAAGCCAGCGCCCAAGACTGTTTCATCTCCTGCATAAGGGCTTCGTCAAAATCTTGAGACTCGTTCCAGAGATCATCAAACCAACGTCCCAGCTCGGCATGGTTATCATTGCCCTGCACTATGACGTTCAACTCTGTGTTATGACTGACACCGGAAAGGGTCAGATTAGAGGAGCCCACGATAGCAATGCCTTTCTCGTGGCGTTCAACCGGCTTGCCAGCCTCGTCGAATATGGTCCCGTAGTCAAAGATGTAGGCTTTTGCATGCAGGCGGCCCTTGGTATAGACGCGCACCTTTAGTCGTTTGTCTTCTATCATCCGCACCATCTCTCTGACCAGGCTTTCCCCTTCGTCGGTCTGGTCCATTAGCTCCATACTGGTGCGGATGTTCCCTGCGGTTTCCACAGCCATTTGTTTAGCTTCAGCCCTCTTCGGGTAAGCCTGTGCCTCGGCGGCATCTTTAACCAGCTCTAGCCGTCGGTAGCCCTCCGCCAGTTGCTCCAGCGTCTCGCGATTGGTGGTGTTGCCGATAAGGAGGCGCAACTCCTTTACGCCTTTTAACTTCTCGGCAATGCTGGTGAGACCGGAAAGGAAGAAATAGCCGACAGCAAAACGTGCCGATTCCGTGGAACTCAGAATGCGGTTGATATGGTCAACCAGTATCTCCTTGCGGTTGTCTATGATGTCATGAGCCATCAGTCACCTTCTTCAGTTCCTCACGAATCATGGCAACAAAGCCTTCCGCTTTTTCCAGTATATTGTGTGCTTCGGTCTCGGTGATAAGCCCGGCTGTTTCATAAATGGCTTGATGGCGCTTGTTGCGCATCCGATCGAAGTAGGTCATCAGCTCTTCATAGTCCTTGCCCATTGCCAGATGCATAAAGGCAAATGTGTTCTTGTGGCTTTCGTTGCTGGCTGGTCGGAATCCCCGGGCAAACATGTAGGCTCTCGAAGCCTGTAACACCGCATCATAGGCCACGGCAAAGCCCCAGTCCCGGTCCTGCTCTATCAGCGTTCGCGCCGTTTTCAAGTCTCGCTCCGCGCGGTCAAGCGCGTGCTCTATTTCTGCAGGCGAAACCTTTTCCTTGCGGATTCGCGCCGACTTCAACAGTTCATCATATTCCATCGATAGAACCCAGAATCATAATCTTCGGCCCTGATAGCACACGGTCCAGGAAACCGCCTTTCTCGCTTCGTCGTTTATGGAACTCAGACTGGCTCATGAGTGTATAGTTCACCGGCCTAGCCAACCGGTTTTCTGCCTGGGAAAGCGCCCCGTGAAGCGCCATTTCATCTATATTACCCACAACCAGCAGGTCTATATCGCTCGCCGAGATAGCCTCGCCGTTTGCCATGCTTCCATAAACGAAGGCGCTGGCAATCTGCTCAGCCAGTGGAGCCAGCGCTTCGCGGAGCACATCAGCCAAGCCCGTGGTTTTCAGTATCAAGCCTCTCAGTTCTGGAAAAACCGGGCACGTAGTATTAGCCTGATAGTAAACCTGCCTTCCTCGAACTTTACGCTGAATGATGCCAGCACTAGTAAGTTGCTTTAGTTCCCTCTGCACAGCACCGTGTCCGGCGCCAGCGACGCGGACGATGTGGCGAATATAAAAGGCTTCATCAGCATGACCGTAGAGCAAGGCCAGAACCGCCCGACGGGTCTTGCCGAACAAAGTAGCCGAAAGATTATTATTCACAGGCGGTGTACCCATTATAGGTACGATTGTACCCTTTTTAGGTACGGTATTCAAGATTTTTCCCTTTCAACTTATTTATCCTTCTTGCCTTTTGGCGCGTTTTAACAAAGAATTGACTATCCGCATCGTGCTTATGAAGAATCCAGTCGACAAAGCGGGGACTGTACTGAGTGGGTGAACCGAGAACACGTCCCTTGTAATGGAATTCAGGCCGCTTCTTTATCTGATATACCTTGACAATGCACCTGATATCATACTGGTTAATAGAAGCCGCGCTGCCGAGCTTTGCGTTAACTTCATCTATCAGTTCTTTTTCGCGGTATGGATGGGTCTTGCCTGGATCTTTGGGTACCTCTACAATGCCTATAGTTGTACCCGTCTGGCCCCCAGTTAGCGTAATATCGGATTCACCAACGTTCTTGACAAGTGCAAGTCTATAGTCGATATCTATAGAAAATTCAGCAGGTTTTCCCAAATCATTGAATTCCGTTCCAATTTGTGTCTGGAATTGACACAAATATTGAAATGCGTCTCGACTCAATTGCTTCCTGAGCATCGCATTTCTTAAGTCAAGCTGTTGTGGGCTGAAGTCATAGACAATTGCCATCATGCCCACCGATACGCGATCCGATAGAGAGATAGAGAACCAGGATGTTAAATATTTATGGTAATTCAGTACGCAGGCTTGAAAAAGCCCCAGGATGTCTTTGGGCATTTGATTAATTACCAGATGGACAGATGCATCACGTAATTCGGCAATGCGTTCAAGATTGCGTCGTGTTGGCTCTTTTTCATTGGTAAAAACCCTCTTAAGGCAATCGGCTAATGAAAGCGAACGCCGAAGCTGCCCTCTCTTTTTCCGGTAATAGATAATTCCGCGTTTTTTATTATCTTCTAGCAGTTTCGCCTTTAGCAGTAGTTCCCATGCATTGCAGATGAGGTATGAGAACGTTTCTACACGATACCTCACTGACAGTTGGTTAATGATTTCGAGTGACAAAATATAAGCTTCTATGCTCTTATCAAGTAGTTTCCCTTTGAGTCCAGAGTTACCGGGTCGTCCCTTCATTCTTGTGCTGCCTCAATTCGCCTTTTCCGCTCAGGTGGGTTGAGACTACCAGCTTTCTTCAGCCGTGCTTCTACCAGGCTAATTACCGCCTCATATACGGCATCACGCTCGCCTTGGGTTAGACCAAGGATATCGAAAATCATGCTATCAAGAGCACGTCGATTTGGTTCATTAACATCTTCGATAAAAGGTTGTAACATCATGCTTCCCATTCTCTTAAATATTTTATATATCGTCTCAATAGTTTGTTTATCAACTGAATCGCTTCTAATTGTAAACAGGTCTTGCACTTCGTATACCATCATGCTCCTTGGACCACCACCTCCACCAAGGTTTCGCGACATTGCCTCTGATAAGAAAGCTGTAAAGGTTGAATTTAGAACAACTTGATACCAACTATTAGCATTCGCCAAATACAGACGGCAATCAGCAAACATTGGATATTCTGAACAAAATGCTGCTATTCTTTCACGAACCTCTTTGCCCCAGAAGATATTTCCCTTATCATCTGGAGACTGCCACCAAAATCTTCTAGATTTTACGCTTTCGTTCTCATCGAATCCTTGTGCCTCTCCCCAATTAATGTATCCTAAAGCGGCTGTACCTTTCAGATCCTTTTTATCTTTGCTACACATGAATATTTTATACTTCAGGTCTCGTGGGTCGATTATTATTCGTTTGCATTCTCGCGGGCTTTTTATCACAGGCATTAAGAATTCCTCCTCAATTCCCCATTCTACTACCCTATCTTCGTTCAGATAGAAAAAATCATTAGCACCTGTTTTGATTCCGTATTTAACCGCCACAACATTGCCTAATCGCACCAGTTTACCTTTGCCTTTCTCCAGAATCGTCCAGTAGATATCTGGCGCTCTGAGATATTTGCCGCCCCACTTGTTGCCGATGTAGCGGGCTACCTTAATCAATGGCCCTGAGACTTTACCCGTTTCTTCCTCTTCCTCCGGCATTTCACAGCCGTCTTCCAGAAGCTTAGCCTGCTGAATGGGAAAGACGCGGTATTCCCTGGTTGGTTTGCGCTCGGTTGCCTCTTCAATCTCGTCAAAGATGACCGGCGACAGTATATGCTCAAAGGGCACGCGGAACATGACAAAGCGCGCTGTCTTCTCCAGCGCCAATGCGCTGCGGTCATCCGGTGAGGAAAATAGAACAATAACTGAATTGACATCGGCATTGGCAAAGGTACGGCGCACCTGGTTGTCCAGCACCAGCTTGACATGGCTGTGCTTGAGCAGGAATTCCTGCAAATCGGCCCCGTAGCCCACATCAAGCCAAGAGTTGGAGGTAATGAAGCAGAATGAACCCTTAACGTTCAGCAGAGAAAGCCCGTGGAAGTAGAAATAGATATACAGGTCGCTCTTGGCATTAAGCTTGTGCGCCACGGTTTTACTGCCCACTTTGTAGCCGAAGAATTGTGGGAATGCCTGATATACCGAACGTGCCAGCTTGGCCTTATAGACCCTCTTGTTTTCCGCTGTCACCTTCTCACGCGGCGTCCGCGGGTCAGCGATAGCCTCCTGACGCACGTAAGGCGGATTGCCGATGACGATATCAAAGCCCTCTTTTTCACTCTTAAAGATTTCCACAAAGGCAATATCCCAGACGAAAGGTACTTCTCTAGCGGTGCTGAGTGCCTGGCGTGACGCCTCGGTTTGCGCCAGCTCAACGGTGAGGGCTTCAATTTCCTGGCGGTGTTTGCTTACCTCCAAATCCATCTGGAGAGAGTGTGGCACTACCGTGCCATCCAGCCGTATCTGGCTTTCCCAGGGACCTTCAAGCTTACGGCGCAGCGTCTTTAGCTGCTCCTGTATTCTATGGAAACGGTCTTGCAGAATATCCGAGAACAGCCGCTTTTCCTCGTTCCTCAATTCATCTGGTGAATGAAACAGGCAGCTTCTATCGTTGTTGTAGAACTTAAGCTTCTCCTCCTTGAGCAGGGTGATACGGGACTTCAGTGTCGGTGATATCTCATGCGAGACGGCAATATGCCCCAGGTTAATGCCACCCACTTCCTGAACCAGGCTGTCTCCGCAGCGAATTTTGAACGAGAAGTAGGGCAGCAGCGGCTCCCGCAGGACATGAAGCTCTTCCCGGGTAAATTCAGCATCGATAATCAGCGCAAGCCAGAGGCGCAGTTCAGCGACGTGGCACGCCCAATCCATGACATCCACACCGTAAAGTGATTGGCCAATAATCCGTTTCTTACGCTCATAGGACGCTTCCGCTATGCCGAGCTGCCGGTTAACCCGCTCCTGGAGGTCATCCAGAATGTTGAGCATACCCACCAGAAAAGACCCTGAACCGCAGGCGGGGTCTAAAACGGTAATATCATGAAGGCGTTCATTGAGAGCGGGCCAGAGAGCGGCGCCAGCAACAGCCCGGTCAGCCTCGACTTTCTCATCCGGCTCCAGGGCAAAGATTAGCTGGTAAAGTAAGTCCTTTCTTTCCTCCCCCAGACGGTTAGCCAGATGGTCTACCAGTGATAAGCGGCACATCAGGTCAATTTCAGTTCGGGGAGTATAGTAGATGCCGGCTTCGCCGCGGGCATCTACATCGTCCTGGATATTGACCAGGCTTTCATAAACTTTACCTATCATCTCCGGGTCAACGGCCACTTCTTTGTCAAGTGGACTATCCTCGGCGATGGTGAAGTTGTAACGCTCCAAAAACTTTATAATCTGCTCGAAGCGCCGGTCAGAAATAGCCGCTTTATGGTCCTGGTCGAGCCTGTTTTCGGTGAAGAGACCGCCGTTGAGATAAGGTGCCAGAGACAAAGCCTCTCTAATTTCGGTAGGGAAGTGGCTATGACCCCCGTGGAACTTGTTGTTAAAGGCTTCAAAGAAAAGCACTCTCAGCCAGTTCTCCACGAATGAGTCTTGACTCTGGCCGGAGCGCTGGTAGCTTTTCCAGAAGGAAGGCAGAAAATCACGGTTGTTTCCCAGCCAGCCCTTGCGTTGAATGAAGTAGATAAACATGCAGCGGTTGAGGAATTGCAGTGAATAATCATGCGCCCATGAGCGGTCGTCTGTCTGGTTGCACAAATCGTTTTCTAGCTCTCTAAATTGACCCTCATATTCTTTATAGAACTGCTTGGTAACCGCTTCAACGTCAAAAGCTTCGTCATGTTTGGATTGGATAGTAAGTGGTTTCAACCCGAACATGTCCGGCTGGATGTATTGCAGGTCCAGCATGGTGATGCGCTCTGAAGCAGTACGGAGGCGTTCCTCTGGACTGACACTGATACGGCGGAATAGGCGGCGTTTTTCTGTCTCAGTATCGTACTTGACGTTGATAAAGTGCCAGTAGTCTTGTGACTGATTGGAGAAGATAAAGAGAGCATACGGGTGTTCCTTCAGAAGCATATTGACTACGGGGCGTTCCTGACCAAGAAGCAGCCGCTCTTGAGGCAGACGGCCGTAAACAACATGAAAATCGTTGTTCTGCCCGCCGCCGGCAAACAAAACAGGGTCTTCGGCGAGGGCGTTGGCCGCGGTTTGATTCCACCCGCGGCGCGAGAGGGGCTGATTTACACGGTCATAGTTCAGCTCAGACCAGAATAACTGTTTGAGAGGTTCTAGCCCGCGGAGGTTTTTCAGAAGCTCCATGACAGACTGTTCACGTTCTGAACGCTCTACTATTTCTAGCCTCCTAAACAACTTTTAAGTTCACATGACTGGTCATATCTTACATCACGGCGAAGCTCACTTCAACCAAAGAATAGAACAACCTGCGAGCGATGCACAATTCGTCATTGTTCACTCCAGTGGCATACGCAAGACCATCTTAGCCAGATCCCAGCAGTGTTCGTACAAATGAAGCCCTTTGCTGAAGGCTACCAGGCAGCCATCTTCTACTCCAATCTCTTCAGCCGTATATGTTCTTTCAAGAGGCTTTGCGGTAGTCTTGCTTCCAGCCCTCCGCCTTTTGTATCACCGCGCGGGCATCGCTTAGGGAAATTTCAGTATACTGCGGGCCGGCGAGCATGACGGCAATCTCCTTGGTACGCTCCTCGCCTTCAAGTGTCTGAAGCATACTAACAGTTCGAGTACCTGAGTCGTATTTATGAACGTTGTAATGCGCATCAGCGAAAGCAGCGACCTGGGGAAGATGAGTTACGCAAATTACCTGGCGATTCTGGGCTAAGACCCAGAGCTTCTTGCCTATTATTTCGCCGCTCCTTCCCCCCACACCGATATCTATTTCGTCGAAAATGAGAATCGGTATATTATCAACCTCGGAGAGAGCGCCCTTCAGCGCCAGGGTAAAACGGGAGATTTCACCCGTAGAGGCAATTTTGGTTATGGGCTTGAGAGGCTCTCCGGGATTGGTCGAGGCGATAAACTCAACCACGTCAACCCCTTCGTTGCTAAAGGCATAAGTTTTTCCATCAGGTAGAGGAATCCCTTCTTCAGCTTCCTCCCGGGTTATGGACACCTCGAATTCAACCTGTGACATGCTCAAATCTTGAAGTTCCTTCTTCGCCTCGGTGACTAATTTTTCTGCCGCCGCTGAGCGCACTTTGGAAAGTTCGGAGGCTATCTGGCCCATCTCCGCCTTGAGTTGAGCGCGCATCTTCTCCAGCTCGGCCTGCCTCTCTGAAGAAAGTGAGATTGACTCCAGTTCCTTTTCAGTTTTCTCCAGGTAGCTCAGTATGTCGGCGATGGTCTGTCCGTATTTTCGTTTTAGATTTTTTATCAGCTCCAAACGTGACACTACCTCTTCGAGCCGTTCCGGATTATCCTCCAACCTTTCGCTGTAAGCGCGAATGTCTCGCGCTGCCTCCTCAATGCCGTATACGGTCTCTTCGAGGTAATTCAGTTGCTGGCTAAGTGTGGGGTCGAGTTCGACGAGCTTCTTCATAACTCCAAGTGCTTCATTCAATTTATCCAGAGCCGGAGCCGAAGCACGCGAGGCGTCTTCTTTGCATAGTGCCTGATAGGCTTCGTAAGACATTGCTTTCAGCTTCTCAGCCGAAGAAAGGACATTTCGTTCCCTTTCAAGCTCTTCCTCCTCCCCCACCCGCAATTTGGCCCGCCTTATCTCATCGAGCTGAAAGCGCAGGAATTCCTCGCGGCGAGCCAGATCTTTCTCCTCTTCAACCAGTGCCTTGAGCTCCTGTTCCAATTTGTAAAGCTCTGCTACTTTGGCGCTGAAGCTGTACCACAAGTCCATGGTATGGCCATAGGCATCCAGGAAATCTAGTTGATACTTCCTATCGAGGAGAGATAGGTGTTCACTTTGGCCGTGAATATCGATTAGTAGGCGCCCGATTTGGCGTAAAAGCCCTCTGGTCACCGCATGCCCGTTAACCCTGACAATACTGCGCCCCTGTCTTCTAAATTCGCAACTGATAACCAAATTCTCCTCATCGGATTTCAAGCCCTTTTCGGCTAAGAGTTCTCTGAGCTGTGGCAGGCTTTCATTATCAGGCAATGTGAAAACACCTTCAATTCGGGCTTCGTCGCTGCCATGGCGGATAACTTCCTCATCCACCTTCCCCTCCAGTAGCGTCTCTACGGCATCAATGACCAGTGATTTGCCCGCACCTGTCTCGCCGGTAATAACATTCAACCCGCTGCTCAGGTTCCAGTCTATGCTCTCAATAATTCCAAGGTTCTTGACTCTTAATTCGAGTAACAAACCCTCGTCTCCCGCAACTAAAGGTGTGGCTGGCTTACAATACCGAATCTCGCTTATATTTTACCACTTGTGGCCGAAAAGGAAATTCCACTTCGCAAAGACGCTGTAATTACCGATTCGCCGCCTGCCCAGAATTCCAGAAATTGAATTAAGGCAGCCAACCACCTATTAAGCACCGGGTAAAACACCGGCAATTCAGGAGCTAAATTGGATTTCGCCGTGTAAAATACTCTAAAATAGCTATGTTGGTAAGTCTATACAATACGGAGAAGGTAGAATTAACTTGAGTTATCGAGATGATTTAAGAAACATAGTCATAATCGCCCATGTAGATCACGGCAAGACGAGCTTGATTGACATGATGTTAAAACAAAGCAAAATCTTCCGTGATAACCAGCAGGTGGGTGAATTGATACTTGACAGGAACGCCCTGGAACGGGAGAAAGGCATTACCATTCTCGCCAAGAACACCGCGGTAACTTACTGCGGCGTAAAGATAAACATCATAGATACTCCGGGCCATGCTGATTTCAGTGGAGAAGTAGAGCGAGTCATGAATATGGCAAATGGCTGTCTGTTGCTGGTTGATTCCGTTGATGGGCCTATGCCTCAAACCAGGTTTGTGTTAAAACATGCGCTGGATAAGGGGCTGAAACCAATTGTGGTCATTAACAAAATAGACAGGGAAAATTCCAGGATATCCGAGGTGGTTAATCTGACTCAGGACCTCTTTCTAGAATTAGCCACTGACGCAGACCAGCTTGATTTTCCCATAATATACACGAGCGCCAGAGACGGCACAGCTACCATTGATCCAGAGAAAGATGGTGAAGACCTTATCCCATTGTTTGAATCTATACTCCACAAGGTTCCGCCGCCTAGCATTGAGTCCGGCCCTTTTCAGATGCTGGTATCTAACCTGGACTATAACAGCTACAAAGGCAAGCTTGCCATTGGCAGGATTTACCGCGGAAGCGTTAGACCACATGATAAGGTCACTGTTATTGAGAGAGATGGCAGCACTAAGAACTATGAAGTGAGCGAGGTTTTCACCTTTATGGGACTCGATCGTCCGGAAGTAGAGGAGGCAACCGCAGGCGATATTGTTGCTATAACTGGCGTGGAAACAGTAAGCATCGGAGATACCATAACCAGCCCCGACCAGCCAGATGCCCTACCTCGTATAGAGGTAGGTGAACCTACATTAAAAATGATGTTTGGCGTAAATACTTCACCGTTCGCCGGCAGAGAAGGGAAATACTGTACCTCAAGGCAACTCCGTGAAAGGCTTTACCGGGAACTTGAAACAAATCTCAGCCTAAGGGTTCAAGATACCGAAACTCCCGATGTTTTCTTTGTAGCTGGCAGAGGAGAGCTACATCTAGCAATACTTATTGAGACTATGCGCCGCCAGGATTACGAATTTGAAATTTCAAAGCCTGAAGTTATAACTAAAGAAATCGATGGCAAGCTTATGGAACCCGTGGAATCTGTCACCATCGATACGCGTGCAGAATATATAGGTGCTGTCACGGAAATTTTAAGCAAGCGCCAGGCTAAGCTCACTAATATGTATAACGATGGCGAAGGTAACGTACGCCTGGAATTTCACATCCCCACACGTGGCCTGATCGGTTTCCGCAGCAAATTTTTGACTGTCACTCGGGGTGAGGGCATTATGAGTACATTATTCATGGGATATGAACCATGGTATGGCGATATCGTTTCAACCCGTAGTGGCATGCTGGTAGCTTCTGAAAATGGTACTGCCGTTACGTACGGGTTAAACAACGCCCAGGGAAGAGGTATAACATTCATTGAGCCAGGCACACCCGTGTACGAAGGTATGATAGTGGGAATGAATTCCCGAGGAAGCGACCTTGCAGTCAATGTCACCAAAGAAAAGAAACAAACCAACATCCGCTCTTCAACAGCCGATATTGCTATTAAGTTGACACCACCATTGAAATTTAGCCTTGAAGAAGCTCTGGACATGATCAGCGATGATGAACTTATTGAGGTGACACCTAACAACATCAGGTTGCGTAAGCGATTGCTTACACAACATCAACGTTCTAAAGCGCGCTATGCTGCCAACAGAGAACCACAACAAAATGAACTCGGAATTCTGCGCTAATCTTTGACGCTAGTGCGGACATAGCGTGAGAGATCTATGTCCCATTGATTTTTGGGAAGCGTCCGCTCTATAATCTAATCTCAAAGGCAGGTTGTAAAAAAGATATCAAATGAATAGCCTTTTCCACTAAAAAGTGGCTCAAGCAGAAACTGCAAAGGAGGTATGCGGTGACAATTTTCTGGGCTGTGTTCTTTCTCCTGTTTCCCGTCCTGGTCATCTATCTCTGCCGAAGGTTCCCCCCGTTGAACAGGCTGGGCGCCGTTGTTCTCTGCTACATCGTCGGCGTAATAATCGGAAACATTAGGATTTTGCCCGAAAACATCTTCAACATCCAGGACACGTTCATGACGCTGACCATACCCATCGCCATACCGCTCATCTTTTTCTCCGTGGACATTAAAAGATGGTCGAGGCTTGCTGGCAAGTCGCTCCTGTCCTTCACCTTTGTAGTGATATCAGTCGTCATCACCGTCTGCTTTGGTTTCTTCATGTTCAGAGGCATGGTCGGCGGTGAGGCATGGAAGGTTAGCGGCATGCTCATCGGAGTTTACACTGGCGGCACGCCAAATCTGGCAGCTATCGGCACCGCACTACAGGTCGACCCCACGGTCTACGTGGCAGCTCACACCTCGGACGTGGCTGTAGGTGCCCTGTGGTTACTTGTCGTGATCACGGTACTGCAACGAATTCTGCTTAAGTTCTTGCCAGCATTCCAGCCCCTGGAAGATAAGAGTCAGAGCCAGGAGGCCATGAACTTCGACTCCTACGATGGCATCTTCCAGCGCAAGGTGATACTGCCGCTCCTGGGCGCTTTAGGTATTGCCATGCTCATCTTTGCCGTGGGCGCCGGGCTGACCTTTGTGGTGCCTAAGGAATTCACCATGGTGGTAGCTATCCTCACCGTCTCCACGCTAGGAATACTCTGTTCCTTGATACCGGCTGTCAGGCGCATACCCATGACCTTCCAGCTCGGCCAATACTTCATCCTTATCTTCTGTCTGGTGGTCAGCTCCATGGCCGACATACAGAAACTGCTGACCACGGCGCCGGCCATGATAGGCTTAATAGCTTTCGTCTATTTCGTTTCCGTGGCTATACACGTGGCCCTCTCCGCTATAGCCAAGATAGATGCTGACACGGTCATTATTACCTCGGTGGCGGGCCTTTATTCACCCCCCTTTGTGCCCATGGTAGCATCTGTCTTAAAGAATAAGGAGGTCATCGTATCTGGCGTTATCACCGGTATCATTGGCTGGGTCATAGGTACCTACCTGGGCATAGCCGTAGCCTACACATTGCATATGTTCTGAGTTTGAATCCTGCGCAATATGCCGCTGGCCTCATCTGAACGCAGGATAAGGAGGCAAGGTCATGGCTCAAGTTGAATTTCCACAGAAAGGAATGCCTGAAGAAGAAGCCCTTTCCGTTCTACGTTCGCTGAAATCGGGCGATAGTGACTGGAAGCACGGTCGTATGTTTAGCCTCATCTTCAATGCCGGTGAAGACGTGGCCAGGGTGGCCGAGGTGGCCTACTATACTTTCGTGGTGGAAAACGGTCTCAGCCCCTTTGCCTTCCCCAGCCTGTTGAAGATGGAAACCGAGGTTGCCTCCATGTTGGCCAACTTGTTTCACGGTGATTCGGATACCGTGGGCAACATGACCTCAGGCGGGTCGGAGAGCATCATGGTGGCAGTTAAGGCAGCGCGGGATTATGCCCGGGCCAAGAAACCGCACATTACCCAGCCTGAGCTGCTCATGCCGCTCTCGGCACATCCTGCCTTCAACAAGGCAGCCCACTACTTGGGGCTAAAGACGGTTATCGTGCCCACGGACAAGAAAACGCTGGCTGCGGACGTTGACGCTATGCGCAAAGCCATAACCGAAAATACCATGATGATGGTAGGCTCAGCACCGTCCTATCCCCATGGCATTGTTGACCCAATAGCTGACCTTGCTGAGGTCGCAGCCAAGAAAGGCATCTGGATGCACGTAGATGCCTGCGTGGGTGGCTTAGTATTGCCTTTCGTTGAGAAGCTGGGGTATTCCATACCCACCTTCGACTTCCGAATCCCGAGTGTTTGCTCCATATCTGCTGACATCCACAAATACGGCTTCACGCCCAAGGGGGCATCGGTGATAGTGTATCGCAACCCCGAATTCCGGCAGTACCAGATCTTTGCCTATGCCGACTGGCCCGGCGGTGTCTATGCCACGCCCAATGTGTCAGGCTCCCGTCCCGGCGGCCCCATAGCATCGAGCTGGGCAACCTTAAAATACCTGGGTATAGAAGGCTACATGAAGTTGCACAAGGAGAGTATGGAAGCGACTAAAAAGCTCATTGAGGGCATTGAAGCTATACCGGAGCTGAACATCCTGGGCAAGCCGCCAGCCACGGTATTCGCCATCGGCAGCGATGTGCTCAACGTTTTTGCCCTAGGCGAGAAGATGAAGGAGTCCCGATGGTACATCGATAGCCAGCACTTGCCTCCTTGCCTGCACATGACCATTTCTCCCATTCATGCTACTATCGTGGAACCCTTCCTGGCGGACTTGCGCACAGCGGTCAAAGAGGTGGCTAAATTGAAGCCTGAGGACATCGCTGGGGAAGCTGCCATGTACGGCATGATCGGCTCAATGCCCGACCGTGGCATGGCCAAGGACTTCGCCGTGCAATACATGAATGACCTGTACCGCGTGCACTGATGAACCACAGAGTGTCATCGGCGAGCCTCTAGAGTGTAATTGCGAGCCTCTAAACTGTCATTTTGAGCGAAGCGAAAAATCTGAGAGCGCCACGTCGCTAATGCTACTCGCGATGACAGGGTGGGGATGTACTCACAATGACTGAAAGTGATAGAGTGACACCTGGCGTGTGGATTAGTAGATGTTGCTGACGCTATTTCTCCTGGGGTGCATCCTCGTCCTGGCGCACACCGCTGAGACCATCCTGGGCTTCGGCTCTACCCTCATCGCGCTGGCACTGGGCGTGCATCTCCTGCCGCTGGAAACACTGGTGCCGATGCTGGTCATATTTGGCCTCTTGCAGAGCATCTGGTTGGTGAGCCGATGGTTTCGCTATATAGAATGGCGCATCCTTATACTGCAGATCCTGCCCCTGGCCATTGCTGGTATGGTTATCGGCATATTAAGCAGGCAAATCGCCGATGAAGACATACTGAAGATGGTGCTGGGCGCCTTTATCATCGTGGTATCCCTGGCAGAGTTGGCCATCCTCTTCATCAAGAGAGCACCCGGCGGCCAGTTGAGATGGTACTATCGGATACCGCTGCTCATGGGTGGTGGCATTTTTCATGGCTTGTTCGCCACTGGAGGGCCTCCCATCGTGTACTATGCCAGCCGCCAGTTCCAGGTACAGGAGAACTTTCGCGCTACGTTATCCATGCTCTGGCTTATTCTCAATGTAGGGCTCATCATTGGTTTCCTGGTGGGTGGGCAGCTAAACCTGGATAGATTGGAGATGGCAGCGATGGTGTTCCCTGGGTTGATAATCGGTATCATTGTAGGTAGTTTGATTCGCGTGAAGGAGTTCTGGTTTAAGGCGCTGACCTACAGCCTTCTCTTACTCAGCGGATTGTTTTTATTGATACAGGTTTAGCTAGTGCAGTTGCAGAGACAGGTCTTTAGACTTGTCCGCTTCGGACAGACCCTCCGCTTTGCTCAGGGCAGGCTCTGAAGGTCTGTCCCTATATTGTGATTGGAGGTCAATGATCGAGATAGAGCTGGTTCCTGAACTCGACCACTGCATCGAGACGACGGCCAGCCTAGAAAAATTGCTTCCTGCGGACTGGTAATGCAAATAACAAGACAATCTTGAAAGGGATACAATCGTTGTGCACCCGGCGCTTGCTCTGGCAGAAGCTACCTGCTCCTTTGTTTGAAGGCCTCGTACATTACCAAGGCTGCAGCGACAGAAGCGTTAAGCGAGGTAATTTCCCCTCGCATTGGGATATGTGCCATAAAATCGCACCTCTTTCTAACCAACTCAGATAATCCCTTACCTTCACTGCCGATAACAATCGCTGTTGGCGACCTAAAGTCCATCTGCCTGTATTCAACTTTACCGGCTTGGTCTACGCCGATGATCCAGAGATTGTTTCTTTTGAGGGTTTCAATGATCTGGGGGATGCTAGATACCCTTGCCACTGGCATATACCACACAGCGCCAGCCGATGCCTTAGCCACAATGGCGGTGAGACCTGCTGCCCTTCTTGACTTGATAATCACTCCATGAATACCACTCGCATAAGCAGTCCTTAGGATTGATCCCAGATTCCGTGGGTCTTCAATACCATCAAGAATCACATAAAGTGGTGGCTCATTCTTTTCTGCGGAGAGAGTAAGCAAATCCTCCAGGCTGACATATTCTTTGACTGCGGCGTAAGCAATAACTCCTTGATTGGCACTGGTTATGCTCTGCTTATCTATGATATGCCTTGCCACACGTTCAACTGGTATCCCTTTAGCTCGAGAAAGGCGAAGTATTTCAGTGACAGCATCACCTTGCTTAATATTGCTAGCAAGCAATATTTTATTGATGGGATGGCCGGCCTTTAGCAACTCAATCACTGGGTTTCTACCTTCGATAATGTCCACCATTTTTCCTAGTATATTGTATTAGCACGAAGGCAGCGTCACGTAACTGGTGGAAATTCGATCTAGCCATATCCTATACCCTTCTGTCATTTCAGTCAACCTTTAAGCAACCAGAGCTTCCTCTAAGAATTC
>VGNX01000029.1 GCA_016865855.1 Chloroflexota bacterium | reverse complement strand
AGTGTTTTCTGTCTACCAGAAGTTCAGAAGTTCCAAATGTAATTCCGCTTATTTTCTCTATGTCTGGAAAAACCCCGGTTTGCCAGTTCCTGGTAGGAAATCCACCTCTGACATTCACCAGGTCAGTGGCCATAGATGTTCCAAAGGTTTCAAGGGTAATCTTCAACATGCTCTCATTGACCAGGTCATAATTCGTCTTTGAAATTTTGCTGAAGACATCCTTATTCGCCACCTTGATCTCCTTTGTCCCCCTGGCAGCAATAGCTTTCAGGCGTTTTGAGCCCATGACAGTCCCCATGCCGCATCTTCCCGCAGCTCGGTGAACATCGTTGATAATATTGGCATATCTAACCAGATTCTCGCCAGCTATGCCAATGCAGGCAACATTGAAGTCTTCACCCAGTTCTTCTTTGAGCAATTTATTGGTTTCAGTAACACCTTTGCCCCAGATATGCTTGGCGTCTCTAAGCTCGGCTTTGCCATCATCAATTACGAGATAAACCGGATTAGGTGAGATACCCTTAAAAATAACCCCATCAAAGCCTGAACTCTTGAGATAAACTCCCCAGTTACCACCCGAGTTCGCTTCACCCCAGAAACCGGTAAGAGGAGACTTGGCAACTACGCAATATCTTCCAGCGCTTGGTGACTCCGTACCGGTTAAAGGCCCGGTCATAAATATGAGTGCATTGTCTGGCCCCAATGGGTTAGCGCCTTTGGGCACTTCGTCGAACAGGTACTTTGTTACCAGTCCACTGCCACCCAGGAACATCTTACAGTCGTCCTCTTTCAGGCCTTCTTCTGAGACCTTACCGTTTGATAAATCAACCCTTAAGATTTTTCCCATGTAACCGAACATTTTCATGCCTCCTTATTTAAGATTTTTATGAATGATAAACTGTCATCCTTTCATTCCCCTATCATTCTGAGCGAAGCGAAGAATCTCGAATCCTGGCTTCCCCCAGAATTTACCATAAATGAGATTCTTCGGTCGCTTCGTTCCCCCAGAATGACGATGGCAAAGGCTTCCCCCAGAATTACACAAGCCAAAAAGCTCACAATGAAAATAGCGACTGTTAAACACCTCTAAAAATCTATCGACTTGCCTTCATACGCATAGCGGAAGAACTTCTCAGTTTCTGCAACATTAGGCACTCTGGCACTAACAATTAGTGAACCATCGGCCATAGTATTGTCGATTAGTTTCTCCATGGAACTATTAAACTTGTCCGATGGTATTCCTGCCTCCTTAATGCTCAACGGCTGCTTTATATTTCGGGATAGGTCACGAATTGCCTGGGCTAGAACTGATGCTGCCTTTTTTCCCTTGGGTACTTCCAGTTTCAGAGCATAAGCTATCTCCGTCCAGAGCTCCTCACGAGCATCCCCGATAAACTCAATGGTATACGGCAGAAATAACCCCACCGCTCTGCCATGAGGTGTATGGAAAACAGCGCCCAAGGAATGACCCGTAGCATGTGCCAACGCCGCCAGCGAGTTGCCGAACCCGATACCAGCAACGGTAGCCGCGTTGTGCATCTTCTCTCTGGCCTCCATATCCTGCCCATTCTTAACGGCTCTGGGTAGGTATTGGAAAATGAGCTGGGTAGCTCTAATGCAAAGGCCATCGGTGAAGTCGTTCTTCCAGGTGCAGCTAAATCCCTCCACTGCGTGGGTCAGCGCATCCATCCCCGTATCCGAGGTGATTTGCGGTGGCATTGCCACAGTAAACGCCGGGTCCACAATGGCGATATCAGAAAGAATCTCACAGTTGATAAGCCCTAGCTTCCTCTGGTCAGCAGTATCAGTAAGCACTACGGCAAAAGTCACCTCAGCGCCTGTACCCGAAGTGGTAGGAATGCAAATGAGCTTGGTTTTTGTCCCCAGCCCCAGGTCTGAAATGAATGGATTTATCTCCTCTGCCTTTATGTCCGGTCTTTCATACTCCACCCGCATCGACTTAGCCGCATCCATAACTGAGCCTCCACCCACTGCCACTATCCAGTCCGGCTGATACTGGTTCATCAAGACCACGCCTTTCCTTACCGTCTGGAGCGATGGGTCAGGCTCAACCTCGTCAAAGACGTTGCTCTTTATCCCCGCCTGGGAAAGCTGCTCCTTGACCTTGTCAATAAAGCCTAAGTTCACTATGTTTTTATCAGTAACTATAAAAGCCGACTTTCCCTTTAATTCAGCCAGACGACTCAGCGCATCCTCTCCAAAAACTACCTCTGGGACTACAAAGTACCACATAGAGCTACCTCCTCTCGAAAATTTCAGAACTATACGTCTCTTAAATTTGGTTCGAGCTTCGATTCTAGTTAATCAGGGAAAACGGTTTCAAACATGGTCATGCAGTTCACCAGCTCAACAGCCGCCCTGGGCATTTTCATGATTTGTGCCATGTCTCCCTTGACCTTCAACTTACCAGTCATCATCGCCTGGACAGGGTCAACCTTCTTCTGCAATACCTGATTCATAATGGTAAAGGGTCCCCAGATGCGGTATTTCGGTGACTTCTCATTTTCGTCTTTGACCACGCAACCAGAGCGGCATTCGCCATGCCAGAGGTCAAAGTAGTTAATAATCCTGTGTTTAAATGAAGGATCTGGATCAACGATAATATATATGTCCCCTTCCCAGTTCTTAGCTGCCTCCTTATAGGCTTGGCTCTCATTAAGCTCTTTGCATGCAGCATCCGCCCACTCTTGTGTTCCAAACAAAATAGCCATTTTTGTTCCTCCAAAAAAAATTTTCGCCCCCAATTATACCACTTTTTTCAGTCCAGGTGAGCTATGGTACAGACATTCCCACCTCCTTCCGAATTTCACCATTATTCTCAATGCAACCAGCAATGTAGCCACGACCTTTTAGGGTCGTGCCTGCGAGGCTAAAGCCTCGCAGCTACATTTCTAAACTTATCATACACCGACAATTTAAGAAAAAGAGCCACCATCAAATCAGGTTTCAGGCAGCGCAAATTACCCTTTCAGCACCGTTATATTTGAAATCTTCAGTAGTGTTAAGGGATTACCACCGGACTTAAGTTTGCCAGTGAGCATAGCTTTTATCGGACCCAGTTGCCCGGAACTAATATAAGCCAGGTTTTCAAATCCAGCTTCCATATATGCTGTTGGCTTATCAATGGCATCATTTTGTATTTCTATCTCGCCCTGTCTAAAATGAAGTGTAACCGCTACGCCGGAAGTGCTCTCTTTTATAACTACACTGGCTTTTAACTTCTCAACGCTCTTGTACTTCTTGAGGTCTTTGAGATTGCTGTCCATTATTTCCTTGAGCATCGTGCCCAAGCCATTAAGCTCCTCCCCTTTCTTTACCTTGACTTCTGCCATCTTTAATTACCTCCCTTCAAAATCTTTTTCTTCTCTGATTTAATTGTCATTCGCCAGAATACTTTATGTCAACTTAATCACAGAGTTTCAATATCATACCAATACCTGGCAACCTCGATAAGGTCTAGCTGCCGGCTTCCCATCCAGAGAGTTGTCATCTTGACATCTCTCCAGTGCTTTTCTAAGTCGTACTGCCGGGCATAGCCATAAGAACCCATAAGTTCCATGGCTCTCCCGGTGGCATGAACTGCCGCATCAGTGACAAACAAGGAAACAGCCCTGGCTCTTGCAACCATTGCTTTGTCCCACGGCATAATCCCATAGATGTCAGGGCAATCTAATTGCCTCGCCACCATGTGGAGCATTGCTGAAGATGCCTCAATGTCAATAGCAATCTCCGCCAGGACGGCAGCGTTGATGCTATGCTCTTTCAGAGGTCTTCCAGCAACAAACCTCTCAGAAGCCCACTTTTTGACGATTTCATAGGTATTCTTCATCGGTCCAAGCCCGAAAGCAGCACCACATGCGGCACCATAACTGAGGATCTCCCTGAAGTATTTAGCATCGTCGCCGGGCCCATGTGTCCGGTATTTCTTTGGAACCTTTACATCGTCAAACCAAACATCGCCATTGTAATCTGCTGCCATGCCAGCCTTCTGGTATGGTGCTCCAATAATAACCCCCGGAGTATCGGCCGGAACATAAATGAAGGCAAAGTCCTCCTCGTTTGATGAGCCAGGATTGGTAGAACAAGCCACACCAAACAAGTCAGCATTTGAAGATGAAGGCCATATTTTATGACCATTGATTACCCAATCGCCACCTTCCAGTCTAGCCGAGGTTTTTATCGTTTTCCCATGCATGAAGTCTATATTTTCCACGTCCGAGCCGCCTTGAAGCTCGGTCATAGCACAAGAACACGTATATAACTCATCGTCGCAGAACCTCGGCCCGAACTCTCGGCACAGCTCCATATTACGATGTGGTCTTAATATAATCGGTAGCATCGACCATCCAGGCCGATAGCTACCGCAACAGCAAACCCGGAATCTAACCTTGCCAGCTCCTCAGCAGCAATCACTGTAAAGGTCGCTGCATTGGGAATATCTGTCCCACCTACTTCTGCTGGCCAGAAAGCTTTGCTCAGTCCAAGGTCAACCAGCACCTCTTTCATCAGCGGCTTGACAAGTTTATGCTCCTTCCAATCCTCGTCAATCTGCCGCCTGACAGGTATGTACTTCTTCTCTCCCCATTGCCTGATGACCTTGCCCACATCCAGCACTATCTCTGGAATCCATTCAGGCCGGAGAAAATCATCTATTGTCGGCATCTCATACCCCCACTATACACCTTTTAAAGTTTAGAGTTTTCTTCCTATTACAGACGGATGCGCAGGTTCTCCAGCGGGTAGCTCACACACGGATGAATATAGCCTGCTTTTTTGTCCACCCAGCGCCGGTGTACCCTGGCCGGGGCAAAGGCCCTGCCCGCAACAAGCCGTGTCCGGCAGGCAGTGCATTCTCCCGACCGACAGATAGCAGGAACCACCAGTCCAGCGCGCTCAAGGGATATCATAAGTGGCTCCCCTGCCTTAGCCTTCAAGGTTCGACCAGATCTCTCTTCGACAACCTTAAACTCCGTATTGGGTGATAGCCCTGGCCAACCGGGTTCTGAAGTGACATCTGCCGGTGGGCCATAGGCCTCTTTCTTTATGCGTCTGAGAGGTACTCCCAGTGTCTTTAACGCTCCATCGCACAAAACATGCATCTGAGCCGGGCCACACAGAAAGAATTTCTTACCATCGACTGAGCCTACCAGGGATGAAATCATCCTTGCATCCAGTAAGCCACAAAGCCCTGACCATCCCTCCGGAGGCTCGCTGATAACGAAGTCCACCTTAACATTGCCATGCTTTTTGGCAAGCTCTTTCAATTCACCTTCAAAGATTATATCTGAAGGGCTTCGGCTGCCATAGAGAAGGTGGATATTCACAGGTAGTTGTTTTTGAGTCACCTCCCTGATGATGGAGATAAAAGGAGTTATGCCGCTTCCGCCAGCAAGAAAAACTAAATCAGAAGCATCAATCAACGGTTCATAGTAAAAGCTACCATTCGGCCCGGTGGACTCGAAGGTATCGCCCGGCTTTACACGGTCCGTAAGATAACGCGAGACAAAGCCGCCTTCCATGTGGCGCACGGTGATATCATAATATGGCTTCCCTGGAGCGGATGAAATGCTATAAGGACGGGAAGTCAAAACTCCATCTATGTTAACAAAGAGATTGATATACTGGCCTGCCCTGAAATATGGCAGCGCTCCGTCTACAGGCACCAGCCTCAGGGTCTTGGTGCTCGGTGTCTCCTTTATGATCTCTTTAACTTTAAGAGAAATACGGTCAGGATGCAATTTAGCCATAGTTTTCCTAGCCTGTGCCAATAAAACTTCCTTTAATTCAGGCGCACCTTCCGCTTGCTTGGTCAGTTGACCTTCCAGCTTCTCCATTACAGCCACGTCACGTCCGCCTCGCTCCATATCAGCCATCGCGTCTCTCGCCGCCATATATCCTGAGACGATGCATGTCTCAAATCCGCCACCTATGTTCACCCAGGCACCAGCAAAATATAGGCCTTCCAATGGTCCACGATTAGGCAGGTGTATCTGTCCTGTCCCTTGATAATTTTCATCAAACCCAATGATGCTCCCCCCAGGATTTCCCGTATACCTCACGTTAGTCACAGGGGTAGCGATTTCCATCACTTCAATGTGGTTCCTCAGACCGGGTGCCACTCTTTCTGCAAGACCGATAACCTTTTCAGCCAGTTTATCTTTTGCTTCCACATACTCAGATGGGGAGAGCTTGAGCCAGGGTTCCGCATAAGCTAAAATTGTGAGAACCACAGAGGCAGTGCCCGGTGGGGAAAACTCTTCGTCCACCACGTTATAAGCTGTCACCGCCGTCCCATAAGGTTCAAGACTGATGCTATGTCTCATGCTCTCGTGCTGTTTGTCCAAATCAGTTCCAACATTGACAAAATTTTCGTGCGTCCTAAGGCCAAGTTTCGCGCAAGTGCAGTCCAGGCCCAGATAAACATTGAAAGTTGATGCACCTGCAGACCATGCCCCAAGACGCCGCAGATACCAGTTGGGAACATTTTCCCTTCCAATGAGGTTAAGGCAGGTCATCAAGGGGTTAGCATTGCATACTACGTATGAGCAGGCGACCTCCGTGCCATCCTCAGCCACCACACCCCTGACCTTACCGCCGGAGGTGAGAATGCGCGCCGCTCCGTTGTTTAACCACACCTCTCCACCATACTCCTCAATGGCATCAACAAAAGCCTGCGATAACGCCTGTGATTTTCCCTTTATGTGCGCCGGCCCAAACCTGAGATAACTCACCGTGCCCAATGCATAGATAAGAAAGGACATCTTTGACGGTGGTTGGCAATAATAGCCGCAAGTCTCACTTAGAACGGTACGCGCCCTTTCATCAGATATCTCTGGATTGAGCACCTCAGTAAGCGTACGACCGAAGTTAGCCATCAAGGTAGGAAATTTTGAAGGGTCTTCCATAACTGCCTTCATCCCTACACGATTTGCCCGCAATGCCTCCTCGGCAAAATTGAACATCGTACCACTGAATCGCTTGATTCCCTCGGCATCCTTTGGAAAATGGTTGCACAGGACTTCCTCAAAGTTCTGGCGCCCGAGAGGTACGGTAATATCTACATTCGGAAGCACAGCACGATAGAAATCCGGGATAGGAATAAACTCCACCTTGGGAATTACTCCATATTCATTCAATATCCGCCAGATAGGCCCTTTATTATTTTCGTTACCCAGGCCAGAGAGTTCGTGGAGAGCGATCTCAAACTCGAAGCGTCCTCGAGTAAAGGAGGAGGCATAACCCCCAGGAACGTTATGTTTTTCCAAAAGCAACACCTTTTTCCCTGCCCTAGCCAGAGAAGTTGCGGCAGAAAGACCTCCCAAGCCAGCGCCGATCACTACAACATCATAATCCTTCATCGGTGCCTCCTTATTTAGTTCCTGCCCACAGCCTTAAGAACAGCCGTATCACCGCCCTTTGAACCGTGGCTCACGCTTTTCCAGGAAGGAGCTAACTCCCTCCCGAAAATCTTCCGTCCCAAAGAGGAAGTTTTGCGCATAACTTTCGAAGTACAACTGCTGCTCAAGGTTGTTCAACAACCCGCTGTGAACAGCACGCCTGATCTGTGCCAGGGTTAACGGTGGCGCTTTAGCCAGCCTTTTAGCCAAAGACATGGTCTCGTCCATAAGTCTATCATGTGGAACCACCTTGTCCACCAGGCCTATTCGCTTTGCTTCTTTGGCATCGATAATATCGCCTGTATACATCAGCTCAAATGATTTACCGGTGCCAAGCAATCTCGGCATCAAAAAGGTAGCCCCGCAGTCTGGAATCAAGCCCCTGGATACAAAGACCATACCAAACCTGGCATTCTCAGAGGCAATTCTGATATCTGAGACTAGTGCAATTGATACGCCAGCTCCTGCAGCTACGCCATTGATGGCAGCGATCACCGGCTTCTCCAAGTCATAAAGCTGCAGAGCAAAGGTACCTACGGCCTGTAGCTTTTCTTGCCTTCTCAAATTTGAGGTAAGTTGAGTAAGCGAAGCTAAAGTATTGACATCTGCCCCAGCGCAAAAGCCCCTGCCAGCCCCGGTGATAACCAGCACCCGGATGTCATCATCCTCTTGAATTTCTCTGAGAAGTTTAGATAACCCCACAGCCCCCATCTCCACAGTAATGGCGTTCAGTTTCGCCGGACGGTTGAGCGTAAGAACAGCAATACCTTCCGACTTTTCTAGTTCAAGTCCTTCAAATTCCACAAGTAGCCTCCTTCACTACGTATTGCGATGACGTTCGTGGTTCAGTGCTCAGTCATTTCCAGACAAATCGGCTTTATGAAAAGGAGGGGACCTACCTTACATGAAGGCTCCTCCTTTCGTTATCACTCTCCCCACCATTACCCCAGTAGCCAAGAACAACTATTTCTTGAACTGCAACGTGTGGGCTATTTCTGAAAACAGTGCTTCGTTGTAAGGAGCAAGCATGCCTACCGTAGCTATGCTCACCACAACCCACCCAGTGGGCCTTTTAGCCACAAGGTTGAAAACATCAGCGTCAAGACCTTGCGCCTTCATCTTGGCTACAATCTCGGTGACTCCGGTGTCATCTGCCAGAGTCGTCGCTCTCTCAGAGACAATTTTAATGTCCGTGCCACCAGCTAGCTGCAGCCCAGCGATGACCACCTCACGGGCAGAGGGATGATCCAACCCCGCAACACCAACACTAAGCAGTGGAACCATACCTTTCGCAACGCAGAGCAGAGATGTTGGTCCGCACATAGTTGACTTCACCCAGTCCTTAGGGTATTTCACTGAGAAACCGTGCTCGGCGTTGGCATACTCAGCAGCCTCAAAAGAGAGCTTACCCGCTGCTGGCGGTGCTGCTGGTGGCGGTGCTGCCGGCGGAGGTGCCACTGCCGGCAATAGCTCCAGTTCCCAGGTGATGGTTGCTACAGTTCTAGGGTCAATCCCCATGGCCCTTATAGTGTAAACTCCTTTCGGTATCGGCTTGATTTTACTCAGGTCAGGCTTAACCGTCGGTAACCAATCAGTGTTTATCAACCAGTTAAGCTTCGCTGTAGCCTCCATAGTTGCCTCAAACTTGCCGGCAGCGTCAGCTTTGGCAAAGGCAATGCCTATGCTGTCCTCGCCGGGAGCCAATCCTCCTTTTATCTGAACGCCCGCCGGTATAACCAGGTCTACGGTGACCAGCTCGTTTGCTGGCCAGCCTGAACCGCTAAATTTGACAGGTATAGCCAGGATACCCAAACAAGGTGGAAGCGCTGCTGCTGCCGCCTCAGGAAGTCCCGCAGCCTTGGCAACTAATGGCAACAGAGGCTTCAGCATGGCCTGGTCAATCTTGGCTGGCTGCACACTGATAGTGCCAGCAGGTGGTGGCGGCGGTGGTGGAGGCGGTGGCTTTTTGGCACAACCAGCCAATGGCACTGCTACCAGCAACAATACAGCTAAAGCAATAACAATCGCATTATTAAACTTAAACCGTCTCATGTTTTTCCTCCTCTCACTTTAATCATTGCCATCTACCAATCTGGATAAAGGGATACAGCGTCAGGTGCTTTCACCCAGTCAGTTATCGGGACCGTTTTGCCACTCTGCACCCGGTAGAACTTGACCATGTCACTTGCCTTACGGCAGGTGGGGCTGTAGGTACACGGCCCCGCCACACCTTCAGAATCAAATCCAGTCAGCTTCTGATAGCTCTTATACATCGCCTCACCGTCCACCTTGTCATAGCCAACATCATCAAGAGCTATCTTCAGAGCTTGCTCACAATGCCTGACTAGAAGCATCCCAGCCGGGAACAAAGCTTTCGTCTCGCTTATAGGCCCCTTACCATATTTGCTCCACAGGTCAATAACACGAGGGAGTTTACGGACTTCGTCACCGCGAGTAAACGGGCTGCAAAGCACAGCACCCTCCGTAGCCTCAGTATGAACTTTGACACCAACGTTTTCGTCAAGACCCCAGTAGTCGCTGACAAACTGGATTTTCTTGGTTAGCCCCAACTTGTAGGCATCCCGCAAAATCAGGCTTTGTGTTGGGTCAACGCCTCCTATGTAGCAATAATTGGCACCAGCATCAGCAATCCTGGTGAGCCAGACAGTGTGGTCAACAGCTCCAGGAGGAAAAAACTCCGGCGTCAGCAGCTTTATACCGATTTTCTCGGCATATTCCTTACCTCCACGTAGAGCTTCTCTGCCATATGCGCTATCCCAGGACAGATAACCCACTGAAGGCACCCCTGGATTCCCTTTAGCCTTCCAGTCTTTTAGCATCCAGTCAAGACAAGCAGCAAAGCCATCCTGATATGGTGGCCCAGCCAGAAAGACCCAGCCGATTTTACCTTGAAACTCACCATCGGCAGGGGTCATTGACGGCACTTTATCCGCTTCCATCATGGGCGCTAACGCCTTGATGGCTGGTGTGAGCGGAATGAAAGCGAAAATAACCTTGTGTTCAGCTCGATACCTCTTATAGGCGGACACTGTTCGAGCTACATCATAGCGTGTATCGACAACAATCACGTTTATTTTCACACCGTCAACACCACCTCTCTTATTGAGGTCATCAAAGGCAAAGCCAGAAGCCTCAACGGTAGGAAAGACAAGACCAGCACCTGGACCAGTTAAGTCGCTCAGGCTCAAATAGGTGACATATTTCTCCTCCGGCGGTGCACCCGGAGCACACCCAAACAAAGGCAATGCTATTAAAACCGACATTACGACGGTAACAAGTAATATGAACTTTGCTTTCCTCATTTTTAATTCTCACCTCCCTTATGATTTATGTGTTCCGTAGTTTCTTTGCTTCAGTGCCTCAACATCATTAACCACTTTTCTACCTTTTAACCTCTCACCCCCTTTATAGTTTTTTGCATTGCGCTAAATGGCGCCTCCAGAAAGACAAACTCTATTTCTTAAGAAAGCTCTAATACCCAACAGTAACTTCCAGCTCTTTAGACTGTATGATGTCTCTCAGTTGCTCCAATCTTTCCTGGCTTGGAGGGACAGAACCGTCAAGCGGGTAATCTTTGCCCAGGGCCCCATACTTTGGTTTACCCCACTCATGGTAACCCAACAGGGAAATCTTTTCCACCTGCATTTCGGTCAGAGCTATAGCTAACCTCTCTATATGTTGTTCCGAATCATTATAATCAGGAATAACTGGCACCCTTATCCAGACTCTTGCCCGTTTGGCGTCAATAGCTCTTCTGAGGTTTTCGAGAATAATATCGTTTTTGACACCTGTGCCGCTATAATGCATTTCCGAATCTATGTGCTTAATATCATAGAGGATCAAATCTGTATATTGAAGGACACTGTCTAGCACATCCCAACTGGCATAACCGCTAGTATCAAGAGCCGTGCTAAGACCTCTCTCCTTACACGCCTTCAGCAGATTTAAAGCGAATTCTGGTTGGTGAAGGGGTTCACCGCCAGACAACGTCACACCACCACCTGAATTGCGATAAAACAACTCATCCTTGCCGCACTCTTCAATTGTCTCCTCCACACTTACATATCTCCCTGTTATTTCTATTGCACCTGCCAGACAAACATACACGCATTTCATACATAAATCACACCTTGACCTATCAACTAGCAAATTGCCTCTTTCCAGCAAAATGGCACCAGAAGCACAAACCTCCAAACACTTACCACAACCATCGCATCTTGTCGCTCTTACCATAATCTCGGGATAAGGGTTCAGCGACTCTGGGTTAGAACACCATTTGCATCTAAGAGGACAGCCCTTGAAGAATATTGTCGTTCTAATTCCGGGGCCATCGTGAATGCTGTACCGCTGAATGCTGAATATTAACCCCTTCCCCCCGTTTTTCTCTTTTCCAGTATGTGAACGAGTCATATCCTTCTCTATAAGGAAGTTAGAGGCACTGGGGAGTTCGGGCAATAACTGAGTCCTGTATCTTTTTGTCCAGGTCTATAAAGTAAGCGGCAAACCCAGCCACCCTCACCATCAGACTCGGATATTTCTCCGGATGTTTCTGAGCATCCTCCAAGGTCTCTCTGCCCACTGTGGTGAACTGGATATGGTGAATACCCAAATCGCCGAAGGTCTTTAAATATTGGGCAAAAACCTCTGCATTATGTCCCGTAAGATATTGAGGCATAAAAGTCTGGTTAAACAGATGATTCCAGCTTATTAGCGGGTCAACCTTTGAAACCGAGTTCAACACTGCTGTAGGCCCTCTTTTGTCCATGCCAGCCATCGGCGAAATCGTTCCATCATTGAAAGGGTCTCCCGCCACTCTGCCATCTGGCGTCGCTGCGCAGACACGCCCGAAACTCCACCACGCCGTCGCTGCGGTGCCATCTATGTTAACAGGCCCGCCCCAGTTAGTTTTGCATTTCTTAGTCTCTTCAGAGAGTCTCTTGCCAAACTCACGCGATATCAAATCCACATAGTCGTCATCATTACCGAATTTCGGCGCTGCTAGACACATCTGGCGGACGTCTTCATAACCCTGCCAATTAGCCTTCAATGCCTCGACTAGTTTTTCCATAGTCATCTTCTTGTCATCGAACACCAGCTTCTTTACAGCTGCTATGGAATCAGCCACGGTGATAAGGCCAAAGAGGGTTATATCTCTGTAATCCGGTATGTAATTCCAATCCCTGACATCCTGTGCCCTGTGAATGCAATCATCGATCACGGCAGATAGAAATGGCCTTGGCGCATATTCACGGTAAAGAGCATCGGTGATATTTGCTATAAGTACCAGCCGATGTACCGCCCATCTGTAGTTCTCGATTGTGGCATCAAGCAATTCCTCTGCCGAACTCAGCTTTGCCGGGTCTATAGTCTTATCGCCTGTTTTTCTGTATAGCGCCAGAGGGCTTATTCCTAAAGCGGCATTCAAGCACAAGGGAACCGGTATACCCCCAGCCCAGGCTGATATATGATTGAAGTTCTTTCCCGGGATAGTGGGCACCATACAATTGTTAATAGAGTAATTGTTGGCATCTTCAATCGAGCAGCCAAGGGCAACCAATCTCAGTACGTTCACCTTGTCATTGAAGATGGCCGGCTGAGGCATTCCTGAGGCAAGTACTTCGATGGCCTTGTCAACCAGCTTCTTGGACATTCTATCATGCCATCTGAGAGCTAGCGGAGGTACTATGGCCCTGACACTTTTCACAGCATCTAGGACTATGTAGCTCATTTCGTTGGTGATATCATTGCCCTCGGAGTCTGTCCCACCAACAGTAATCGTCTGGAATCCTAAGGCGCCTCCACCGAAACCCGACCATATAGGCGCATGCAAGAAGCCGGTCTCTTGAAACTTCACAATCACACATTCAACCAGTTCTTGAGCCTGACCCCTGTTCAGCCTGCCTTCGGCCACGTCTTTCTCGTAAAATCGGTTGAAGCACTGGTCAAACCTTATCCCGGAGCCCACTTGAGGTAGCTCAATGAAGTTAACAATAAGATGAACAAACCAGTAACATTGCAGCGCTTCGTGCAGTGTTCGCGCCGGGTTTTCTGGTACCCATTCGCAAGTCCTAGCTATAGTCTCTAGCTCTTCTCTTCTTAGCGGATTATCCTCAGTTTTAGCCATTTCTCTGGCCAGCTTTGAATATCTCTTGGTCCAGTTAATCACCGCCTCCAGAGCAATGATGACACTGTTCAGGAAGTCCTTTCTCCTTACGAAGTCGATGCCATTAATAGCCTCCGCCATGTACTCACTATCCAGCCTTTTCAGTCTTCCTCTTGCCTCTTCAAGGATCCCCTTCAAACCAACTAGCAGTATTTTCTCATAATTTGGTGTGGCGCACTCCCAATTGAAAATCCAGAATAGGTCAGCTAACTCTTCCGGAAGGTATTTTCTTAGCCTATGGTGTATGGAGAGGTCGCCCCAGTAGCTGCATATTTGCTTCAGCTCTTCTCTGCCCTCATCGGTCAACATGCTGCTATAGACCTTTCCTGGTGCCGTCTCTCTCACTATCCACTTCCAGGCAAACTCAGGGTAGAAAGGAACAGAGTCCACATTGGATGCATAATTACCAACGACTAACTCACCCGGCCGAATGTATATGGTCATATTTGCCAGGATATGTGCCAGCGCCTTTGCTCTTCTTGGGGCCATCGGCTCACCTTCAGTTTGCTTATAGGACGCTGTTATCAGTCTCGCCCTCTCGAGGTCCAGACACCATTGATATCCAGGTCTGGTTGCTCTCATGTCCTCGCTCAATTCCAACAAGGCAATCTGTTGGGCTTTTATGGGCGTATTCACCATGAGCGTCTGTGTCCTGGTACTCATCGTGTCCTCCTTTTATTATTCGTTAATTACTGCCGCGAGAAACTTGACAACAATGATGTAAACTTTTTATATTATACATGTTATTATAACATGTGCAACTATTTTCGAAAAGTATATTCCAACGATATATGAAAGTCAACTCCTTGCTACGAGGCTGTTCAATAACGCCTCTTGCCATTCTGAGCCCTTCGGGCGAAGAATCTCACAGACCATTTGCGTACACCTTGAACCGATACACTTCGTTTGGCGATGGAAAGTACAATGACAAGCGACTTTGAGCACAAGATAGAAGATCTGGCCAGCGAAATCAGAGCGCAAGCTAATCGTTTAGCCGTGGACAACTTTATCACGTTTCTCCACGCGGCTGATATAGTGGAGAGGTACGTTGATAATGAGATGCGGAGGATTGGAATAAACCGGACACACTTTTCCCTTCTAAATCACTTAATAGTACTCGGCGGTAGAGCAACACCGACCGAGTTAAGCAAGAGGGTGTTTCGCTCCAAACATGCCATTACCAGAGCTGTTGATACTCTTGAGAGGGAAGGCTTGGTCAGAAGGGAAGGGATAGGTGAGGACCGCAGAAACAGAAAGGTCGCGGTAACTACGAAAGGGCTAAATTTGGTGCGAAGAATGGTCCCCTTCAGGGAAAAAGTCGGCTCCAAAATCATGTCGATATTGGACGAGACAGAGGCTCAGCAATTAAGTGCCACTTTAAAGCGACTCAGAAGGCATATGGTGAGCCTCATGACGGAAACTTAAAAGTATGTTGACATATCCGTAGGGCTCCCTTCGACAGCAACTTATTTGCATGTCGCCGGGCAACGGTTACCGCTTTCATAGCCAAATAGCACAGTGACTTTGCCCACAGGGCGCTTAAGACGAGCGATAAAGATCGCTGAGAAAAATATATTCATAATTTGGAAGCTGAAAGGAGTAAATTGAATAACAGGAAGACATTTCGGACTGAGTTGTGCGACATGTTAGGCATTGAATATCCCATCTTGCTGGCCGGGATGGGTGGCCTGGCTGGTGAGGGACATGCAGCACAGCCAAAGCTCGTTGCTGCAGTATCTAACGCCGGCGGTATGGGAGTCTTAGGGGCTACTGGCCTGCCCTTAGATGAATTGCGTGCTGAGATCAGAGAAATTAAGAGCCTAACTGGCAAACCCTTCGGAGTTGATGTATTGCTTCCCGAAGACCTCTCCGTATCGCCACCACCAAATATGTCGCTAGCAGAATTGAAAAGGAACTTCATCCCTAAGCAACACATCGACTTCGTGGAAAAGTTGGCTGCAGACTATGGTGTGCCTCTTACTGAGATTAGGCAAGAGCTTGTCTTCAGCGTGGAACATTCTAAAAAGCAGATACAAGTGCTGTTAGAAGAGGGTGTTCCTCTCTATTGTGCAGGTCTAGGAATTCCAGATTGGCTTGTACCAATGGCACACGAAGGCGGGATGAAAGTATTGGGGCTGGCAGGCAATGTACGTGGAGCATTACGTCATAAGAAGGCAAGGGGCGATTTTATTGTAGCCCAAGGGTATGAGGCAGGAGGCCACACTGGCAGGATAGGCACCTTTGCCTTAGTTCCCCAAGTAGTTGATGCTGTGGCACCTACCCCAGTTTTAGCTGCTGGCGGAATAGGTGATGGCAGAGGGCTTGTTGCCGCCCTAGTACTTGGCGCTGTTGGGGTATGGGTAGGCACCGCTTTCCTCTTCGCCGAGGAGGCCAATGTCACCGATATCCATCGGAAGATGATATCCGAGGCTAACGAAGAGGATACGAGGGTCAGCAGAGTATGGACAGGTAAAACTCTGCGCCAGATAAAGAACCCAATACAAGAAGCCTTTGACAGTTCGGGATTGCGGCCTCTACCTATGTTGGTGCAGTTATTACTCATGATGGACCTTATTAACAGCTTGGCAAAAGCGGAAAGATACGACCTTCTATGCGCACCAACGGGGCAAATAGTGGGACTGCTTAAGGAAACAAAGCCCGCCAAGCAAATTTTAGATGACATGGTGAACGGGGCAATAAAGCTTTTAGGAGAGACTCTCCCCACAAAGGTTAAAATAGAATCATAGTCCGTACAGAATGCAAAAAGGAGGAGTTTAAATGAGCCGACTTCAGAAGTTATTTGCCCCCATCAAGATAGGAAAAATGGAACTGAAGAACAGGATAGTAATGCCAGCTATGGTAGTTGGGCTGGGAGCCAATGACATGATAACCGACCGATTCAAGGCTTTCTACACTGAACGGGCACGTGGTGGTGTCGGTCTCATAGTCGTTGGCCTCGCTACAGCTACATACTCAGGGTCATTTCCGCCCGGTAGCATCGGGATATACAAAGACGAATTCATACCAAGTCTGTGTGATTTTACTAAACTCATGCATGAGTGTGGGGTAAAGGTAGCCATCCAAATATCTGCCTTGGTGTTTCTGGCGAGAGACGATGGCAGTCTGGAGCTGGTTGGCCCTTCAGACATTTCTGTTGATAGGCATCGCAATGCTTCTAAACTAAGAGCCTTAAGTATTAACGAGATCAGGCAGATTGTGGAGGCTTATGGAGAGGCAGCCCGTCGGGCAAAAGAGGCTGGATTCGACGCAGTTGAGATTAACGCAATAGCTGGGACTAGCCTTGCAAGCTACTTCCTATCTGCTCATACCAATAAGAGGACTGACGGTTATGGCGGTAACATAGAAAATAGGGCTCGATTCCTCCTAGAGTGTGTTGAAAGCGTCAAACAAGAAGTGGGAAAGGACTACCCACTCTTGTGCCGGGTTTCAGGCGCTGATTTCATGGAAGGCGGCAATGCTTTAGAGGATACTAAGATAGTTGCTCCCATGATTGAAAGGGCCGGTATCCATGCCATAAATGTCTCTACGGGCTGGCATGAGTCACCAGTACCCTTTATTCAAATGTCCGTACCGCGAGCAAACTGGCTCTACCTGGCAGAGGAGGTTAAAAAGGTGGTCAACATTCCCGTTATAGGTGGCACCAGAATTCCTGATCCCCGCCTGGCAGAGCAGATTCTATTAGATAGTAGAGCTGACTTGGTATACATTGCTCGGGCACTTATTGCTGACCCCGAGTGGCCCAATAAAGCCAAAGAAGGACGATTCGATGAGATACGACCCTGCACTGCCTGCTGTACATGCTTCGATGCGGCAATCGAGCACGGCAGCATTACTTGCTCAGTCAACGCAAGAGCAGGAAGAGAAGCCGAATACAGTATCGAACCAACAGGGGAGCCTAAAAAGGTGTTCATCGTTGGTGGTGGGCCAGCTGGTATGGAGGCAGCCAGAGTAGCTGCCATGAGAGGTCATCACGTTACCCTTACCGACAGCAAAAGCCAACTGGGAGGCCAACTCCTACTTGCCGTACTTCCACCTCATAAAGAAGAGCTGGGCAATCTGACTAGGTATCTAGCAGGGCAGATGGACAAGTTAGGCGTGAAAGTAAGGCTTGAAGATGAAGTGGACGCTAAGATTGTTGAGAAAGCCAAGCCAGATGTCGTAATTATTGCCACAGGTGCAACGCCGATAAAACCTGACATCCCCGGGGCAAAGAGAGAGAATGTGGTCAAGGCAATAGATGTACTGACGGGGCAAAAGGAGGTAGGGAAAAACGTACTGATAGTTGGTGGCGGAATGGTAGGTTGCGAGACGGCGGAATTCTTGGCGGAAAAGGGTAAGAGGGTGACAATTCTCGAGATGTTAGGACGGATAGGGGCTGATATAGAACGAACCAACAGATGGGTAATCATGGGTAGGTTGCGTAGCCTTGGCATCAGGATGGAGCGAAATGCCAAAGTTGAGGAAATAATAGAAAAAGGTGTGAGAGTAAACCGAGACGGGAGCATCGAGTTTTTTGAAGGAGACAGTGCCGTGCTCGCCGTGGGAATGGAACCAAACCGAAGGCTTGCCCAGGAATTGGAGGGAAAAGTAAGGATGCTCCACGTGGTGGGAGATAGCGCCAAACCAGGCAAGATAGCCCAGGCTATAGAGAGCGGGCTTCGAGTGGCACGGGCGCTCTAACCCATAGCCAATGTAAATTGAGATGAGCAAGGAGGGAAAATGCTTAAAACTGAAAAGGTGTTGCTAAAAATAGAAAACACAATAGCAACGGTTACCATGAACCGTCCTGAGAAATTGAATGCTCTCGATATAGAGCTGTGGATGGGACTGGAAGAAGCAGCTACGGCTATAAAGCATGAGCCTAATGTCCGAGTCGTTATTCTCACTGGAGCTGGACGTGCTTTTTGCGCTGGCTTGGACATCAACGCATTGGCCTCGCCCGAGGAGATGTTTACAAGCCTGGCATTCCGTGATGCTTTTGAAGGTGTACAGTACTTCCGGAGCGTGTTCAGTATGTATGAGTCTCTCGCTGTGCCGGTGATAGCTGCCATAAACGGGCCTTGCATAGGCGGAGGCATGGAGATTGCCCTAGCCTGCGATATCAGACTCGCCTCTAATAACACCATATTCTCTATACCAGAGGTGACCTACGGCATTATCTCCGACTGTGGTGGCACCCAGCGGCTACCCCGTGTGGTCGGTCCCGGCAGAGCCAGAGAACTTATATTTACCGGGCGGAAAATAGATGCTACCGAGGCTCACCGGATAGGCTTGGTAGACCACATTTATCAACCTGACCAGCTAATGAGCGAGGCAAGGAAACTGGCTGAGGAAATAGCTGCCTTGTCTCCCGCTGCAGTTCAGGCGGCTAAGAGAGCTCTTAATGTTGCTATGTCCTGCAGCCTGGAAATCGGCTTGAACTATGAAAGCGCAATCTCCAGCAAGTTCTATAAGTAAGAGAGAAGATTCCCTGAGGATATAGCTAGGCTTTACCATTTTATAAAGGCAATGATGGCAGCCATTAGAGCAGCACATATGGCAATCACTGCCCAAACCCAGAAGGGAATCGGTGATGGTTTTGCCGGTGCTGGTGCAGGCTTTTCTTCAGCTACCACCGTGAAGCTGCCTATCAGGCTTGGGTCGCTGACTACTGGCTCAACTGCCCGTACCTGCCAGAAATAGGTAACATTAGAATCAAGTTTGCCGTCATATATGTAAGCCGTTGTTGGTACATCAGTTTTAAATATCACCTGTGTCAAAGCAGCATCTTTAGCCAGTATAAATTCATATTTGGTGGTTCCGGGCATTCCAGACCAAGAGAAACTTGGAGAGCGGGGAACGCTTCTAGCACCATAAGTAGGATTAAACAATGTAAGCGTCGGGTATTTTGTCTTTACCGGCAAACCAGTCATTACCGTAAAATACATCGTTGCTGACCACGGGCTGCGGATAACCTCACCAGTAACGGCACCTCTGGCTCTGACCCTCCAATAATAGGTATGTTCACTTTCCAGGTTGCCCCAGTTAGCAATGCCAGATGCAGAGGTCGGCACCAGGCCACCAGCCGGAAAGTAGCATTCCGGCGACAATTGGTCAGCCGGGGTAATGTTCTCGTTAACCAGTACTCTTATGCTGAAATCGCTGTCTTTGGCTAGCTGCAGCTCATATACTGAGCTATAGCTGAGCTGCCGCCATCCAAAGTTTACCTCGATAGCTCGCCCGCTCACCGGGTCAACCGGGATAGAGTCACCGCTCGGAGGTGAAGTTGTCCACGGACCAACTTTAGCCACCGTATCAGTATATGCCCACAGGCAACCTTCTTTATCTGTCCAGTCGTATGAACGGTCATCAATCGCCCACAAGTTGTTGTATTCATTGCTCGATATCTTGAGCGAACTGGGCTCACGAATGAAAATGACATCGGTAGACAGCCCCGCAGTCAGGTAATCCCATTCCGGAGGCGGCGGCACACCTTTTCTTGGATAAAGGGTACGGTCAACACCAGCAGTATAAGCAATAATTTCTTGAATCTCAGCCTTTGTCCATGCCCCGTATAGAGCATCGTTCCGCATGGCCAGCCCATAAAAGGCGTTGTTCGGCGGCTCCAGCTCGTCCCAGGCGGTGCTCTCATCAATTTTCCAGCGGTAGATCTTGCCAGTTGTGCTTATCAGTGGGGGAGGTAGGTCATGGCTGGCAGCATATATTATTTTATTCCGCTCAAACTTATCATCGGCAATAACATGCACGTTCCCCGGCACCGGCACTTCAACCCGTCTCTCAAGCGGCGGTTCAAAGCTGACCGGCAACTGGGAGAAATCAGCCCAGGCTACCTTAGCAAAGCCACTGGGCGGACCGGCCTCACCCACTATTACCCAGTCTTCAGTTTCCTCGTCACCCTTCTTCTCGGGATTTTTCAGCGGCACGGCTATGGTATGCCCTGCATCAAGCTCAGTATTCTCCTTATGCGTCCTTACCCAGTTGTTAACTGACCACTCGTACCGGTAAACCACCGCGTCGTTTAGAATGTACATAAGTCCATCGCCAGCCAGTGCCAAATCAGTCACCATAGTTAAAGAGGGATTGACATGCCATATCTGCCCCTCATCACTTGAATAACCTACAGTCTGAGTACCAAGGTCGGCAAAGGCAATGACCTGGCTTCTGGTCTCCTCATCATAAGCCGTCTGTTTGACACGGAGAATCAGGTCATCATTGGTGGCAGCAGTGCATAATACCCGCTCCCAAGTTCTACCCAACGGGTCACTGGTGCTCCGCCAGATACTATCAAAGTAGTAGTTACCTGGAGCTATAGTTGGATTTACGGAAGCCAAATAGAGTATATCGTAATCTCTAGAAGCTTCTCCAGGAGCTCCGGGAACTTCCAGAACGGCAACATCAGAGAGAAAAGAAAAAGGCGGGCCCGCCTGGCCCATTTGGGTATCTATCAGGCTGAGTTGATTCCAGATATTGCCAACATCATCGTCCTTGGGCTTTCCAGAGGAAGTGAGCAGCCGTTCATAGGCAGGCGTATAAGGGCTGACCGAGAAGGCAGACTCATCCAGAGCTACGCTGCCACCACCAGCTGCCGTATAACCAAAAGGCCATTGACCTGGTACCCCCCAGGCGGTACCTCCCAATGAGAGATTGGCTGAACTGGTGCCGCAGTAAGCCCTGGTGCCATCAGAATTCCAGGCTACCTGGGCATTGGCATAGCCTGAAGTGCCGCCACCACTTGGCGACTTATAAGTATCTGACTTATGCCACGCAGGCGTACTTGCGGTAGGGTCTGAAGCTCTCCAGATGTATACCACCCCTGAAGAGGGGGCAGCGGTAACCTCGCCTGCCAGAAGCACACCGCTGGCATAAGTACCATAATAAGCAATGCTTGAAATCCTGCCAGCCGTCGGTGTTGTTGTCGGAGGTTTTATCCAGTAAGGCACAGTGTCATCAACCCGGTACACACCGGATTGAGGTAGAGGTGGAGCTGGAGCAGTAGCATCAGTGCTGACATAATAGCGGCGCAGGCTGGGAGTTTGACCGGAGAAATCGGACGGTAGCTCCAGATCGGCAGTTATAATTTCAACAGAAGTCGGCGAGCTGCCTGCATAGTTCGTGTCACGAATCAGCACCGGATAACCGCCGACCGTGTTCCATGTAGTGGTATTTGCAGCCGTATCACGAATGCCGAGGTGAAGGTGGGTGTCAGCGGCGGATGATGAGATAACCACCAGGCTGTTATCACCAGCATAGGTGGGTGAGAACTTCAGCGCTACCACATCAGATGCCGGCAGACTCTGGTTGGCCCAGCCGGCGAAGCCAGGTGCCTTCAAAACATATACCCCACCACCCCCCCCATTCCTTGTGCCCACGGCTATATCACGGTTGCCACTGCCATATTCTATAGAGATATCAAGGCAACCAATGTACTCACCACCAACAAGAGGTGGGAAATTGGTATTCTCCCAGCTAGCTCCGCCATCCTCAGAGGCAAATACCCTTAGTGGCCCACTCGGAGGAGATGTAGCATCGGTTACAGCAACGAGGAAGTTCACATCATCCGGTGCTACAGCCAAATTCCAGACAGGCAAGGCATTAGCCGGCAGATTGCCTAATTCGGCTCGCCAGGTAACACCACCATCGGTTGACTTGTAAATCTTGCTGTTAGGTATGTCCACGGCGTAAAAAGTCCTATCATCGGAGCCAATGGCGATAACGTTGATTCCTGAAGGGACTATGATGTTATTGGCCGGGCTCGGTGTATCAACAATAGACCACATCAGCTTACCAGGATTAGCTGAAACCGGCTTAATGCTCACCGAAGATATTAAGCTTAATAACAAGGCTGCAGTCAGCAATACGCTGAAGCCAGTGAAATTCGCCGCTTTTCTCATAAGGCGCCACAATTGTAGCATAGAACCCTAAAGAAGATGGCTTCTCTTGCCAGTTCTAGCATCGTATGTAGCCGCGAACAAAGCCAGCTGTTCTTTATCGATAAACCACTGCCCGCCAATCTTAACTCCAGGCGGGCTGCCCAGCCTGAGAAGCCGCCGCAGCGATTCCTCATGTATACCTATCTGCCTGGCCGCTTCACGTACGCTTATGTAATTCTGCAGGTCTATCATCATTGTTGTTTTAAACAACAACAATTTTACCCTACGCCTCTGCCTTTGCCAACTAAATCGATAGTGTATCATTTATCCAGGCTTTTCTTTGGGGAAGAGAGCCGTCTTAAACACGTGTAGCCACGAGGCTTTAGCCTCGTGGTCACGACCCTAAAGGGTCGTGGCTACATTAGCTGGTGCATAGCCTGTGCCAGATTATAAACAGTATTTGCGGGGTTTTAGCCCTGCCATGACCTTATTTGCCCCCATTCTGCCCTTTTAGGACTAATGTACTACCCCAAAATACGACTAAAAGCCTATCTGAAATCAAGTGAACGTATTGCAACTTGCACACCTTCAGTTTAAACTGTTCTTAAATTGAATTTAATATAGGAACGGCAATGGTCGAAGTTCTTGATTTAGTAAGCACTATAAAACAATATCCTAACGCTATGAAGATGGTTAGTGAGCTGCTAGCGGGGAACATCAGCGAGGTTAAGCCGGCCATTGACCTCTCCACTGAACTTGGTTTTACCTATTCTCAAATAGAAAACTTGTTGGGGGTGACAACTCAAGAGGCCCTGAACATACTGGACTTTCTAGCCAGTAACCATGTTCTTGAGAAACACTCCCATGATAAGCTTCTGTTTTGTCCCAACTGCAGGTCTCCAAATTTCAAACCCGGCCTGTGTTGTCCTAAGTGTAGTTCGGAGAATATTGCTAAGGGACGGATTTTGGAGCACTTCTCCTGCGGTAACATCGGCCTGGAGGAGGAATATGTAGCTGCTGAGAAATATATATGTCCCAAATGCAAAAAGAAATTGGGGTTTCTAGGCACCGATTACAGAAGTTTAGGCATTAACTACAAGTGTTACAACTGCGGGAAGGCATCCAGCGGAACTGAACTCAAGCGGAAGTGTCACAAATGCTCGCTTCTATTCGCTGATGATGAGGCCAGAGAGACGCTCTTTCATTCTTACTGGATCAGCACTGAGAAAAGACCTTGGCTTGAGTATGAGCTAAGACCTTGGTGGAAGTTCGAGACAGGGCCAAAAGCTCATTTGATAGATTTCTTGAAGAAACAAGGTTATGAGGTGACCGAGAGCGCAAGAATGACCGGCACGAGCAAGTCGGGGGCTGAGCACATGTTAGATATCTTAGCTCAACGAGATGATGGCTTTGTATCTCATGCTGTTGGTATTGGTATAGCCATTGACGGCCATGGTCGGGAGATAGGGTTGGATGAGGTTTTTACGTTTGATGACAAAGCTTATGACCTGGGAATCAATGACAAGGTTTTGTTAGCGTCACCAAGGCTCAGTGCTGAAGCCAAGCAGTTTGCCCAGCGGCAACGAATTAAGGTTTTCGAAGACAAAGACCTGGAAACCTTTCAGACCTCAGCACCCCAATCTACCCGCCGGCAGATGAACTATACACCGTTTAAGTTCGACACCAAAGCCAAGCTTTTAAAATATCTGAGGAACCTTGGCTATAGAGTTGAGGAAAAGGCCAAGGTTCAGGGCAGGTCTGGAACTGAGCATGTCATGGATATTCTGGCTTCCTATGACAACGGCTTTATCACTAATACAATAGGCATAGACATCATAGCAGCCAAGGATGAAGTTGGCTTCGATGCAGTGTCTTCATTTGACACCAAGATCTATGATTTGGGTATCCATCATAAGGTCTTGCTTGTCTCACCTGGGCTTAGCCAGGAGGCAAAGAAATTCGCTCAGTACCAAAAAATCACGGTTATCACTGTCGATGACTCGATGAAGTTGAGCAACGCCAAGCTTTCTCGGGCGGAGGCCGAACATGACTAGCGAATTGGAAAAGGCTACAAAGAAATTAACGACTGATACTAAGGAATCAGTTTCTGGCATTTGCCGAATCAATGTATTAGTATATAGAATAACTAACAAGTATGGCTCCGGCTACAATAGAAAGAACGGTGTACAGTTTAACACCAAATCTAAAATAGGAGGAGCCATCACAGATGCAGAATATTGCAGCCAGGAAACGAAAT
>VGNX01000028.1 GCA_016865855.1 Chloroflexota bacterium | reverse complement strand
TGGCAATCTGCCTCTCCCACTTTGTGGGAAAAATTATAGCTCATTGGTGATACACATTAAACATGTAGCCCCGAGGCTTTAGCCTCGGGAGCCCGACCCTAAAGGGTCGGGACTACATTTTCGGACAACTTGTATTGTAGAACAGCAGGTAAAAAGACTGTCTATTTGCCATTGCGAGGGGCATAAGCCCCGAAGCAATCCCGAGATTGCCACGCTTCGCTCGCAATGACAGAGAGAAGTTACATTATCACTGCTTCAAGCCAGCAACTGCATTGCTCAGCGCCCTCAGCACGACGTCATTCTCTTCAGGAAGAACGGACCTGGGGTCGAGGAGCAGAACATCGCCGCTGATGCGCCCGATAACCGCTGGCTCATTATGCCGCAGCCTCTGAGCCAAGGGCTGGGCTAAGTTTCTTTGACCACCCTTCTCACCAATGGCAACAAGCCTGGTGGAAAGCGTGCTCCCGGGCAAGCTGCCGCCGCCAATCATTGTCTCACCTTCAATCACTTGAGCCAAATCACCGAGAGCCTGTGCCCAAAGTCTGGCACGCCTCTCAACGTCATCCAGAGGCATCGAAATCATTCGCCACACCGGAATCTTCTCCAATGCCTCGCCTTTCAGATAATGAACCAATGTGGCAACTAACCCAGCCAATCTTATTTTGTCAATCCGAAGGGCACGGGCCAGGGGATGTCTTTTTAGCTTATCAACGAATAGCTTTTTACCAACGATAACCCCGGCTTGAGGACCACCTACAAGCTTGTCCCCAGAAAAAGAAGCCAGGCCAACACCAAGCGCAATGCTCTGCTGCACCATGGGCTCTGGAGTAAGCCCAAACGCGGTTGTGTCTAGAAAACAACCACTGCCCAGGTCGTCGAATACAGGAAGGCCATGCTTGTCGCCAAGCGCCACCATCTCCTCAAGGGTAACAGAATGAGTGAAACCTTCCACCCTGAAATTGCTGGCATGAACACGCAAGAGGGCTGCCGTGCGTGGGCTAATGGCCTGCTCATAATCATAGATATAGGTACAGTTCGTAGTGCCAACCTCTACCAGCTTTGCCCCGCTCTGTCTCATCACATCAGGGATACGAAAGCCACCGCCGATCTCCACAGCCTGGCCCCGGGAGACAATCACCTCTTTTCTTTTCGCCAAAGCAGTGAGAGTCAGCAGCACAGCAGAAGCGTTATTATTTACTATCAGGGCTGCCTCGGCTCCGGTCAACTGACACAGAAGCTGTTCGATATGAACATTCCGAGAGCCTCGTGCCCCACTATCAAGGTCAAACTCCAGGTTGCAATAGCCCGCGGCAACCAGCTCCATAGCCGTTGTCGCTTCTCTACTGAGCGGTGCCCGACCTAAGTTAGTATGAAGTATCACACCGCTGGCATTGATAACCGGGCGCAGACTGGATTGTGCCAGCGTCTGTAGCCGAGAGCAAATAGAGTCCACAATCTCATCCAAAGAAGGACATGTGCTGCCATGCGTGATAGCCAGGCGATCTTCCTCAAGGCGTTGGCGAACCAGATCCACAACTAAGCTATGTGGATAAATCTCCCGAAGCTGTCTGATTCGCTCCTCGGAAATCACCCTATCCACGCTGGGAAGACGGCGAAGCTCATTCTCCATAGTGCCCAAATATTCTACTATACCTAGAGCCAATTTCAAAACCAACGATGCTCCTGATTATTTACATGTGTAGCTGCGAGGCTTTAGCCTCGCAGAAGCCTCACCCCGAGGCGACCTTAAAAGGTCGCCGCTACATGTTTTTTTCCTGCACCACCCAATGTAGGTGCTGACCCTCAGGTCAGCACCTTTGCCTCTTCGGTTCGGCCAATGCTACAATACGCACAAATGGACAAAAAAATACCACCCCGCCTGACTGAAAGCGTCAGCGGAGCTGGCTGAGCTTCCAAATTAGGTCCGGGTGACCTAGAAAAAGCCTTATGCGGCTTGCCCTTAATACCTGATAAGAACGTGATTCGGGGCATGGAAAGCCTGGATGATGCCGGCGTTTACAAGCTGAGCGATGACCTGGCTATCATCCAGACCATCGATTTCTTCACGCCTATTGTCGATGACCCCTACGATTTCGGCCAGATTGCTGTCGCCAACGCGCTGAGTGATGTCTACGCTATGGGCGGCAAGCCCCTAACCGCCATGAATGTAGTCTGTTTCCCGACAAAGAAACTGGACATCTCAGTCCTGAAAGATATCCTCAAGGGTGGGATAGACAAGATGAAAGAAGCCGGTGTGACACTGGTGGGCGGACACAGCATAGACGACGCCGAGTTAAAATATGGGCTTTCTGTCACCGGCACGGTGCACCCTGAACACCTGGTGACCAATTCTGGAGCCAAAGTGGGAGACAAACTCATACTCACCAAGCCCTTAGGCACCGGAATCATAAGCACTGCCCTGAAGGCAGGCAAGGCTGAAAAAGAGACAACAGCCAAGATGACGAAGTGCATGGCAACTCTGAATAAACGGGCCTCAGAACTAATGCAGGAGGTAGGAGTTCATGCCTGCACCGACATAACTGGCTTCGGATTCCTCGGCCATGCTTGCCAGCTAGCCCAGAACAGCCAGGTAGGTATCAAAGTCAATTCAGGCTCAGTTCCCATACTCACAGAAGCAAGAGAATTTGCTAAGAAAGGACTTTGCCCCGGTGGCCTAGGCAGAAACAGAGAATTTTACGGCAAAATTGTGGAATTCTCCAACCAGATACCTGATTACATCCAGGACATCCTCTTCGACCCTCAAACCTCGGGTGGGCTGCTTATTTCCCTAGCCCCAGAAAAGGCTGATTTATTAGTGGGCAGGCTGCAAAAAGCAGGCGTGCAGGACGCAGCCATCATCGGAGAAATAATCAGCAAGCCAATGGGAAAGATACTCGTAGAGTAGCAGAAAACACAGGTTTTCCAACTTTCTCACTTATTTGGAAATAAAACGGGCTCCAGTCTGGACCGGAGCCCGATATTTTTGTCTGGTGGAGGCGGGGGAGGGTTGAACTCCCCGTCCAGAAGAAGGTTGCCAGAATCTGCTACAAGCTTAGTCAGCTCTTTTATCTCACCTAGCCAGCCTTTGCTGACCAAGGTCTGGCTGGGCCAGTCGATAATTCTTAGCCAACCTCTATCGACATCAAGGTTGGAGCACCCCGACTTTTCGTCACCCAATCCCAACCCATCGGGGTGAGGTCAGGTTGGATGTGCAGCCTAATTAGGCTGCAATTGGAACTGCTTCGGCAGTTGTCTTTTGCCACCTGTTTTACGAGGTAGATGGCACCTCGACCTGCTATCCTGTAGGCCTTCCACTGTCGAAGCCCTACGCCCCCAAAACTAGGTTTTTAAGGTGCTCTTAGCCCCTCCTCCTCAACGCCCGCCCTATTTCCCTCTCCGTCTCCCGACGGGCCATCGCCTCACGCTTGTCGTGAAGCCTCTTGCCCCGAGCCACACCCAACTCCAACTTGGCGATTCCTCTCTTAATATACAACTTCAAGGGCACTAAAGTCAAACCTTTTTGCATTACCATACCTGCCAGCTCATCAATTTGCCGGCGATGCAATAAGAGCTTACGCGGTCGGTTCGGCTCATGATTGTAGTGACTGCCAGGTTGATAGGCGGCGATGTGCGCATTGACCAGCCACAGCTCACCCCCTTCGGGCCTAGCATAGGCATCACGAATATTCACTCTGCCCGCCCGAATAGACTTTATCTCAGTGCCGGTAAGGGCAATGCCAGCTTCTAAGCTTTCCAGAATATGATAATCGTGATAGGCTTTGCGGTTGACTGCTATCGTCTTTGAGTCCGCCATATATGTTAAAATTCTATCACTATCGCCATAAATAAGATAGAAACAGATGGGAGGAAAACATTCGGCGGTCACAGCCTGTCATTGCGAGCCCTTCGCTTCCTGTCATTCTGAGCCCTTCGCTTCCTGTCATTCTGAGCGTAGCGAAGAATCTAGAGACCCTTCGCTATCGCTCAGGGTGACAATTAAGCAATCTGTAAGGAGTTTATTATGTCAAGTAATTTAAATAAATATTGGTTACTCATTATCGCCTTTTTGCTGGTCAGCCTTGTCTGCGGCGGCATTGTGCTGGCAGTCAAACAAAGCAGCCATAAACCTGTCGAAATTTCCCTATCCCAAACTGCGCCAGTTCAGTACGAAGGAGAGATTTACATCGATGGTGCTGTGGCTAACCCAGGTTTCTACCCATTAAGAGAAGATGACACCATAGCGACTCTTATTCAGGCTGCCGGACTCACGCCAGATGCAGATACAGGCAAAATCAAAATTTATGTACCCAAGACCGTCGAAAGCTCTCGGCCGCAAAGGATAGACCTAAACCGAGCTGAGGCCTGGCTACTGGATGCTCTGCCTGGAATCGGACCAGACAGAGCCCAAGCTATCGTTGACTACCGTAACCAACACGGGCCTTTCAAGAGAATCGAGGACTTACTAAAAGTAGCGGGCATCGGCAGCTCCACTTTGGACAAGATAAGAGATTTAACAACCTTAGAGGATTAAAATCCAGTGACGCTCATTTACCTCAGCGCCGCCTGGGTAGCAGGTATTTACTTAGGCTCAAAAATCGCCCTACCGATAGGCATTATCTGTCTAGGCCTATTGCCCCTATGCCTCATTCCCTTCTTGAGACGGTATAAAAAACACCTGCTTCTAGCTGGATTCTGCCTTTTAGTTTTATTTGGCGGTTGCCTCCGCTTCCAATCAAGCCTGCCCGTAGTCAATGAGCAGCACCTTCAATTCTACAACGACAAGGGAACAGTCGAAATTAAGGGAAAGGTATGCAATGAACCTGAAGCCAGGAACACAGCTTCTATCCTCCAGCTCTCAGCCAGTGAAATACAAATTGATGGTGCAAAAAGGGGAATATCAGGAAAAGCTCTAATACGCGTACCCAGATATCAAGAATATCACTACGGGGATATATTGAAAGTGACCGGTAAGCTGGAAACACCGCCGCAATTCGATGATTTCGACTACAAAGGCTACCTGGCGCGGCAAGGGATCTACTCAATCATAAACTACCCTAAAATAGAAAAGCTGGATACAGCCAAAGGTTTCAAACCGCTGGGTTGGATTTACTCACTGAGAAATCGCCTTTCCCAGAGCCTGTCCCTTGCCTTACCCGAACCACAAGCCTCGCTAGCTCAAGGTATCTTCCTCGGCCTGAGGGGCAATATTCCCTATTCTCTACAGGAAGCTTTCTCAAGAACCGGAACTGCCCACCTGCTAGCCATATCTGGCCTCCATCTCAGCATTATCATAGGCATATTCCTCAGTGCCGCAATCTGGCTTTTCGGCAGACGCTACTCCATCTACATCTGGCTGGCTTTTCTGGCTATCTGGCTATATGCTCTGGTTACCGGCATGCGTCCGCCCGTAGTCCGTGGCGCAGTCATGGGAAGTATGTTCCTGCTGGCCGAATATCTTGGCAGGCAGCGTAGTGCCTCAACGGCACTTGCTCTTGCCGCAGCGGTGATGGTTGGAATTGAGCCTCAAGTTCTATGGGATGCAAGCTTCCAACTGAGCTTCCTGGCTATGGCAGGGCTCATTCTCCTTTCACCCTACTTTCAAGCCTGGGCTAGAAGAGGAGTAGCTGTCACCATAGGCAGGGAAGGAACTGCAGCATCTTTATGTAATTTTGCCGCTGATAGCTTTGCAGTTACTTCAGCTGCCGTCTTAGCTACCTGGCCGGTGATCGCCCACTATTTTGACGTTGTCTCCTTCGTTAGCCTGCCAGCTACTTTCTTCGCTCTGCTGGCCTTGCCAGGCATAATCATCACTTCAGCCCTAGTGGGTGGGACTGGGCTTTTGGCACCATTCTTAGCTCAGATTCTAGGCTGGGTAGCCTGGCTTTTCCTCAGCTACGTCATTCTTGTAGTGCAAGCCTTCGATGCCTTGCCATTCTCATCAGCCAAGTTGAGCAGTATCCACATCTGGCAAATATGGATTTACTACGCTTTTCTGGCTGTAATCATGGCAGCCATCAATTACCGAAAGCAATTAGCCGACTTCATTTTCCGGGCAGCTTCCAAACTAAGCTCTCCAGTCAGCAAAGCTTCAGGGTTTGTCATCAGCCTACCCCAAAAATGGGTCATATTCCCACTTCTAATTGCCACTATCCTGGTTTGGGTTGCCATTTTGAATATGCCTGATGACAAGCTACATGTAAGCATACTCGATGTAGGACAAGGAGATGCCATACTTATCCAAACGCCAAACCGTCAGGACATCCTCATAGACGGTGGCCCAAGCCCTCAAGCAATAGGTCTGGAGTTAGGCAAAAAGCTGCCTTTCTGGGACAGGACAATCGATTTGGTGATTCTAACCCAGCCCCAAGCCGACCATGTCGCCGGCCTTATAGAAGTACTCCAGAAGTATAAAGTGCCACAGGTCATTGAACCGGGGATAGCCTACAGCTCAGCCACTTATCAGCAGTGGCTCAGCTCAGTTGAGGACAAAGAGATTAAGCACGAAATAGCTCGCGCCGGTCAAGAAATCAACCTCGGAAGCGGGATAAAGATAGAGATACTCCACCCTTCGTCGCCTTTGCTCCAGAATACTTCCGATGACATTGATAACAACGGTATGGTGTTACGCTTAAGCTGGAATAAGGTAAGCTTCTTATTCACCGCTGATATCGGCCGCGAGGCTGAGTGGTACCTTGGTGCTCAACGAGCCAATATGAAGAGCACAGTGTTGAAAGTTGCCCACCATGGCAGCCGGACCTCTACCTCCCCGGAGTTTCTGGCTGTAGTTAATCCTGAAATAGCCGCCATTTCAGTAGGCGCCAACAATAGATTCGGTCTCCCACACAGCCAAGTAGTGGACAGACTGGCCGAGCGGCTGGGAAGTGACAGAGTCTACATGACTTCAACTCACGGGACCATCGAGTTCGTAACCGATGGCGAGAGGCTGTGGGTAAAATATGACAAGTAGCCTGCAGAAAACCGACCAAGCCCGCTTAGAAAGATTATGAGAATTTTGTCCCAGTCAGCCCTGTCCAAATAGTCTCCTCTCGGATGGGAATTTAGTCCTATCACCCAGAACCAAATACAAAATCATCCGGCAGAAATATTGACACCCGAAGCACCGCCTGTTAATGTTAGCCAAGGTCTATGGAAAACCAGCCCAACCTACAAAGCAAACAATTACCAGGTGATGCCAAGCAAACGTTGGAACTTGTCGCCTTTCTGGCCCACGAGTTCAAGAGCCGATTAACCTCGATTACTACCTCGGCCAGTCTGTTAGCTGAAGAGTTAGCTCTCCAACACGATGACCCTAAAACCAAGTTAATTAGCAACATTCTAGCTTCGTCTCATTACCTTGAGGCTCGAACTTTAGAGCTGTTAGACTTGGTTAAATTACAAGTTGAAGGTTTCCACTTGGAACTTGAGCCGACGGATATCGATACCATTGTTTATAGAGTAGTCGACCAGCTATTGCCAGCTGTTCGCAGCCGAAACCAATCCTTAACTTTAAATCTAGTACCACATTCCTCAAAAATCATTGCTGACCCTTTAAGGGTAGAGCAGGTTTTGCACAATCTCATATCCAATGCCACAAAGCTGACGCCAAATGGCGGCAACATATCTGTGTCGACAGATAAACAAGCCAGATACATGGTCATCAAAATTCAAGATAGCAGCCCCTCCATACCACCAGAAGAGCAGCGTGAGCTCTTCCAGCCTTATTACCGGCTCAAAGGGGATAAAGACAAACAGATTTCTAGAATAGGCTTAGGTCTTGCCCTATGTCGACATCTGGTAGAGCTACACGACGGTAAAATATGGATTGAAAGCAAAGAAAACAACGGCAACACCTTCGCCTTTACTTTGCCTCTGAATAACAACTAAGATCAGAAATCTCAAAACCAACCGCCCCCTTACTCAGCCTATTGATTTATAGCCCGTTTTGGCGTAGAGTATTAGGCATCTGAACCATGAAGGACTATAGGAGGCAAGCATGAGAAAATTGCTTTGTATGCTGCCAGTAATCTCGATACTAGCTCTTGTCTTGGCTGCTACCGTTTCAGTTAGTGCCCAGGATAATTTTGAGGTGACAGACCTAAGCATCAGCCCAAAGTCCGTCACAGAAGGAGAATCCGTTACCATCACTGCTGTAATAGCAAACACTGATAACACAGAAAGCACTTATAATGTAGAGCTAAAGATAAACGACGAACTCAAAGACACCGAGGAAGGATCCCTGGCTGCTGGAGCCAGTCAACCTGTAGAATTCACAGTTATCGCAGGTGCACCAGGAGACTACAAAGTAGACTTAAATGGCCTATCTGGGTCTTTCACTGTAACAACGCCCTCCGCAACAACATCCTTCTGGGGTATTTTCCCTAAAGAGATATGGATAACCATTGTCGCCATAATCGTCGTATTGCTCGTGCTAGTCATACTGCTTACCGTCATGCCATCACGCAAGAAGCAGCCTGGATCAACTATTAAAGGCACAAAAGGTAAACAAGGGCTACCATCTATGCAAGCAGCAACGCCAATTCCAACTCCAATCCCAGGCCCTGGCTCAATCAGCCCACCAATTGGGCATCCAACCGCAATGCCAACCCAGGCTCCAGGAGCATTTCCAGTGCCAGAACAGTTTCAAATGCCGGGGCAATTCCCTACCCCAGGACCATTTCCGGCACCAGGACCAATGGCTGCCCCATACCCACAATACGCCAGAAGACCTATATTCTCGGTAAGCAATCTGACCATCACACCGAACCAGGTAAAATCCGGGGAGCCAATAACCATCAATACCATAGTATCCAACAATGGCTCAGAGGCAGGCACCTATAGTGTGGTATTGCGAATCAATGGCATGGTCGAAAACATAACTGATCTAATGTTATCGCCCGGAGCAAGCCAATCCGCTACTTTCACGATAATTAAGGATGCTGGAGGTGATTACTATGCAGAGGTAGATGGCTTGGGCGGTGCATTTACCGTTGTACCCCTAGTCCCAGCGAATTTTTCCGTGAGCAATCTGGTCATAGCACCAGAGCGCGTCAAACAGGGGGAAAAAGTTACCATCAGTGCCATAGTAACCAACAACGGAGAGGTCGCCGGCAATTACACCATGGTACTTAAATTAAAGGGCGCCGTCGAAAGCACCGAAGAGATTAGTCTAGGTCCAGGTGAAAATCAGAGGGTAGCCTTTAACATAACCAAAAGCACGCCCGGCTTCTATAATGTGGAAGTGGAAGGCTTAACTGGCAGATTTGTTATCGAAATGGAATGGCAGGGATAGACTAACAAAGGCAGAAACTAAAGCCCTTCCTGACCTGACTCAGGTACTAACTTCCACAACTTATCTGGCCCCTCCACACGGTCAACATATAATACCCCGTTAATATGGTCTATCTCATGCTCTAATGCTTGAGCTAGGAGCTCCTCCCCTTTGAGACGGATGTTCCGCCCCTGTCTATCCTGAGCTTTGACCTTAATCCAAACTGAACGCTTAATTTCCCCTTGATACCCCGGAATGCTCAAGCAGCCTTCTTGTACCAAGCGCTCGCCCTGCCTTTTGACTATCTCCGGATTAATCAAAACCATAACTTCACTACCTGGCATCTCAATCACAGCTATTCTCAGCGGCGTGCCGACCTGAGGTGCAGCCAAACCAACCCCAGAAGCTGCCCTCATAGTCTCTATCATGTCATCGATAAGCCGCTGGACAGACCTATCAATTATGGTTACCTTTTTGGCTTTTTGTCTAAGCACAGGATCTGGCAAAACACGAATACCACGAACTGCCATTTTGCAACCCATTAAACCATACCTACTGGATCCATGTCCACAACCCACCCTCGAGGAAATGCTATGTCCGTCAAGAAGTCATCCAAGCCAGTCCCACAAAGAACTAGCTGCCATCGATAATGTCCTCTAACTCGAGGTACGAAAGCCGGCACAGGGCCAATCAACCGCAAATCAGGCATGCCTCTCCTATCTTTTTCAGCAGCAAGCAAGCGGCTCGTCCTCTCTGCTTCTTTGAGACAAGCGATGTCATTAGTATGACTAAAAGTGAGGCTGGCCAACTGGCTGAAAGGCGGATAACCAAACTTGCGACGATAATTTATCTCCTGAGCATAAAAGGTTAGATAATCGTGCTTTGACGCTGCCCTTATCGCGTAATGCTCTGGACTATAAGTCTGTATAATGACCCTTCCTGGTGTGAAGCCTCGCCCCGCTCTGCCAGCTACCTGACACAAGAGCTGGAAAGTACGCTCCCCAGCCCTAAAGTCAGGTAAATTCAAACCAGTGTCAGCGCTTATCACCCCAGCCAATGTTATCTGAGGCAAGTCCAATCCCTTGGCTACCATTTGAGTACCTATAAGTACGTCAGCCTCATGGGCTCGAAACTTAGTCAAGAGTTCCTCATGTGCTCGCCGACCAGAAGTTACATCTCTATCCCAGCGAAGAATGCGAGTTTGTGGGAAAAAATGCCGGACTTCTTCCTCCACCCTTTGAGTACCAATGCCCAAAAATCTGAGGCGATGGCTAAGACACTGAGGACATTCCACAGGCAGAGTAACGGAATAACGACAATGATGGCAAACTAACTTCCTTGTTGCCGAGTGATAGGTAAGAGATGCTGTGCAATGTGAGCAGCGGAAAACAAAGCCGCAGTCCCGACATTGAACAAAGGTGGCCGTGCCACGCCGATTGAGAAACAAGATCGCCTGCTCATGGTGAGCCAGAACCTCAGTCATGGCTCCAACCAGAGAGCGACTAAAAAGGCTCCGATTCCCGGCTTTCAGTTCGTCTCTTAAATCCACAACCTCAACTTCAGGCAAAGGTGATGGACCATACGGCGTAATGCGCTCTTTGAGCTCAATAAGCTGATACTCGCTCTGTTGCGCCCTGTAAAAAGTCTCCATGTCAGGTGTAGCGCTCCCCAAAATAACTACAGCACCAGTAAGTTCAGCCAATTTTATAGCCACATCTCGGGCATGGTACCGTGGTGACTTATCGGACTGCTTGTACGTCCACTCATGTTCTTCATCAATAACAATCAATCCGAGGTCAGGCTGAGGTGCAAAAAGGGCACTCCTCGGACCGATGACTACATCGCATCCACCTTCCTTTATTCGATGCCACTCATCAAACTGCTCACCTAAAGACAACCCGCTGTGAATCACAGCGACACGACCGGGGAAACGAGAGGCAAAGCGCTCTATCGTCTGTAGCGTGAGCGCAATTTCCGGAACAAGACAAATGCCTCGCTTGCCCTGAGCTACAAATTCAGCCAAAGCTCGAAGGTAAATCTCAGTCTTGCCGCTGCCTGTAACCCCGTGAAGCAGAAAAACTGACGGTGACCTGTGCAGGTTCCGCTGAACTATACAACTTTGAATTCTCTGCCAGGCTGCCTCCTGAGATGAAGTAAGCTTCGGCGGCAATGTCGGAGCAATTCTAAGATGAGCTAAAGGATCACGCCTGACCTCAACCTCCACCACAGAAATCAAGCCACGATTTTTCAAAGACTCAATAACCACCTTCTGGCAAGCAATAGACTTCCTGAGTTCAGCCAAAGGGACAGGTTGAGGCCGCTTAATCAGGAACTCGAGAACCGCTGCTTGCTTATCAGCTTTAGCTTTCCTCAGTCGAATAACTTCCGCCTCAGCCTCACCTGGGTCAATCTGTAGCTTCAAATGAGTAACTAGCTTTGGCTTTACTTTAGTTTCTTCGAGTTGTTGGCTTTTCACCATCAGACACCGCCGCAGAAGCTGTTGCGTAATCGACTCGGTTTTCTTTTTCCCAAACTTCCGCTCCAATTCTCTTATGTCAACCCTATCCTTGTTTTCAAGAAGACGTATAACCTGTATCTGCTCGGGATTAAGCTGCGATAAATCAACATGATCTGGCAAAAGTTGCAAAAAGGTGGCTAACCGTCGCTCAAACCCAGGAGGCAACATCAAGGCCACAGCATCAAAGAGAGGTGAAAGGTAATACTTATTCAACCAGAAGACAACCTCAAGGTGGGCCAAAGACAATAAAGGAAAAGATGTGATAAGACCACTGATTTCCTTAGTGACCTCAAATGAGGGATAATCGCTTACCTTGACAACAATGCCTTGAAGAATCTTAGAGCCAAAAGGCACCCAGACGGCTTGTCCGACATCGATCTTTAGCTCAGGGGGTATTGAATAACAAAAGCTACGGCGTTGAGCGATAGGCGAATTGACCGCCACTTCCGCATATTTCATTCCACTTTTTCAACTTCTCCAGCCACACCCTCCTCAACCACAGCTTCTTCAACTTCACCCTCTTCACCCACGGCCTCTACAACACCAGCTTTTTCAGCAATCTTCTCCCGTCTCTCTTTGAGGCGTGCCTCTCTGGCACTAAGCCGGCGTATGTAATAAAGTTTGGCACGGCGAACTTTGCCATGCCGTACCACCTCAACTTTCTCCAAAAACGGGGAGGCAAAGGGAAAGGTGTGCTCCACACCAACTCCATAAGTAACTCGTCTAACCGTAAAGTTACCACCGCCAGCCCCTCTCCTAACCCGAACTACCAGTCCAAGCAGTGTCTGAACACGCTCCCTGCTAGCTTCTTTAACCTTAAAACTAACCCTTACTGTATCGCCGGGGCTAATTTGAGGTATGTTAGGATTTACCTTAATTTGGCTGATAGAATTGACATTCATTTCTAGCTACATCCCTTCTATAAATTGATTTCAAAGGCTTCACTAAGCAGTCTCTTATCTTCCGGGGAAAGCACAGCTTTTCCCATAAGATCCGGACGCCGCTTCGCAGTCCGCAGCAGGCTTTGCTGGCGTCGCCATCGAGCAATCTCACCGTGATCTCCAGAAAGCAAAATTTCAGGTACTGTCCAGCCACGATATATTGCCGGACGAGTATACTGCGGATACTCCAATAGACTTCCAATGTGCGAATCCTCCGCTAAAGATGCCTCAGAGCCAAGCACTCCAGGCAACAGTCTAACCACACAGTCCACCACTGCCATGGCTGCCACTTCACCACCGCTGAGTAAATAGTCGCCAATGCTAATCTCATCACTGACCAAATGCTCGGCCACTCTCTCATCAACACCCTCATAATGGCCGCAAATAAGAATGAGATTCTGACAACCAGCTAGCTTCCGGGCAATCTCCTGATTAAAAAGTCGACCTTGTGGACTGAGCAGAATAGTCGACGCCGATGACAAGCCGAGTTCCTCATTGATACCCTCCACAGCTTCAAAAATAGGCTCGGGCTTGAGCACCATTCCAGCTCCACCACCGTAAGGATAGTCATCCACAATATGATGCTTGTCATGGGTATAAGCACGAATATCATGAAGCTTAATATCAACTAGGCCGCGTTCTGTGGCCCTCCCGATAATGCTACAGCTAAGCAAACCATCAAACATCTGGGGGAACAATGTCAGGATATCAATGCGCATTCAACTAGCCTCATCATGACCACATTCAGATGTTTTGCCCCCAAGAATCTCTAGTGCGTGAGGCAAAACAGGTAGGATGACCTCCAGGCATTCCTTCACCGCCTTAGGGCTGCCCGGAAGATTAACAATTAAACACTTGCCACGGCTACCTGCGACAGCGCGACTAAGTATCGCCTCAGGCTTTCTCTTCATCGTATCCATTCTCATAGCCTCAGTCAAACCAGGAATAATTTTATCAATCACTTCTAGCGTAGCCTCCGGTGTGACATCTCTGGGAGATAATCCAGTTCCACCGCTAGTTACGATAAGGTCAAGCCCAACTGCATCAGACCATTCTCTAAGTTTCTTTGAAATAATCTCCGCCTCATCAGACACAACCTCATATTTGGCCACCTCAATGCCCAGCCGGCTGATAAATTCCTTGGCAACCTGCCCACTCTTGTCGAGTCGCTCACCACGCCACCCCCTATCACTGATGACAAGGATGCCAGCTAACATCTGCCTATTTTACCATACCGAAGCTAAAGCTCAAAACCGCAAAAATCGACCCATACTTTAGTACTCCCCTAAAGTAAGCACAATTAACCATGATGACACAAGATATTGAGGTTATCTAAAATAAAATCACTACTTATTGAGAAACGTAACCTGGCTAAAATCAAAAACCCGGAAAAATTTATGAAAATAGTGGGAATTTTGGTGGGAAGGGTATTGACAAAGTGGGTAAAGTATGTTCATAATGGTAAACAGTGGGAAAAAGTGGTAAAAGGAGAAGTTATCATGGTAATTGATTGCATTCAATATCGAGTAGCCAATAGCAAGTTGTTCCATTTTCTAAAGGAGAACAGCCGCACCAACCTTGAACTCCAATTGATCCGCTTTTGGGCACGGCATCCCCGAGCCAGGCTAAGCCTCTATACAATTGCCAGCGCCCTAGACACCGCCAAGATTAACTTGAGAGAAGCAATCAGGTCTTTAATCGAAAAAGGTATACTCCAAGAGCAACAAGATGGCAATGACCTGATCACTTACTCACTGGCTAGTGACCCGCAGACACAGGAATACATCGAAGAACTAGCTAGATTAGATTGGAATGAAATAAGGGTCCTAGAAAAGCAGCTAGAAGGGGAAGCTGTACTGGCCTAAACACTAGTTGGAAGCAGATATGTTCCTAGGCGAATACGAATACAAAGTCGACAATAAAGGTAGATTGCCTCTGCCCCCTAAGTTCAGACAAGAACTGGGGGGTGAATTAGTGTTGACTAAAGGACTAGAGAAGTGCGTCGTCATCTATCCAGTGGCTGAATGGCACAAGGTGGCGGACACTTTGTCAGCTCAGGCTGTGCCATCGAGTAAATTCAGGACGATGAACCGGGCTATGTTCGGTACAGCCTTCAGCCTTTCGCTCGATGGTCAGGGAAGGATAGCTCTGCCATCTATTTTACGCAATCGCGCTGAAATAGGTGATACTGCCGTCGTAGTCGGTGCTAACAATTGTATCGAAATATGGAACCCAACTTTTTGGAACTCAGAAAAGACACTGGCTGAAGAGCAACTATGGCAAATCATAGAAAGCCTTGAGGAACAGCGATGAGTCTAACCATGGCTATACCTATTCATAAACCAGTGCTGCTTAGCGAGGCCGTAGAAGCATTACAGGCTAAACCGGGAAAACGCTATATTGACTGCACTTTAGGTTCAGGTGGGCATGCTTCAGCCATCCTGGAAAAGATTCTGCCTGATGGACAACTTCTGGGCATAGATGCCGACCCCGAAGCTATCAACATAGCTAAGCCCAGACTAGCCGACTATATTGGCTCAACTATCATAATAAATGACAATTTCGCTAATCTTGAGACCATCTGCAGAGAAAACAACTTCTTGCCTGTACATGGAATTCTTTTCGACCTCGGTCTCTCCTCCACACAGCTTGAGATTTCTGAACGCGGTTTTAGCTTCCAGCATGATGGACCACTGGATATGCGTTTTAGTCCAGCCCAGGAATTAACTGCGGCCGATATTGTCAATAATCTCCCCGAGGATAAGTTAAGTCAAATCATCAAAACCTATGGTGAGGAGCGTTACAGCAAGCGGATAGCACGGTGTATTGGAAAGAGCCGCCCTATAAGCAGCACGCTCCAACTAGCCAGCGTAGTAGAAAAAGCTATCGGCAGCCGTCACGGCAAGATCCACCCAGCCACTAGGACTTTTATGGCATTGCGCATCGCTGTTAATCGCGAACTGGAAAATCTAGCCACAGCCCTGAAGCAAACTGTCAATTGCCTCGACCACCGAGGCAGGCTGGTAGTTATCAGCTACCACTCTTTGGAAGACCGCATAGCCAAACAATTCATGATTCGAGAAAGCAAAGGATGCCTTTGCCCACCGGACACTCCAGTCTGTCAATGTGGGCATATGCCCAGTCTGAAAATAATATCAAAGAAGGCTATCACGCCATCTCTGACCGAAATTAAACTTAATCCTCGCAGTCGCAGCGCCAAGCTTAGAGTAGCCGAGCGCCTTTGATAATTACAAAACTTACTCATGGGAGGCAAATTGACCTTAAATAAAATTAAAGGAAGGAAACACTACGATGAAGAGGATCATTTCGGCTATTGATGTTGGCACAACCAAAATATGCACCATTACTGGCACTCTCGATTCCGGAGGCAATATGCAGGTCTTAGGGGTCGGTCTCGTGCCATCGCATGGCATGCATAAAGGTATGGTGGTCAACGTAGAAGAAGCCAGAGAATCGGTTGCCGAGTCGATAAGGCGAGCTGAACAGGCAAGCGGGCTAAAAGTGGAATCTGCCTATGTAGGTGTCACAGGCAGACACGTAAGCTCGCACAACAGCCATGGGGTAGTGGCTATACCACGCAATGACCGCTTGGTTAGACACGAAGACCTTAAGCGAGTCCTGTCTTCTGCCCAGCAGGTTAATATCCCGGATGACAGAAGGATACTCCACGCCATACCTCGCAACTATGCCTTAGACAATCAGGAAAGAATTAAGAATCCGGTAGGCATGCATGGCTTCAGGCTGGATGTGGAAACCCACATCATCACCGCTGCCGTATCCTCAGTCCAGAATTTGGTCAAATGTATTCGGAGCGTTGGGGTCGAAATCCAGGACCTCATTTTGGAGCCGCTAGCCAGCGGTGAAGCAGTACTGACACCAGAAGAAAGAGAGGTAGGAGTCATCCTGGCTGATATTGGCGGTGGCACCACTGACATCGCTGTATTCAAAGACGGAAGTATCTACCATACATCAATCATTCCGGTAGCTGGATACCAGGTGACCAGTGATCTCTCAATCGGCCTGGGTTTACCCTTTGAAATCGCCGAAGCTATGAAAAAGAAATATGGTAACGTCTATCCTGAGGTACTAAGTAAAAATCAAGAGTCCACACTGACTGTTGAAGACGGGCACAGCGTTTCCTACCGTGATCTATGTAATATCATCAAAGTCCGCATGGAAGAACTGCTGAGGCTAATTCTCCTCGAAATGCCTGACTCTAACTATGCCTCAATAGCTCCAGCCGGCCTGGTTCTCACCGGCGGTTCTTCCAACCTGGCCGGGTTCGAAGCTCTAGCCAAGGCAACCATACGTATTCAAGCAAGGATTGGTGAGCCTATGGGTGTGTATGGCATTACTGACATCCTCCATGACCCAGCTCAGTCCACCGGGGTTGGGCTCCTTCTCTGGGGAACGAGAAATCATGGTAAACCAACCTGGGAAGCCAAAAAGAGGAATGGTGCCCTTGATGGTTTCATGACATTACTGAAGAAATTCTTCGGTGTCTAAAAATACATAAAAAGGAAGGAGGCTAATTAAAAAAGATGGCAAAGTCAACATTTTCCAACGCACCAGCTCGAATCAGAGCTATAGGCATTGGCGGTGGTGGCTCCAACGCTATCACCCGGATGGTCCGTGAAAGCATCAAAGGCGTGGAATTCATCACCATGAACACCGATGCCCAGGCTTTGGCGCTGTCTGAAGCCCCTGTGCGTGTCCAGCTGGGCGAGAAGCTGACACGTGGGCTAGGTGCCGGTGGCGACCACACCATTGGTGCTGAAGCAGCCGAAGAGAGCCGGCAAACGATTAATGAGGTAATTTCCGGTGCTGACATGATTTTTGTCACTGCGGGAATGGGCGGTGGCACTGGCACCGGCGGCATCCCGGTTGTTGCCGATGTATCCCGACAGAGTGGCGCCTTAACTATTTGCATCGTAACCAAGCCATTCAGTTTTGAAGGTACTCGCCGAAACAAAGTAGCCGAGGAAGGCATACTACAGCTGTGCGACAAAGTAGATACCCTGGTTATCATACCCAATGACCGTCTTCTTGAGCTTTGTGACGCCAAGACCACTGTAGACAATGCCTTCAGACTAGCTGATGATGTGCTCCGACTGGCAGTTCAAGCTATTGCCGAAGTGGTAACCGTCCCCGGATTAATCAACCTCGACTTCGCCGATATCAGGTCAATAATGAAGAACGCCGGGCCTGCCTGGATGTCAGTAGGCAGAGGCAGCGGCCAGAACCGAGCTGTTGAGGCTGCCAGAGCTGCCCTTGCCAGCCCATTACTCGATGTTTCCATAAATGGCTCCAAGGGAGTACTATTCAATGTTACCGGCGGCAGCAGCCTCACACTGTTCGAGTGTAATGAGGCTGCGGAAGTCATTGCCCAAGCGGTCGACCCAGATGCAAACATCGTCTTCGGCGTCGTCTTTAATCCGCAAATGGATGACGAGGTACAGATCACCATTATTGCCACCGGTTTCACCGCTCAATACGGAGCCGGAGTCCCCACTGAAGCTGAGTTGCGTCGTTTACTACGAGGTGTAGCTGAAGATAGCCTCGACGTCCCCTCATTCCTCCGTCGTTCGTCGCATTACCCCGCTGCCCAACCAGTGCCCTCACCCCAGGCCAGAGCACCCCGCTAACCCTCCACCAACCCTCCACCCTCCCCCAATAGAGCGGCAACCCAAATTGCCGCTCTATTTTTTACTTCTTGTTTCATTTTATGTCTATATCCTGCTTGACACCACCTATATATTGGTATAAAATATCTCTATACCACACTTTGTAGGGGTATCCTGATGAAATGTCCCTATTGCGGTGATGCTGAATCAAAGGTAATCGACTCCAGGAGCATAGGTGATGGCATTAGACGTCGCCGTCAATGTCTTCATTGTGGAACCCGCTTTACTACCTACGAACATATGCAATCCAGAAATCTTTTTGTAATTAAAAAAGACAACAGGCGCGAGGAGTTCAACCGAGATAAACTGCTGGCCGGCATTCGCAAAGCCTGTGAAAAATGCCCACTGCCGACCGGTAATATCGATAAGCTTGTGGACAATATCGAAGCTGATCTTTATCGCCTGGGCAAAACCGAAGTCCCCAGTTCCGTCATCGGCGACATGGTAATGGAAAGGCTGCAGGAGCTAGACCATATAGCCTATATTCGCTTTGCCAGCGTCTACCGCGAGTTCACCGACATTGCCGCATTAAAACAGGCAGTAGATACTCTTGTAGACACTGAATCCAAGGCACCACCAGCTGGTCAACTGCCACTCTTATCACAAGAAGAACTGACCATCTTGGGGCAACGTCATCGGAGGCGGAGGTAAGTGGCTGCTCGACAGAATAAGAATCAACCCCGAACCTCCAATCATAACCGCATCGCCCGGGCTATTTTCGCGGCTGCTGAGTCTACGGGCATAAATGATAGGAAACTGCTCGAGGAACTCACTGGTCAAGTAATTCAAAGACTAGAGTCAAGACCAGCCTTACCGGGAATGGAACACCTCGTCCCGAGGCAGGAAAAAAAGCAGACACCATCTGCCTCCCAGATCGAAGTGGCAGTTCAAGAAATCCTGGCTGAGAAGACCAAGATAGCAGAGCCGCCCGCGCCTAAATTAGAGGCTGAAGTCAAACCGAAAGCCACGAAAATTAAAATAGCAGAAAAACCAGCGCCCAAGACGGAGACCAAAGCTAAACTGAGGGTAGAAGTAACTCAAAACGCTCTTACAGTCTTGGAAAAGAGGTATTTGAAAAAAGATAGCCAGGGAAAGGTCATTGAGACACCAGATGAGATGTTCCGACGTGTCGCCAAGCATATTGCCTCAGCTGAACATGTCTACAACCCCAAGGCAGACATTGTCGATTGGGAAGAGAAGTTTTATCAGTTCATGACATCTCTGGAATTCCTGCCCAATTCCCCAACCCTAATGAATGCCGGACGAGAACTGGGACAACTCTCAGCTTGTTTCGTTATACCTGTTGAGGATTCCATGGAATCAATTTTTGATGCTGTAAAATACACAGCTTTAATCCACAAAAGCGGCGGCGGCACCGGCTTCTCCTTTTCCCGTCTCAGACCAAAGAGAGACAGGGTGGGTTCCACCGGCGGTGTCGCTAGCGGTCCAGTATCTTTTATGCGAGCCTTCGACACAGCTACCGATGTAATCAAGCAGGGTGGCATGCGCCGAGGTGCCAATATGGCTATCCTCAACGTCGACCATCCCGATATCCTGGACTTCATCACAGCTAAAGAAGACCAAAGAGCGCTAACTAACTTCAATCTATCGGTCGCCGTAACCAACGAGTTCATGGAGGCTATAGAAAAGGACAGGGAGTACAATCTAGTAAATCCACATACCAAAGAGGTGGTCGAAAAACTCAACGCTAGAGAGGTCTTTAGAAAAATCACAGAGACGGCCTGGCGTACTGGTGACCCTGGCATCGTTTTCATTGATAACGTAAACAAGAATAATCCTACACCAAACTTAGGCAAAATAGAGAGCACCAATCCTTGCGGTGAACAACCTTTACTGCCCTTTGAGTCCTGTAATTTAGCCTCAATCAACCTCTCCAAAATGGTCAAAAACGAAGACGGCAAACCTGAAATTGACTATGGCAAGCTGGGCCAGGCTGTCAGGCTGGGTATCCGCTTTCTCGATGATGTCATAGATGTTAATAAATTCCCACTGCCTCAAATCGAGAAAATGACCAAAGCCACCAGAAAGATAGGGCTTGGCGTCATGGGATTTGCTGATATATTGATCAAGCTCCGCATCCCCTACAACTCTGATAAAGCATTAGAAGTGGCTGAGAACGTCATGCGCTTTATATCTGAAGAGGCGACCAAGGAATCAGTGAGACTGGGAGAGGAACGAGGCCTATTCCCTGCTTTCAAAGGCAGCATTTACGATACAAACAACGGGTTAAAACCTAGGAATGCTTCGCGGACTACCATTGCCCCCACCGGGACATTAAGCATAATTGCCAGCTGTTCTAGTGGCATCGAGCCCCTCTTTGCCCTCAGTTATACTCGCCATATCCTGGACGGCCAACAACTAATAGAAGTCAATCCCTACTTCGAAGAAACAGCCAAGAAAGAGGCCTTCTATTCCCCGGAACTAATGCAACAGCTCGCTGAGGGGAAAATGCTGCGAGATGTTGAGAATGTACCCGATTGGGTAAAAGACGTCTTTGTCACCGCTCATGACATAACGCCTGAGTGGCACGTGAGAATGCAGGCAGCTTTCCAGAAGTTCACCGATAGCGCCGTTTCCAAAACAGTCAACCTTCCGCACGAAGCCACAACGGAAGATGTAGCTCAAGTATACATGCTTGCCTACAAGCTTGGATTGAAAGGGATAACCATCTACCGAGACCGAAGCCGCGAAAGCCAGGTTCTAAACATTGCTCACATAGAAGAGCCACGTGAAGCCAAGCTCACACCAAGGTCACGACCCAAAGTTACCAAAGGAATTACCGAGCGAGTAACCACCGGTTGCGGTTACATATATGTCACCGTAAACTTCGACGACAAAGGTATCTGTGAAGTCTTTTCCAGCCTAGGAAAAGCCGGCGGTTGTGCCTCGGCACAACTGGAAGCTACCAGCCGACTAATCTCCTTAGCCTTAAGGTCAGGCATCGACCTGGGCTCTGTAGCCAAACACCTGCGTGGCATTCGATGCCCGTCTGTCGCCTGGGAGGAAGGGCGTGCTGTTCTCTCCTGCGCTGATGCTATCGCCAGCGTACTAGAGAAATACACTAAAGCCAAAGACACGGACACCTCCAAGGACTTTGGGGTAGCTAAGAACTGGGCAGGGCAATGCCCTGAGTGTGGTAACATCCTGATTTACCAGGAGGGCTGCCATATTTGCCCCAGTTGCGGCTATACTAAGTGTGGGTAGGTGGCAAAAGCATACTCTAAAGGGAAGCAGTTGTGGATAACCGCGAGCATAGCTACTCTCAAGCCTTCAAGCAAATAGCCAGGACCGCTAACTCGCCTCTACCTTTGAAAAATGTCCTAAATTCTGCGGCCAAAAGCGCAGCCAAAGCATTGAAGGCTGCTGGATGCTCCATAATGCTTCTGAATCCCCAAAAGGAACACTTAGACATCATAGCCGCCTATGGCCTCAGCGACCTGTATCTCCGAAAGGGCGCATTGAAAGCCAGTAGAAGCCTCCCTGAAGTACTAAATGGTAAACTAGTAGCTATCTTTGATGCTACACAAGACGAGCGAACCCAATATCCAGAAGCCGCCGAAATGGAGGGCATAAGCTCCGTACTGGCAGCTCCCATCCCACAGAGAGGAGAGGTAGTTGGAGAAATCCGAATCTACACTCGCGAACCGAGAAAATTCTCACAAGCCGATAAGGATTTCCTGGCCACTGTGGCTAACATAATCGCCGTTGCCTTAGAAAAAAACGAACTTTACCAAGTATTGAAAGCAGAACATGAGGAAACAGTAACCAAAAGGCGAAAACTTACTGAGACTCCTGAATTACCTTCATCTTCACTGAGACCGTCCAGCTTCGGCCACCCCAGCGAAGAGGAATTCGCCAAATTGCTTGATTTCTACCGCATTGAGTGGCTCTATGAACCCCGCTCTTTCCCTCTAGCCTGGCAGAACGGCAAAGTGGTAGAGATGTTTACTCCCGACTTCTACCTACCAGAGCTAGATCTCTACATCGAGCTCACTACCCTAAAGCAGAGCTTGATTACAGAGAAGAATCGCAAATTGCGCCGCCTCAGGGAGCTCTATCCTGAGATCAACATTAAGCTTCTCAACAAGAGCGATTACCTCAGACTACTAGCCAAATACGGCTACGGACGTCTGGGTGGAACAAAGGTGAAAGGGATAGACCTAGTCCTTTTCAGTCACACTCAAATCCAACGGCGTGTTAAAGCCTTGGCAAAACGCATATCACGCGATTACATGGGGAAGAAATTGGTCCTTGTCGGTATCCTTAAAGGTGTCATGTGCTTCATGGCCGACCTAATGCAACACATCACCCTACCACTTAACGTGGACTTTATGGCAATCTCATATTATGGCACCGATGACGAGTCAGCAGTAAAGATAACCAAAGACCTCGATACCAGCATAGCCGGGCTTGATGTGCTGATGGTCGAAGACATCGTAGACACCGGGATGACATTAAACTACGTTCTTAACCACCTGGCATCGCATAACCCAGCCAGCCTGCGTGTTTGCACTTTGCTGGATAAGCGAGTCCGCCGCCTTATTGACGTCCCGCTCGACTACATAGGCTTTGAGATCCCCGATGAATTCGTCGTCGGTTATGGGTTGGACTACCACGGGGAATATAGAAATCTACCTTTTATCGGTGTGCTTAAACCTAAACTGATTGAAGAGGATGGCAAGAAATAAAAAAATGCCCCAAGTAACCTTGCCCTTCCCGGTTCCTCATCATTCTGGCACTTTTCGGCCTTCGCCTACCTCGCACCAGCTCCTCTGCCTCCCCGGTCTTAGCTTGATTACTCGGGACAAAAAATACAATAGCACATTCTTTACATTTTGTCAAGCCCCCCTCGGATGATATATAATATTTTTGTTGCCAAATTAGATAAAATCACAGGTTGTTCTTAGTTAGATAGAATATTTACCTAACTCGACAGACTATTTTTTCCGGAGTATGTGATGGGAAAGATTTATATAATTGATGTAACCAACCGAGACGGCGTTCAGACAGCCAAACTAGGCCTATCCAAACTGGAAAAAACAATGATAAATATTTATCTGAATGAGATGGGTGTTTTCCAGTCAGAGCTTGGCTTTCCTACCACTAAACATGAAACAAATTATATCAAGGCAAACCTTGAGCTAGCTGAAATGGGCGTTTTGCAACCTATTCGCTTGGGCGGGTGGATTAGAGCAACGGTAGAAGACGTTGAAACAACTTTCAAGCTCGTCCCGAAGTTAAAGCACCTCAACGTCTCAATCTCGACATCTGAGCAAATGATTCAAGGTAAGTTTCTAGGCAGAAAGACAAAGGACGACATCACACAGATGATGGTTGAGGCTGTAGATGCTGCTCGTTCACATGGTACCGAATCCATAGGTGTGAACGCCGAGGATGCCTCAAGAACAGACTTAGCTTACTTAATCAAGTTCGCCTCACAAGCCAAATTGCACGGCGCTGACAGGTTTAGGTACTGTGATACTCTTGGCTACGATAATCCATTCACCATTTACGAGACTGTGAATGCGCTGGCCAAGGAAGTATCCATGCCGATTGAGATTCACTGTCATGGCGACCTTGGTATGGCCGTAGCTACTTCCATTGCTGGAGCTAAAGGCGCTATTGATGGCGGGCAAGACGCTTATATTAATACAACTGTTAACGGCATCGGAGAACGAGCTGGTAATGCCGACCTTCTAGCTACAGTTTTGGCAATAACCAAATCTAAAGGTTTTGCTGGTAAATATAAACTAGGCAGACCGATTGACCTATCAAAATCGTGGAAAACAGCCAACTTTGCTAGCTACGCTTTCGGCGTTCCCATCCCGATAAACCAGCCCGGGGTCGGAGCCAATGCCTTCGCCCATGCTTCTGGCATCCATGCCGACGGAGTTCTGAAAGACCCACAAAATTATGAGTTATATGATTATACCGAGCTAGGCAGAGGCACACCAGTCACTGTAGAAACAGGTAGAGAGATATGCTCGGGCGAATATGGAGGTATTTCAGGCTTCAGGCATATAATGAGAAAAATACAAGAGAGGATGGGAGGAGAAATAGAAGAGGAGATAGAGGAGAAAATAGAGGTATCATTTGCTAACGCCGCAGAGGCAGAGAAAATTCTGGAACTGGTAAGATACGCTAATGTGTGTGCACAGAAGCCGCTTGTCGAGGATGAGTTACTTTTTATTGCCCAATATCCGGACATCGCCAGGAAACTGCTGACACTAGCACCTCTGTCGTAGTCACGCTCCTCTTAAAACAAAGGTATATATTTCACAAAGTAGACTGCTTTAGCCAGCCCGACTGTACACACCAGTGGAAATAAATCTAACACCAATCGGCTTCGTCAAAAACAGCATAAAAGAACCGAAAAGAGAAGACTGGCAAACGGTTACCTCCGAGATAATAATCAAGGAGGACTTGAAGGAAGCCCTCAGCCGGATAGACGAATTCTCCCACATCATCGTCATCTACTGGATGCACAAAGTACCCCCATCGCAGCGCTCAGTAATAAAAGTACATCCCAAAGCCAACCCTGACCTGCCCCTCGTCGGTGTCTTTGCCAGCCGCAGCCCGGCACGCCCCAATCCAATAGGTATAACTACCGTCAAACTGCTGGAACGCCGGGATAATGTTCTCAAAGTCATAGGCCTTGATGCTATAGATGGGACGCCAGTGCTGGATGTTAAGCCCTATATCCCCGGCAATAACTCCTCCACCGGGGCAAAGACCCCTGGCTGGCTAACAAAGTGATTGTCCCCTTAATGCGATGTGCCTCTTTAAGAGAACGTTTATCAATATTCTATTTACAATGTAGTTGCGACCCTTTAGAGTCGCCTTTTTATAGCGAGGCTAAAGCCTCATAGCTACATTTGTAAACACCCCCCTTGAAGAAGAGTGTTTAGCAAAGGCTCAACCGTGTCATCCTGAGCCCCTCTTCCATGTCATCCTGAGCGCAGCGAAGGATCTTGAAACGAGAAATCTAGGCCCTTAGCTTCGTGGAGTTCGATCTTAGCTGGATTCTTCGGTCGCGGCGTTTATCCTGAGCCAGATATTTCAGTCGTTTCGCTCCCTCAGTATGACAGAAGGCGAAGGGTTCCCTCAGAATGACAGGTTTACCATTTGTAAACAATTTTCCCTTCAGCTCATTTGACATCTGCTTATTACAACATTAATATAACTCTCAGCGCGGGTGTAATTCAGTGGCAGAATGCTTGCTTCCCAAGCAAGACGTCGGCAGTTCGAATCTGCTCACCCGCTCCATAGTCAGCTTTGAAAAGAGGTTCACGACTAGTCTGCCCTGAACTTGACCAGATAGCAGCCAGATACTAGCACCCCAAACCCGCTGCCACTCCTTGCCGGTTATTAATACAACGCTCGTTCGTAGAACACTTATACTAGTATAGATAGTTACAGGTAGTGTAAATCGGCTATACTATCGGCAATTGATACTGTAACATTTTGGTCGGTTGGGGTTGAAAATAGGAGAGAGACCTCACAGAATTAAAGATGGCTTCAAGTAGGCTAATCTTTAGATTAAGGAGGTCTCTCAATGGAAAGCATAGACGGGTTAGCAGTAAAACTCAAGGGGGATGTGGGGAGGTGGGAGGAGGAAATCTTTAAGTGGAGTTGTATGTTAGCTCAGGAGTTAGCCAAGACTCTGCTGGAGAATATAGACAAGCAGCTAATGAAGGAAAGGGACCAAAGTCTTAAAGTAGAGTGTCTCAAGGAGCACCGGGTAAGTACTATCTTTGGAGATGTCAGGATAAGACGAAGGCTATATCGAGATAGCAATGGTGAGAACCGTTTCCTCCTGGATGAGAAGATGGGACTGGATAAAGGTTGTCATGTAAGCCCTAAGGTAAAGGAAATGGCTACTTTTATCTCCAGCCACTTCCCCTTCCACAAATCCGAA
>VGNX01000027.1 GCA_016865855.1 Chloroflexota bacterium | reverse complement strand
TGACATGGTCAATTCTTGTCCCTTATGGTATCCTTTCTCCATCGGTATATCCTCCTTTGTTTTTATTTGGCTTTCCTATAGGGTAGGATATGCCGATTCCTTTTTCCACCACATTCGGGACACTAGCCGCCTTTTTAATATAATTCTCCACTAACGGACTAAGTATTGCACCTTGCCTCAACATCTTAACCAAGCGCAAGCCCATCACGGGTTTTATCTCCAATTTCCTTTGGGATAACTTACTCGCAATTTCATCTACACTCTCTTCAAACACGACATTGCAATCTATTATTGACCGTTTACTAAATTCTGTATATTGGCTAGGTGTAATTTCAACCAAGGTTTTATTTGGATAATCCTTTCTAAGTCTCCGGCGACTATCAATTTGGGATGAAGCACAGACAAGAAAGATAACCATGTCACTTAACGTGTCAATGTTAATAACTATGAAATAATGGGGGTCAGGCGAGTTGAAGCTATCCTCACGGTAATAATAAACAGAGCCAGCCGTAATAGTGGATTTAATACGTCTTTTAGAGTAGGTCTCAGGCAAGTCTTATCTCCAAAGAGATTCAAGATGACTTATCTCTTCAAGATGTTCTCGCCTTAATTCCTTGTCTTTATTAGTTAATTCAAAACACTTTTCAACATCGGTGTTAGGATCATCAAAGAAGTCATTAATATCCATTTGGATTCTTGAATTTAACCGCAACATACGCTCGTGTTTAAACCATTCCGGATATTTGTGGGTCAAATCTCTAAGTTCCCATTGGTCAAGGTCACCAAATTTCTCCCATGCAAAGTTAATAGCTTCAATATCTGAATCAGAGAATACATTATGATCAAAAGGTGCTTTGGATTTAACTTCATATTTATCTTCTTCCATTAGATAACAAGCTGCATAATTCCTTTCCATATCACTAATAAATTCACTTGCTTCTACAATATCTCTTACACCAGAAGCCACAGGTCCATTATCTAGGGCAAAATATACATCATTAGTTATAAGGCGCCCATATTTTCTCAGGTGGTATCTATCTGCAAGATAAACCAACTTAAGCGCCTTCATTTTGTTGATTATTCCACCCTCTTTTATAGCAAAAAGATTGAGTGCTTGAGTTGCTTTCTTATGATCGAAGTTAAAAGTTGCTTTAGTCATAATAATAAACCTTATATATTATTAAGTAACATAATACCTGCTTTCTGTCAAGTAATTTTTGTCTAGTCTGATATTGGTGGCAGTTGGCACAGGGCGCGGAGGTCTTCGAGGTGGAAGCTAGCCTTGGTGCTATATTTGGAGAAGCCGGCCTCTAAATCTTCAAAGAATATATAGGTAATCTTGTTTTCCAAGAAAAGTGGATGTCCAATATAGGATGAGCTTGTTAGTTCTTGGTGGAGCTTTCTCCGCCTGCTTTTCGGTGCTACGATAGTTAGCTGGCGGCTTTTGCCAAGCTCTGGCATGGCTGATAGTAGAGCCACAAAACGCTCCAGGGCGCTTAGAATCGGGGTGTGTTCTTCTATCTCAAAAGCCCAAACCGGTGTGCCATCAGCTTGAGTCCAGATTATATCAATCTGCTTAATTCGTTTTTGTTGGACTGGCTCAGCTTTTACATTGAGGCAAGTTAGTGGTTTGAGACCTGCCAGCATTGGGTCGCTTCTTTCCTGCTTGCCTATATATGGGATAAAGCCGGCTTTCTGGCACAGTATGGCCAGGCGGTAGATTTGCTGGTTGTGTTTGGTGCTGGATGGTATTTCAGCGACATAAGGTTCTCTAGTGTCAAACATCAGCGGCAAAACCCCCTGTCTTACCAGCTCATCACTGCCTTTCAGCTCCCAGTTGATGCCATCATAAGAGACAGCCACCTCATTCAGGACATCAGCGATATCCTGTTCTGTCTGTTTTGTTGGTCTATGCCCGTTTATAAGCAACGGCAAAATGGTGGTCACAATGCTATCGAAGTTTGCCTTGCCTGCTTTCCGCAGATAGCCTATGACGTAGTATCTGATGCGGTCTTTGGGCGGTATGAAGTTGCCGACCTCGCGGCCAGCCTTGATTTGCCAAAGGTTATTGTCATCAAGCTCGAAGTCGCTCTCTAGGATTGCCAGTATATCACCTATACTTTTGGAGGCAGCATCAAAGAAAAGGTCGTTATCGAAAAGGTCGGGCACTACCTCTCTCAGTATCTCCTCGGTGGTGGCGCCGCCTTCGCGATAAATCACTCGTTCAGCCACATTCTTAATCAAATTTGCCATCGGCAGAGACATTGGCTGTGATATTCTCCTGGTGGCGCTTTTCTGGAAGTTGACAATTAGGCTCTCACCTAGAACTCTTAGAGGATTCTTAATTTTGGCAAACGTCCGCTGGGAAAGTGGCTGGGCCACACAATTAACATATTGGAAGCCGATATAGCGGAGCATGTCTCGAATGGAATACCAAAGCTTTGTTTCCTTGTGATGGAAAACCAGAGATAGCCAGGCTTCATCCTTAAGGGCATAAAACATCTGCTCGAAGGACTTTTGGAGCACCTCAAGATAATGTTTTTCATCAAATTGCTGCTCCCCGCCTACGATAGCTTCCCTTCGCCGCATATCATCAGTGACCTCCAGTCCCAGCCAGGCATGCCACATAGTACTCAGGTCTAAGTAAGCTATGTGAGCGCCATAAGGTGGGTCAGTATAAATATAATCCACTGAGCTTTTATCGACATATTTCAGTAGATACTCAGCTGAGTCACAGTAGACATTGAAGGTATCACCTTCTCGTACAAAGTCTCCTAATGCAGCATTGCTTTCTTTTTTAGCGTTAGCTACCCTACGCACGCTGGCCGTAAACGCATTCCAGACATCTGGGTGAGCAGGCTGTTTCGGTACCCAATATCTAAAAACCATGAAGAGCGCTGAACCACCACCATGTTCCTTCCCGGGTTCTGGCGCCCTATACATGATGCTAACCTTATCTAAAGCTCCAGAAAAAGCAAATAGCAACAGTTCTCGTGCCTCTTGATTTGAGACTTTCATTATAATTGAGTGTAGGTGGGCGAGAACTATCAGTTGTGCTCTCCCAAAAAGGTTTTCGACATAGCCTGCATTGCATTGGTCCACATAAGCGGGAATCCTCATATTCTTTGGGTACCATTCCTTAATTTCGTAGCTTTCTAATTCCCTGGGAGAAGCCTTCTGCACAAAGTCAATAACCGGCTTTATTTGTTTTTTAACACGGCGATAGGCATCCCAGTAGGCAATGAGGTCGATGGGCGCAACACAAGTCATTCGGGTCATAAAGACAGCTAATGGGTCGAGGTCGAGGCAAACCGCACGTCGTCTGTTGGTCAGGGCTTCGATGGCGGTAACCCCGCTGCCACAGAAGGGGTCAGCGACCAGACCACCTTCGGGACAGAAGTGGCGGATGTATTCACCGACCACATTAGAGGGTTGCTTGGTATAGTAGGGGTGTATCTTATAATGCCAGGCTTTCGCCTTTTCTGCGGGGAAGGCATGGCGAATAGGTTCGACAACAGTTACTGAGGCTGCTATATGGCTACTCATAGCTGAGGCTATTATAGTATTTCCCTATCGGCTCATCAATCCCTATTTGAGGACTACGGTGGTGTTTCTTTCTTATGACGCTGGTTTCGGAGGAAGTCTTCTACTTCCTTGATAATTCTGTCGGTGCCTTCCAGTCGCTCTCCAGGCGCGACGCCTTCAAGCTCATACTGCTCTTCCAGTTTCTTTACGTAGAGCCTCAGTTCATCGCTGCTGTCAGCCAGGAGTCGGTTCAACATGTCTTGCAGGTACTCACCGGCTTTTGCAAGTTCTTCCAAGTCGATTTCAATCTCCAGCAACTCGGTCAACTTTTTGACAAGACCAAGGCAAACTATGGGATTGGTCTCGACCCGGACATAGAATGGGGCATGCCCCCAGAGGCTGATGGCTTCTATGTTTCTCTGAGCGCAGTTAGTTAATAGCAGGCCATGCAGGCTGCTTGGCCCTTGATAAACTATCGGCTCAATATTGTGCCTTTGCAGCACAGCCAGGAGGCTAGGTCTATTTACCACCCCGGATATCCTCGGTTCCCTGGTGTGAGGGATGTTATCATAGAGCCCACCCAAGGTGTATATTCTCCGAACCTTGAGCCTGCTGGCTAAGTCTAGAATTGTGTCAACGAATTTCTGCCAGTGGAGATGAGGTTCGATGCCGTGAAGCAAAACTAAATCATGGGCTGCTTTCTGATTTTTCCAATAACAAAGACCGTTGTGCGGCAGGTGAAGAGACGTTATCAACCCCCTGTCAACAGTTATCTTAGGGCGTATGGTGGAGAAATCATAGAATTGGTCACCTTCTATCTGGGCGAACCTGACGGCATCCAGACTTCTAGCTAAATAGAGGGCAGTTCCGGTAGCAACTTGGGCGGCATCAGACCAGCCGGCAAGAGCAGCTATAAAATCGGGATTGCGAAGTTCGGGCAGTTTGTTCACGGTTGTTTCACTGATTTCCATCTTAGTTCCGCTTTTAGAAACGACTAAAACTCCCTTTCCTTCCCTTTCAGTCTAGCATAACTGGCAGCCGCAGAGAAGTGTAGCAGCGATTCCTCTTGACACTGTTAGTCTTGTTGAGTAATGTGTTATACTGATTCAACTACGAGTGTGGTGACACTTGTACAAAATCTTTATGTATGAGGAGGGTAGGGAGCATGGCACGTATGAGAGTTATTGTCAATCCAGCTGCTGGCGCGGGCAAAACTGCCAAGAAATGGCCGCGGATTATGAGCCTGCTGAAAAGTTTGGGGCTAGACTTTGACCATGATGTGACAGAAGCCCCTGGCCATGCCATAGAGCTGGCTAAATCAGCGGTCGAGAAGGGCTATGAGCTCTTGGTGTCTGTGGGTGGTGATGGGACCATACATGAGATTGTGAATGGTCTGTATGAGGCTGGTGGCAGTGCTAATGTGGCAGTGGGTATTGTAAACACAGGAACGGGTGCCGATTACATCCGTACCATCGGCGTGCCTCGTCGCTATAAAGAGGCTTGCCAGTGTCTTCTGAGCCGGAATAGGCGTACGGTAGACCTTGGCGTCGTTGAATATACAAAGAAGGGCCGACCGCAGAAGCGGTTGTTTGTAAACTTCGCCGGCATCGGCTTCGATGCTGAAGTTGTCAAGGCAACTACCGAGAAGTTTAAGGCTCTGGGGGATATGCCTTCCTACCTCATGGGGTTATTCAGCACCCTCATGTCCTACGAAAACAGAGATGTGTCCATCATAGTGGATGGAGAACACGGGGAAAGAAGAATTTGCACTATTATGCTGAATAACGGCAGGTATGGCGGTGGAGGTATGCTTCCGGCACCTAATGCTGACCCGGGTGATGGCTTTTTTGACCTGGTGATAATAGATGACATAACCAAACCAGACCTTATCATGTCGCTGCCGAGAATATACAGGGGCACTCACCTTACCCACCCGAAGGTGACCTTGATGCGGGCACGGGAGGTAGAGATAAGGCCGACGCTAACATCGGCTGTCCAGGCTGATGGTGAGCTCCTCGGGGAAGCGCCAGCCCGCTTCAGCATACTACCAGCAGCACTGAATGTTGTCATCCAGAGACCGTTTCGTGGTTGATTCCAGTCAGTAGCGCTTCCGCAGCACCAGATGTGGAGCGAGTTACGCTCTTTCCAGCATACCGGCTAGACCGGGGACTTCTTGTATGAGCTGGTCTAGTGAGATTTCCTTTCCAGTAATCTCGAAAGCTTTCTTTGTTGATGGCGAAGCCACCACAAGGCTGACAGGCTGCTTGAGACCAAAAAAGAAGATACTGCTGCCACTGGGCTGGCAGTTAAGCGACAATCTTGTTACCAAGATTAGAGTTATTCCGGCTATTGCGACAGGGCTGCCGATTGTTACTCTTTTCTTTTCCATTTAGACAAAACCAATTTTTTCACAGCTCGCAATGTGGGCAATGAGAAGACGAACCCAATCAGAGGTGCAGCCAGTTGAATAGGCCGCAGCCTTACCGCACCATAAAGATGCCCTTCGATGATAGTCTCACCGGCAAACGAAGGCTCAATCCTTATCTGGTGAGGCGAAAAATAACTCAGAATTAGATTAACTGGCGACATAAAGGCAAAGAGGAGACCTGTATCAGCCGGATTATCAAGTCCTACCTTGAAGTTTGCTGCGAGTTCCCTAATCTTAATGTGCCTGAAAATTCTCTTTATGAAGCTGCCAAACTGTTTTAGGAGGCCTTTGGTTCGCAGGATTTCAAACGTATCCCTTATCTCCCATCTCCTACCCAAAGGTTTCCGCTCATGTTCAATAGCTCTCTTTCCCTCGGGTTTCTTTCTGCCTCGACTTAATTCGCGACTGACCAGGCCGAAGAGCCATATTAGTCTCATGCTGAATCTAGGTTTTCCGTCTATGTTGGTACGGAACACCAGGTCAAGCGGCACACAGAGGAGAATAGTGATGAGTACCGCCAGGCTAGCTAGAATAGCGATGGCCCACAACTATTTTTCTCCTTCTTTTTTGCGTTCTCCCCATTTTTCGGTGAGTTTTGCCGCAATGTCAGGTATGGTTTCGCTCAATTTCTCTATGGCTGTTGCCATGCCCCCCTTGATTGGCTCTATCCTTACGCCGTCCTTATCGATGACTATGACAGCGATGGGTTTTACTCCGCCACCGCCCCCACTGCCACTGCCTCCACCCTCAGCTGTCTCCTTGGTCTCTCCCTTGCCAGCGCCACCGCCGGCGGCAAAGCCAAAGCCAACGCTCATCAAGGGAATCAAGGTTGTACCCTCGATAGTTATGGGCTCACCGACAACGGTCTTAGCATCGAGCACCTTTTCAATTTCTCCGAGTGTTGTCTTAATTAGCTTCTCAACGTCATCCATAATTCAATGTCCCTCCTAAGTTGTTCTCTCTGCAATACAAGACATTATACCACGGTCTAGAAATATGCCTAAAAAGGGGCAGGTTATCGACATGTTCGAGCAGATTCAAGTTTTCGATTGGCTATTGTCTTCCGGTTCTTTCGTTAGTGAGCGGTCACGAAGCCAGCGGTGAATTTCATCCAGGGCTGGCGGCGCCACACTGAATACTTCGATGTCTTGGGGAAACTGTATCACATGCCCTTCTCTGATGAATAGTATGCCTATTTCATCGGCTTTAAGCGTTTCGTCTATCCTTTTGCCGATATGTTCATATCTTTTTTTTGAAGCTTCGATGTAGAATTCAGACACTTTCCGGGCTACCTTATCGCTCAAGAATCCAATGAACAAGCACCTCTCCCAGTCGATGGTTTCCTCAGCCAGTTCCTTGTCCTCTATTACCTCAAGCTCGGCACCATCTTGGCACTTTTGCTTAGCGATCTGGCAGCTCTTTGGGTTCAGCCTCTCCATAATGTTGAGGCCATCATCGCCGCCCAAGCTGATTGATTCGTGATAGACCCGGTAGATCTTGCCTAACTTTGCTTCCAGGTTTTCTACCTGTTCAGTCACCTGTTTCCAGTAGAGGTCAAACCTCTCTATATACTCGGGATGAGCATCTTTAATCGAGTATATAAGTGGGACAAGGAAAAGCTTTCGCCCTTGCTTGAAACTACTGACTTCGGGTTTGCTTATTTTGCTTAGCCCTTTTGCCATGATTATTCTCCTCTCTTCTAGTTTATCATACGGTTGCTTTTTCTAAAAAACGAAGGCAAGATAGTGGAGGCGAGATTAGGCAGCGTGAAGGGTGCTGGTATAGATTGCGCGCCTAGAGGGATTCGAACCCACGACCCCCGGTTCCGAAGACCGGTGCTCTTGTCCGCTGAGCTATAGGCGCAGGTGGTAATATAGAGCCATCTATTTACTGAAGGTTTCAATATTGGGGTGAGCGGAGGGATTTGAACCCTCGTTCTCCAGGGCCACAACCTGGCGCCTTAGACCGCTGGGCTACGCTCACCATTAGTCACAGCTAGTCATTATAGCCTAATAGGTATTTTTGATTCAATTAAGTTCAATCGAAAATGGTCTTTAATACCTGAATACCTATTGACAAAGGGTGAAAGCAGGACTACAATTTCTCGCCAGTGAGCGTGTAAAGCAAGCAACTGTGCGTAACGATTGGCAGCCTAAGCTAGGCGATAAGTTTATCAGACGTCCTCGAATTAAGGCCCACCCTTTAAGGCGCGTACTAGGTATTCCCGCTCTTTTCAGTGCTGGCTATGGTAACGTCGGCTCGTCTATTTACTATGCCCTGGGAATCATTGTCTTAGTGGCGATGGGGGCGACACCGATAGTGTTAGCGGTAGCTGGCATTTTATTTATTTTCACTGCTCTCACCTACGCTGAAGGCACAGCTATGTACCCTGAAGCTGGTGGCTCGGCTAGCTTTGCTCGTCATGGTTTTAATGATTCAGTCGGCTTTATCTCCGGTTGGGCGTTGATGTTGAGCTATATTGTGACCATAGCTATCTCTGCCTTTGTTATCCCGCCTTACTTAGGCTACTTTTGGCCGCTATTAAAGGAATCTGCCGCTATCGGTACAGCAGTATCTATGGGAATTATTTTCTTCCTTATGATTATCAATGTCATTGGTGTTAGAGAAACCTCCTTTGTTAATGTGACTGCGGCGGTCTTTGATTTATTGGTGCAGCTATTGATAATATGTTTGGGTTTTTTGGTTTTATTCAACTTTGATTTCCTCGTCAATAATATCAAATTTTATTGGCCAAGCTGGGAAAATCTATTTTTAGGCGTAGCCTTAGCTGCTATAGCCTATACTGGAGTTGAAACGATGTCTCAGATGGCCGAAGAGACTAAGCGACCGGCGACAAGAGTGCCCAGGGCACTTATCCTGATGATAATCACCGTGCTAGTTCTATTCAGTGGTGTGTCTACTGTAGGGCTTTCAGCTATGACGCCTCAAGAACTCGCCGGTTCCTGGGCTACTGACCCTGTAGCTGGTATTGCTCATGCTATCTCCATGGCTATAACGCCGCAGGAAATGGCAGCTACGCTTTCCAGCGGAACTGAAGTTGTTATTGTTCTTACCTGGATATTTACCGGACTCCGTGACTTGCTACCGGTTCTAGTAGCTGTGCTAGCAGCCAGTATCCTGTTTATAGCCGCTAATGCCGGGCTTATGGGCATATCACGTCTTGCCTTCTCTTTAGGAAGATATAAGCTGATACCTCCGGTTTTGGGACGTGTCCATCAACGATTCAAGACTCCTTACATTTCCATCATTATTTTTTCGGCGGTAGCCCTAGCCATCTTGGTCCCAGGTTTTTTCGCGCCGCGTGCATTTCTTGAGCTTGGTGCCTTATATGCTTTTGGCTCCTTGCTTTCATTTGTACTGGCTCACGCTTCTATTATGAGTTTGCGCATTAAGAATCCTGACTTACCTCGTCCTTTTAGACTGCGTTGGAACATCAGGTTCAGGCAACGGGAATTGCCTGTTACTGCCATTTTGGGATTAGTGGGCACAGCTATTGTATGGCTGGTCGTGATATTTACTCAACCTTATAGCCGCTGGGTTGGCTTTGGTTGGATGGCTGTAGGGCTTGTTATCTATGTCATTTTTCGCTGGCGGAGAAAACTATATTCGAACAAGATAGCCGCCGCGCAAACTAGCTCTACTGAAAGTCAAAGATGATTGCACAACTGAATGAGCAACACTATAATAGATAGCACATTCTCATGAGGCTTGAAAGAATATTGGTCGCAATAAGTGGCAAGGACGCTGATGTGGAAGCGGTGAAGTTAGCCTGTGACCTGGCTAAGAAATCGAAAGCCAAGGTTCATGTCGTTTATGTGATTGAAGTCAAGCGCAGCCTACCTCTAGACGCAGTGATAGAACCTGAAATAGAGAAGGCAGAAAAGGTGCTAACCCGTGCTGAGGATATTGCTTCGGATCGGGATTATGAGGTGGAAACAGACTTAATTCAGGCGCGGGAAGTAGGGCCAGCTATTGTTGACGAGGCAATGGAAAGGGATGCTGATTTAATTCTAATGGGTGTTACCTACAAGAAGCGTTTCGGCACCTTCAGCTTGGGTAGAGTCATACCATATGTTCTAGAAGAAGCTCCTTGCCGTGTTCTGCTATGCCGGGAGCCTGTGTCTTAAGGCAGAAATTATGAAAATAGTTATTATGGGATGCGGGCGGGTTGGCGCTCAACTAGCCAGCTTACTCGATGCTGACGGACACAAGGTGACTGTTCTAGATATAGATGCCCACAGTTTTAGGCGATTGCCGCCCAGTTTTGGTGGTACGGCGATACTTGGCGATGGTACCGATGAGGAGATGCTCAAAAAAGCAGGTATTGCGGAAGCTGATGCCTTTGTGGCAGTGACTCAAGGTGACAATCGCAATGTTATGGCAGCTCAGATTGCCAAGCATGTATTCAATGTTCCTAAGGTAGTTTGTCGGATATACGACCCGTTGCGTAAGGATGTCTACGAGGCGCTCGGGCTTGAGGCTATTAGCCCGACCACTGTTTTTGCCCAACTGCTGAGAGATAAGCTGTTGGCTATGTGAAAGAGGTGAAACCCTAATGTACATGATAATCGTTGGTGGTGGCAGCGTCGGCTATCACTTGTGTAAAGCACTGCTGAAGGAAGGGCATGAGGTATTGGTGCTGGATAAAGATGCGGCTAAGTGTGAGAACTTTGAGGATGAGCTGGGAAGTGTGTGTGTGAGGGGTGATGGCTGTGAAGTGGCTACTCTGGCTGAGGCTGGGGTGTCCAGGGCTGAAGTATTTATCGCAGCTACCGATGAGGATGAGGACAACTTGGTAGCCTGTCAGGTAGCCAAACATAAATTTGGGGTGCCTCGAACTATCGCTCGGGTTAACAATCCCGAAAATGAGAAAATCTTCAAGAAGTTGGGCGTTGATTGCCCGATAAGTGTTACTAATCTCATCTTGGAGCATATAGAGGAGAAGATACCCACCCATCCGTTAATTCATCTTTTGACCATGGGGGAGGAGAAGATTGAGATCGTTGAGGTCAAAATACTTGAGGGGTCAAAATCAGTAGGCAAGTCGGTGAAGGAGCTGTTACTGCCTTCCGATTCTATTTTGGCTCTGCTAATACGTAATGGACAGAAGCCTCAAGTGCCCACGGCCGATACTATTCTGGAGACTAATGACCGCATCATCGCTTTGACAACTACTGACAGTGAAGCGGCTTTGCAAGAGGAATTGGCTAGCGATTAGCCTTGGTGTGGAGGTGGAGTAATGACTAAGGTTGCTTTTCAGGGAGAGAGGGGAGCATTCAGCGAAGATGCGGTAATCACCTTTTTTGGTGATGTCGAGCTTTTCCCCAGCCGTTATATAGGAGATGTTTTTGAAGCTGTGCTTAGAGATGAGGTCGATTTTGGTGTGGTTCCGGTGGAGAATTCTCAAGCCGGCAGCATTAATGATACCTACGACCTATTGTTAAGCTATCCTCTGAATATTGTTGGTGAAATTCATCTCAGGATAAGCCATTGTTTGATGGCTTTGCCCGGCGAAAGTTTGGATGGGATAAAGATGATTTATTCACACCCGCAGGCTTTAGCCCAGTGCGAGGAGTTTTTGAGGAAGCTCAAGGCCGAAATCGTGCCTACCTATGATACCGCTGGTAGCGCTAAAAGGATAAAGGAAAGCGGTCTGAAGGGATGTGCTGCTGTGGCTAGCAGGCGAGCAGCTCAAATTTACGGCTTGGAGATCTTGGCGGAGAAGATTGAGACGAATGTCAATAACTACACCAGGTTTTTTGTTATTTCCAAGAAGAAGGCTGAGCCAACACTGAAAAGCAAGACGTCTCTGGTGTTTGGCACCAAGAATATTCCTGGAGCGTTATATGCTTGCCTGGGGGCTTTTGCCACCAGAGACATAAACCTGACAAAACTGGAATCAAGGCCTAGTAGAGATAAACCCTGGGAATATATATTTTATGTTGATTTTGAGGGGCACATAGATGATAAGGTCTGTCAGGAGGCCCTGGCAGAGCTTAAAGAGAAGACTAATTTCATCAAAATACTTGGTTCTTATCCCCGTGCTGCGGATTGACATCTAGGATTCAATCCGCAAACCATCCTTCAACTTCCTATACGTTGCTGCTAATGCTTCTGACAGGACTTTGGTATTGGAGATTACCGGCATGAAGTTGGTGTCACCCTGCCATCGAGGCACTATGTGGGTGTGAACATGGTCATCCACTCCAGCTCCAGCCACCTTGCCTAGATTCATGCCGATGTTGAAACCGGCTGGTTTTATTACTTCGGTTAGCAATCTGAGACTCCGCTTAACCAGATCGAAGTGCTCCTTTGCCTCTTCATCAGTCAGCCCGTCAAGATGGCCTATGTGGCGATAAGGTGCTACCATCAGGTGCCCTGAGTTATAGGGGAAGGAGTTCAAAATTATGAAGTTGCTTTTACCCCGGCAAAGGATGAGGTTGGACTCATCGTTATCTTCTTTCGGCTTCTCGCAGAGAAAGCAGCCGCCTTTTTCAGCTTGAAGTACGTATTCTATTCGCCATGGCGCCCAGATATGTTCCATTTTTGTCTCCTGGCTTATCTTACCTTGCTTTGTGAGCAATTGCAATGAGGCTAATGGACAACTAATTGCATTGGTATTGACTTTGCTGACTAACATTGCTATCTTTGTTGTTAGCAGATATGGCGACCATTGAGCTAAATATCATTACCAGTGGCAATATCCCCTGGAGTTTTAAGAAGGAGATTGAAAACACGTTCCGCGATTGCTATCGACGATTTGTGCCTAGAGTTCCATACAAAGTTGAAATTCATGTAGTGGATAGGGAACCCAACATGCGTGCCCTACTTAAGGAGGATAAGCTTAGGCTAGGCATAACTACCAGCGGTGATGAGGAGTTTATCTGCTCTCACGATGCCTGGCGTGGTTATCCTAGGGTGATCTGCTGCTTAGAGAAATTGGCTAAGCTTAACAAATTAGCCAGGCTGGGGGCGATAAGACATGAGGCAGCTCATAGTGCCCTCCACGGTTCGCTGGAGTATTATATTTTTAGAATTCCTGATGACTGCCGTCATACGGCTGCGATTAAGGGGCTTGATTCGCCTGTACTGGACCGGGCTCTCTACTATGTATCTGTGGCGGTTAAAGATTTCGAAGTCACCAGATTTTTGGTCCAGCATGACTTCATTGGTTGCCAGTTTACTTTTGCTTTAGAGTGGTTGCGACCTTCAGAGCAAGACAAATCAACCTGGAAGTTGGCCCAGACAAATCGCCAGGCTAAATTCATCTACCTGACAACTTTGCTTAAGCCGACACTTTTTGCTCATCCCTTGTTGGCGCTGCCACGGTCAAAGAAGATTTCTTTAGAGCACCAGGTACAGTTGGCGAGAAGAGTGGAGGAACTGCTGGAACATTTGGGGAGTGCAGAGCAGAATAGATTGCTCCAAGTGACAAACATGATAGTTGAGGATGCTACCGAAGACACACATAGGAATGTTGATTCTGCTTTGCATCAGGCTATGAACTTGGCTTAGTTTGCCAACCACGTAATGGTCCAAGTGTAGTGTAGTTCCTTGACCTCATGCTGTAATCTTTGGTGCCTTTAGCTTCTAATCTGCCAGGCTCTACGGGACCTGATAAAGAGGCTGTCCGAAAACTCTAACTGGCAATCTGTCTCTCCCACTTTGTGGGAAAAATTATAGCTCATTGGTAATACACATTAAACATGTAGCCCCGAGGCTTTAGCCTCGGGAGCCCGACCCTAAAGGGTCGGGACTACATTTTCGGACAGCCTGTAAAGGTAACCTCGTACTCAGATGATAGAAATAGATGGTTCGGTCAAGTCAGGCAGTGGGACACTGCTGCGTTATGGGATTACCTTGGCTACTTTGCTAGCTGAAGAGTTGCACATGTGGAATATCCGGGCGGGCAGGGATAAGCCTGGGTTACGGCATCAGCATCGTCAATCAGTTCTGGCTTGCCGGGATATGTCGCAGGGTGTGGTAGAAGGGGCAGATGTCGGCTCGATGGAGATAAGATATAAGCCAGGTAGGAAGATAAAAGGCGGCCACTACAAATGGGATATAGGTACTGGCGGCTCAACCACGATGCTGGCTATGACCTTATTGCCCTTAGCCTGTTTTGTCGGTGAGCCGAGTACTTTTAATATATCAGGCGGTCTCTTCCAGGATTTTGCTCCTTCGGTTTATCACATGAAATACGTTCTTTTCCCTACTTTACGGAGGATGGGAATAAAGGCTGATTTAGAACTCAAGCGCCCTGGCTATGCTGAGCAAGGTGGCGGCATCATCAAGGTTAGCGTCGAGCCGGTAGGAGGAAAGATTAAGCCTATTGAACTTGTTAGCTGTGGTGAAGTCAGGGAGATACAAGGGATTGCCATTTGTTCCCACTTGGAGCAAGCTAAGGTTAGTGACCGAATGGCGAAGGAATGTCACCGAATATTGAGGCAAGAAGGTTATAATGCCAAAATAGAGGCGATTTATGATACTTCGGCTAATCATGAAGGTGCCGCCTTGGCTATTTGGGCGAAAACTGAAGCCTGTCTTTTCGGCTCGGATAGAGCTGGGAAGAAGGGAAGGCGAGCTGAGAGTATTGGCAGCTACGTGGCGAATAACTTTATTCAGGACGTCAAGTCTGGCGCTGCAGTTGATAGATTCTTAGCAGACCAGTTGATAATCTATGCCGCTCTGGCTGAGGGTGTAACAGAGTATGTTATACCCCGAATGACCGACCATGTTGAGGCCAATTTATGGCTTATAGAGCATATCTTAGGTAGTTCTGGCGCTAGAGCGGAGGCAATTGGCAATCGTATCAAGATAAAAGGCATCGGCTATAGCCATCGTTAGGCGAATCTAAACACGTGCACTACTTAAGAGTTCCTGTTTGAGGTAGTTCAGTCTCTCTTCGAAGGGACCAGTCAGTTGATTCAGCTTTTTCTCCCACTCCTCTTTGGCTCGAATATTAATCTGGCTGATGGCAGTACCAGAGACCCTTAGCTGGTGGAGTATCTCCCTGCCAGCTTTTTCTATCTCTTGCCTTTCTCTGTTTTCAGCCTCCTCGTATTCCTGGAAAAGCTCTTTTACTTTGCCTAGAGTTTCTATAGCCGTTGTAGTATTGGCTAAAGTTAGAATACCTTGACTTATTTTGTCTAACGTTGAGCCATACCTTAGGTTGATTCCTTCAATGAGTCGGTGGACGGCTGCTTGTTTCATTAAGTCTTTATCTTGGGCGCTGTGTTTGTTGAGTTCGGCTTCGAGAAGGCGGATATCATACTGGCTGAGGTACTTCTCAGCCAGCGATTTTCCAATTAGGCGGCATCTGTCTTGTCTTTGTCCCTTCCGTTCTTCGGGTGATAGCTCGCCTAGCCTACTAGCCTTTTCCTGAGCGATTTCCCGGGCGCTCTTAATTTCTCCCACTTGACTTGAATCTTCCTTGCACCTTAAAGATTGTTTGTCACTCTTGCCTGTCATTCTTCGGTCGCGTAGTTTATCCTGAGCGAGATTCTTCGTCGTTTCGCTCCTCAGAATGACAGAGAGCGAAGGACTCCCTCAGAATGAAATAAGGTAAAGGCTTAACAAATTGGTTTTCGCTGGTATTTTACCTTATAATTCTGATATATTCAAAGCTATGGTTTATCGGTCATCCAGGTATTATGAATCTATACAACTTACTGAGGATTTTTATTGCTATATTTGGCAGGGAAAGGGCAACAACTGCAATACCTGCCTGTTTGCCAATGTGCTACGGGGTGAGAGGCCTCATGTCATTGTTGACCCGGGGCATATAACTAACGAGTTTGGCGAGGCTTGCTTTGATTACTTTATTAAGGCCATGGAAGGGAATGGCTTCAAAGTTGGTGACATAGGATTGATAATCAATACTCATAGCCATCCTGACCATTGCCAGGCAAATGAGCTGGTGGTCAAAAATAGTGGAGCCTGGATTACCTTGTCCGAGGAGGAAGACGAATTTCGAAACACATTGGGGGAGAAGCTGTATTCGATGTTAGGAGTGAAAGTACCACAATTTACGCCTCTTTTTTACCTTAAAGAGGGGAGCCTGAGTCTAGGCACTAAGAACAAAGTTGAACTTGAGATTTTTCATACTCCGGGTCATTCCCCAGGCTCATTTTGCCTTTACTGGCCGGATAATAAGATTCTGATAACTGGCGACGTGGTTTTCTATGGCAGTATTGGCAGGACTGATTTTCCCAGCGGTAGCCTTTCATTGCTTAAGAAAAGCATCGATAAATTGTCACAGCTCGATGTGGAGTGTTTAGTCCCCGGGCACAGCACCGAGTATGGCAGTATCGTGAAAGGTAAACTGAATGTGGAGCGTAATTTTCAGGCAGTTAAGCTGTTTCTTTGAGCAGTAGGTTGGACTTCTATGGAAGCTGATGAAAGAATTCAATATGCTATCGAGCATACCGAGGTACTGAGAGCACCGGCGCAAAGCCTGGCTACCTTTGGCACCACCAACATTTACTACTATCTGGTTACCGAGCTGGCGGAATGGGTGAATGTGGTTAGGGAAGGTAGGGTGATTGCTGCCAGGCCAAAGATTGTTACCCCGTCGTATCTCATTAATCTGGAAGGATTCAGCCTGCAGGCCAGAAGGTTTATAGAGATGATGGCGGAAAGGGATCCTCATGAGCCTGGCATTGTCTATACTTACAAGAATGAGCCTGGGGAGATGAACGTTGTTTCTGAGTCTGTAGGGGCGATTGTGGACAAAATCAACCGGCAGATAGATAGTCAACGCGACCCATTAACCGCCATTATTAAAGGTGTTGAAGAGCTGTGGGATGTTTCATTGCTTAAATTTACCTACGAGTTGACTAGAAGCTCGGTGTCCAGCAATGTAGCTGAATTGGAAAGAAGTGGGCTTTTGTATATAGATGCGGCTGGTGTGCCTAGAGATGCCAGGAACCATATCGAGGAGCTTTTTGAAAGAACTAAACGAGACCCATCCTGGGCACCTGAGCTGGTAGCTGAATTAAGGCGATGGAGCTTGTTCCACGAGTACCAAGACAGGTTTCTCAGTCTGTTTAGGAAACGGTAGGGCTGCTTAACAGGCTGTCTGAAAATGTAGTCCCGACCCTTTAGGGTCGGGCTCCCGAGGCTAAAGCCTCGGGGCTACATGTTTAATGTGTATTACCAATGAGCTATAATTTTTCCCACAAAGTGGGAGAGACAGATTGCCAGTTAGAGTTTTCGGACAGCCTCTTAAATCTTCCCTTAGTAGCCTGTTTCCTGTGGGAAACAGGGCCTTTTTCTTCTGATAACCCAAAGATTTGCTAAAATAGAGGCAAAACCCATTGACAATAGCTGTTATAATAGTGGTATAGTACAATTGTCCTGGGCAAGAAGTCCTAAGGAATGTCGGGAGTAGTGTTATGAACCAGAGGAGATCTAACATAGAAATAATAGGTGACATGTTGAAGGTAGGTGAGAATGGGGCTGGCAAGACTGAAATAATGTACAGTGCTAACATGAGCTATAGTCAGATACAGAAATACCTGAGCTTTCTTATTGGCCATGGCTTTATTGATAGAGTGGAGATAGGTAATCCGGTAGTAACCTATCGGGTGACGGAGAAGGGATTAGCCCTATTAAGAAGCATAGAAACTATACTGGAAGTGCTTGAGTTCAGGGATGCTGATTTCTAATTAATTTTCAATAAAGGAGGAAGTTGCCTATGCCCGAAAAAAGAATGCTTATAGTAGAATTGGATGTAATAAGGAAGATAGATGAAAACCGCGGTGATATGAGTATTTCGGATTTCATCAACTTTCTTATTGACAGCCAGTTGAAGCAGGATGTCAACGGACGAAACAATGACCATATAACTAAAGAAGAGTTTCGCCAGTTCGAGCAGGGGATACGGGAACTTTTGCGCAACTTTCTTGAATTCTTCCTCAGCTACGGACTGGAGCTGGGCAAGCAGCCGACGGACAGAGAGCTTGAAAAGCTAAGCCAAAAACTACGAACTCTGGGTGTCTCTGCCAAGGCTAAAAGCACCTAAAAATCCACAGATTTCCTCCTCGCCTCCTCGCCTCACCCCCTCATTGCAATCTAATAGAACTATCTTCTAGAACATAATCACTTCCCAAGCTGAACCAAACGTGTCATAGTGTACTTAGGCTATTTAGCTTGGGAGGTGCATTATGTCTAAGATTCAGGAACTTTTGCGTCAGGGGAGATATGAAGAGCTGTGGCAGATGGGCTGTGGGTTTATTGACCTGAATATGGAGCAGTTTATGGCTATTCAGAAGCGGCTGTTGCTGGAGCAAATCGAGCTGTTGAGCAACTGTGAGCTGGGCAGGAAATTGATGCGCGGCGCCATGCCAGAAACTGTCGAAGAATTCAGGGAGCAGGTGCCATTAACTACCTATACTGACTATTGTCCTGAGCTTCTCGAGCGAAGAGAAGACGTGCTGCCGGTAAAACCTGTTATGTGGATGCATACCTCAGGCAGGTCGGTGGAATATTCTGCGGGCAAGTCAACTACTGTTAAATGGGTGCCTCTCAGCTCGCAATCCTATCATGAGTTGGCAAGAATAATGCTTGGCTGTGGAATTTTCGCTACCTGCAAAGAGAAAGGTGATGCCTCCGCCCTTAAGAAGAAACGTCCCAAATACCTTTATGCTGTAGCCGCAAGGCCTTACGCTTCGGGCACTTTTGCTTATATCGGGCAAAATGAGGTTGCAGGAGAGAGCTTACCACCATTAGACGAGGCGGAGAAATTGTCCTTTGAGGCCAGGATTCAGCTCGGCTTCCGGCAAGCTTTGTCCCGAGGACTTGATTACTTCTTTGGCTTGTCTACCGTTCTGATTGTTGTTGGGGAAAGGATTAGCCAGCAATCGAGAACAGTAGATATCAGCTCCTTCTTGCTTCAGCCGAGGGCATTGTTTCGCCTAGCTAACGGGTTAGCCAAGAGCAAATTAGCCCATCGTCCGATGCTGCCCAGCGACCTGTGGTCGGTTAAAGCGATTATGGGTAGTGGCGCAGACAGTTCGATTTTTAAGACAAGGATAAAGGAGCTGTGGGGGAGATGTCCACTTGAAGTATATGCTGGCACTGAAGGCGGCGTTTATGCTACCCAGACCTGGGATTATGATGGCATGACCTTCATTCCCAGTCTCAATTTCTTCGAATTTATTCCGGAGGCAGAGCGTTTTAAGTGGCAGTTAGACCATGACTATCAGCCGAAAACTGTTCTGCTGGATGAGATAAAAGCTGGGGAGTGTTATGAGGTGGTCATCACCAATTTCCATGGTGGCATAATGACCAGGTACCGGCTTGGTGACGTTGTTAGAATAACCTCTCTGCGCAATGGGAAGCTGGGCATTAATATTCCGCAGATGGTATTTGAAGGCCGTGCTGATGACCTTATTGATATTACCGGGTTTGGGCGGCTAACTGAGAAGATAATCTGGCAGGCGATTGAGAACACCAGCATCCCCTATGCCGATTGGACGGTGAGTAAAGAGACAATCGAGGGAAAGCCGATGTTGCACCTTTACCTTGAGCTTAGAGATAACTACATTGCCAGTGAAAGGGGCGTGGCCACAGCCGTCTATGAGCAACTGGTGAAGCTAGATGATGAATACGAATACAACATCTACCGGGCTTACGGTACACCGGAAGCTGTACTTGGTGTAAAACCGGTAAAGGTCACGCTGCTGCCGCAGGGGGCTTTTGACAATTATATGGCTCAACGGCAGGCTGAGGGTGCCGACTTAGCTCACGTGAAACCGCCTCACATCAATCCATCTGATAGAGTGCTCTCGTTGCTCGGGGCTAAGGTGAAAGCCGTGCCTGAAGTGGAGGTTACGGTTGAGGCTGAGGCTGTGACTAGGCGGTAGCATTGGAGTACAGCCCCCAAAAATGTTAATAAAAAATTTGCTCTTTTGTTCTGGGAAAAGTAACGAAAAAGTCAAGGGGGGGGAAATTTATGGTAAAATCACAAGTTGTCGAGAGAGAAGAAATTAAATTCATGATAGACGATTCAATTTCTGAAGAATTGAAGTTCTGGCATGAGTTTAACCAATTTACGCGCAGCAAAATTGGTCGTCCATATCTTGAAGGTAGGCTTTACGAAGAGTTAAAGAAGGGAGTCGGAGAGTTTTTGGGCTCGCCAGAAGGATGCTGGTTCGATGCTGGATGTGGAAACCTACCGGCGTCTAAATGGATTTTGGAAAAAGCACAAGGAGATATACAAATTTGGGCTGGTGATATCGACATCGATGGAGCTAATGAAGAAATTAGACAAGTTAAAGACGCCCATCTGATTACAATCGTACGTACAGACCTCAGAGAAGGATGGCCATTCCCCAACGATTTCTTTGACGGTATCGTTGGAAACCATGTTTTTACATTTTTAACGAAATCCCAAAAAACGGGAGAGGAAGCAAATGGAGTATTAAAAGAAGCTCTCCAGGAGGCCTACAGGGCTTTGAAACCGGGAGGAATATTAATCTGGACTATGCCCAAGAAAAATGCCAATACGTTGTATGGATTGTTACACACCCTGAGATATTTGTTAGACCCTTCCCGCTGGCGGAAACATGGCCCCTCTCTCCTTTTGACTACGTTGAAGGCAGCAAGATATACCCGAAAGATTGAACGGAAGGGTAAAAAGGGGATTTATACCCTTTTAGAAAAAGAGGAATGCGAGCGAATACTTTGTTCGATAGGTTTTACAGATTTAGAATGGAAGGATGTCTTTGCCAAACAATCTTGGCTAAACAGAGCTAAGAAACCAGCTTGATTATAGCTTGAAGACCTTGGTGGGCGGTTGTTTTAAACAACCGCCTTTATTTTTCCACGCTAAATCCATGTCTGGCCCCCTTAATAGCGGGGTTACCAATTAAGTGTGTAGCGGCGAGGCTTTAGCCTCGACATTATCATCAACATGTAGCCCCGAGGTTTTAACCTCGGGAACTCGACCCTAAAGGGTCGAGTCTACGTGTAGTGAGCCAGGGTCGCAGCTATATTAGGAATGGATTGTCGATAAACACTCTCCTTGTGGCCCCTCTTGACAACCTTCAAAGCTAGGGACATAATTAGGCAAACTAATAGGTACGAAGCTTAAAAATGAACGTCCAAGCTTTGATTTCTTTAGCTGTTGTGGTTGCTTATATCCCGCTGTTTGTTATCCTCGTTTCCAACCGTCCGTGGCAGCGGCAGCATAAGCTTTTTATTTTGGTGCTGGTTCCTACAGTCCTGTGGGGCTTGGGCAATTTCTTGTTCCGCAGCGACTTATTCATGCAGGATAGACTCCTTTTGTTTAAACTTGTCATGTGTTTTTTTGCCTGGGCAGCGGTGCAATTCCACTATTTTTTAACCTCTTTCTATCAACCAAAAGGCTTCGGATTTCCTTTAGCATATGTTTTGCTGGCAGCGATTATTGTTGTAACGCTGCTGGGCTATCTTGCAGAGGGTGTTGCTTTTATTAACGATATACCTGTTCCTGTTTATGGCATCGCCTTTATCCCGGTGGCTCTTTCTCTGTGCGTATTGTTCGGCAGAGATTTTTATCTTCTGTGGCGCAGATTCACTGTTCTAACCGACCCGGTAAGGCGTAATCAGATTCTTTATCTATTATTTGGCATCGTGCTTATGACCCTTTTTAGTCTTAGCGCTGTTACTGACGTCGGCAAACAATATCCCCTAACTCATTTAGGTGCTGTGTTCAATGCCGGTATTTTGACTTATGCAGTTCTGAGGCATCGTTTACTGGACATGAGGATTGCTTTTCGCCGTGGATTGGGGTGGGTAGGTTTGGGTGCCATCGGCATTGCTGTTTATCTGCTTTTGTTCTACTCGATTCGTCTGCTTTTTGATTTTGAAGGACATACTGCTACTTTGGTATCAAGTACAGCAGCAGCGTTGGCACTAGTTGTGGTTATTTATCTGTTGCGAGGCCTTGTTATTCAAGGTGCAGATCGGCTTTTTCATCAAGAAAGATATGATTATCGTCAGAGACTGCACAGCTTCGTTCAGAGGGAAATGGGTGGTATTTCGAGTCTTGAAGAATTCAGCCAAAAAATGCTACCGCTGCTTACTAAAAGCTTGGATTGTCAGCAGGCATATTTGTTACTTCCAGAAGGGGTGAATGGTGATTTTGTTGTCGATTTTTCTGAACCCCAAAAGGAGAATGTTCTGCAGGTGATATTAAGGCAGGACAATCCCGTTTTGGAGTGGCTGCGGCGAGAAAATAGGTACCTGCTTAAAGAAAGTTTGGGTATCATTCCTGAGTTTCGCGGTATGTGGGCTGAAGAAAGTGATGGGCTAAAAGCTCTGGACGTGGAATTATTATTCCCTTTAGTTAGCCGGGGTTCCTTGATTGCCATATTGGCGTTAGGCAAAAAGGAATCTGGCAGGTACCCGCTTGAGGACGTCAATTTGGTCGAGACCGTCGCCGCTCAGGTAGCAACAAGTCTGGAGAAGGAATATCTTCAGGAGCAGCTAAGAAATCGGGAGCAGGAGCTGTCTCTGATTAACCGGCTGGCTGGGGTCATAACTTCCAGTTTAAACATACGAGAGGTGTACAGTGTCTTTATCGCTGAACTTAAAGATGTGATTGACGTCGACTGGGCGACGATTGCCCTGATAGAAGGTGATAAGCTTCATTTCGAGGTTTTGTCCACAGAGGTGGGCTCAGCGTGGCAAGCGGGGGAAAAGATACCACTTGAAGGCACAGGTACTGAATGGGTAGCTAAACGCAAAAAGGTTTTGGTTGAGCCCGACCTGGCGAAAAACAAGAGGTTTTGGACCGGCGAAAATCACTTGAAGTACGGGATTCGGGCAATCGTTTACCTGCCGCTGGTGGTGAAAGGGGAGGCTATAGGGAGCTTGATTGTCGCTAGTCGTCAGCCGAATGCTTACACTCCCGGTCAGGTTCACCTTCTGGAACGCCTGGCTTCACAGATTGCTGTGCCGGTTGAAAATAGTCGGCTTTATGCTAAAGCTGAGCAGAGGGCTCGTGTGGACGAACTCACTGGTTTGTTCAACCGCCGCCATTTTGATGAGCGTTTAGGAGAAGAGATTGACCGGCATTCTCGCCATGGCGGCATGCTGTCTCTAATCTTCCTCGACCTCGATTTCTTCAAAGCTTACAATGACAAGCGCGGACATATGGCTGGTGATAAGGTGTTGGCTCAAATCGGGCAGTTGATAGAGAAGGCGATAAGGAACATCGATATTGCTTTTCGCTATGGTGGTGATGAGTTTGCCGTTCTTTTGCCTCAATCGGAGGCCGATGACGCCTTTGTTGTAGCCGAACGAGTTCGGGGAAAGATTGCTGCCGAAATGCGCAAAAAAAAATTCAGGATAACCGCCAGCCTCGGCTTAGCTTCCTGGCCCAGCGATGGAGTAGCGCCTGACGAACTCATTAATGCTGCTGATAGGGCACTTTATTACACTAAGCAAACTGGAGGCAATCGGACCTGTGTGGCATCTAAAATGCTGCCCTCTTTGACTGAGACACCTGCTCCGGGAGCTACCTCCGAAAAGGAGGCTTTGAGCATTATATATGCCTTAGCGGCAACCATTGAAGCTAGAGACCCGTTTACATATGGCCATTCAAGGAAGGTGAGCAGTTATGCTGTAGCTCTGGCTGAGGCTATTGGTTTGCCCTCGGAAAAAGTGGCTGTAATCAGCACTGCAGCTTTGCTTCATGACATCGGCAAAATAGGCATCCCCGACGAAGTGCTAAAAAAAGTCGGCAAGCTTGAGGCTGAAACATGGGAATTGATTCAATCACATGCTAAGTTGTCAGCAACTATAGTTGGTCATGTGATCAGTTTAGTTTCTTGCTTGCCAGCTATTCTTCATCATCATGAACGATGGGATGGCACTGGTTATCCATCAGGGTTAAAAGGTGAGGCTATCCCCATCGAGGCCCGCATTTTGGCGATAGCTGATGCATTCGATGCTATGACGTCGTCTCGTCCGTATCGTGAGCCTCTGTCCTATAAGAAGGTGCTGGATGAGCTCAAGCGATGCTCCGGCACTCAGTTTGACCCGAAGCTAGTTGAAGCTTTTCTACCTATCGCTCTGTCTACGGCTCCGGAAGAGATAGGGGCAGTGGAAGACTCCGGGAGTTCAAAGTCAGACTCATAGTATTTTCCTTTTCTCACCAATGCCCGCTCCCGTGGAGAAATCCTAAATCCTAATATCTAAGTCCTAAACAAATTCAAAATTAAAATTTCCAAATTGCGTGCTTAAGATTGCTATTTTTTAATCAGGGCGCATATATTACGGGAGAAAAACTTGAGCGGGAAGCGGTAAGATTTCTCCGGGAACATGCTGATGACTTTAAAGCCAGCTTCGGTTAGCAGTTTGCGGAGCTCTGGATAGGAAAAGAGGTGGTAATAGCGGTAAAGGATTTTGCCCCTTGATTTCCAGGGTACATTGACCTCTTTGTCTTTTAGCCAGAAGCCTGACTGCCATCTGTTCCATACGGTGATGAAGGCTTCGCCTCCGGGCTTCAGGACACGCCTGAGTTCTCGGAAAGCCTTCTGTCTTTGTTCGTCTCCCTGAATGTGGTGGTAAGTGGCTACTGCTATTGCCCAATCGAAGGTATTATCGGGATATGGTAGGGAAGTGGCATCAGATACTGCCAGTTTGACTTCGAATTTGAACTTGTTGGCATATTTCGGTGCCAGTTTGACCATCTGTGTAGAGAAGTCCACCCCCCATAGCTCGAAGTTGTCATTGAAAGGCAGAAAGTCCGGTCCATGAGCACAGCCGACATTCAGGAGCTTGCCCTTGTGCCATCTGCTCGCCATCTCCTCAAGCTCTTTAGTGAAGCGAGACCAATGTCTGAGCCGGTACCAGCTCTCAGCTATCTCGTCGAAGACCTCCTTGTTTGTTTTTGGGTGTTTATTTATCATACTGAGCCCTTTTTGTGCTATCACCCAACATGTAGCCCCGACCCTTTAGGGTCGGGTTCACGAGGCTAAAGCCTCGTGGCTACATGTTTTTAATTTATCCTGCGGTTGGAATCTGGTAAACTTTGGCTTAAGGAAAGCATAATATGAAAAAAATTTCAAGGACCATATCCGGGGTGACCCCGGTGGCCATCATGGGCAAGCCAATAGGCTGTCCTGGTGAATGCATTTATTGTCCCACTTTTCCCGACGCACCTAAGAGCTATACCTCGGAATCGCCGGCAGTGCTCAGAGCTAAGCTGTGCAATTATAAGCCCAGAAGACAGGTTGAGGAAAGGTTGAGGATTCTTTCAGACATGGGGCATCCGGCCGACAAGGTGGAACTCATCGTTATGGGGGGCACTTTCCTGGCCTATCCCGAGGAGTATCAATATCAATTCATAAAGGATTGTTATGATGGCTTAAATGGTATTCCGTCTCCCAGTTTGGAGGCAGCCAAGCAGATGAATGAGACTGCCGAATATAGATGTGTGGGGCTGTGCATTGAAACCAGGCCCGATTGGTGCCGGGAAGAAGAGGTCAGAAGGATGCTGGAATTCGGCACTACTAGAGTAGAGTTAGGAGTGCAGACACTGGACGATGACATCTATCGGCTGGTCAAACGAGGGCATACTGTGGCTGAAGTGGTTGGGGCTACCAAGTTACTGAAGGATTACGGTTTCAAGGTCTATTATCACTGGATGCCGGGATTGCCTGGTTCAACTTCAGAGCACGACTTGGAGTTGTCTCGGGAGCTTTTCGATAATGAGGATTTCAGACCTGATGGATTCAAACTTTATCCGACGCTGGTTGTCGCTGGCACCGAGCTTGAGACATGGTACAGAGATGACCGCTATCAGCCTTATCCGATGGATGAGATGGTGGATTTGATGATAGACATTAAAACTCTGGTTCCTGGCTATGCCAGGATCCCCCGGGTGATGCGCGATATTCCCAGTAAATTCATCGTTGCTGGCTGTAAAGATTTAGCTTTGAGGAGTGTGCTGAAGAAGCGTATGGAGGAGATTGGCGTTCGGTGTAATTGCATCCGCTGTCGGGAATATGGGCATCGCTTAAGGGATGGCTGGAAAATCGGCGAGCCGAATCTGAGGAGACGGGAATATGAGGCATCTGGCGGAAAGGAAGTGTTTCTTTCCTTTGAAGACGAGAGGCAGACCCTATTTGGCCTGCTCCGCATGAGGGTCGGTTCTTCCGCTGTTGGCAATGGAGACTTAGCTATGGTCAGGGAACTCCATGTCTTTGGCTCCGAAGTTCCTCTAGGGGAGCAACGAATTGGGGCAGCTCAGCATAGAGGTCTTGGTGCGGAGTTGCTCAAGGAAGCTGAAAGGATTGCCCGAGACGAATTTCAAGCTCGGAAGATAGCCGTCATCAGTGGCGTTGGTGCCAGGGAATATTTCCGTTCTGAATGTGGCTATGAGTTGGATGGCGACTATATGGTTAAGGAGTTGTAGGTGCCGTCTTTGACAAATCGTGATGCGGGACTTTAATCTCGCCCATTACGACAAGAAATCCTGAATAATATCGAAATTCAAATTCTTTAGATTCAAAACTCTTCTGTTTTGGTCATTGGTATTTGAGGGGCTATTCGAAAACTCTAACTGGCAATCTGTCTCTCCCACTTTGTGGGAAAAATTATAGCTCATTGGTGATACACATTAAACATGTAGCCCCGAGGCTTTAGCCTCGGGAGCCCGACCCTAAAGGGTCGGGACTACATTTTCGGACAGCCTGT
>VGNX01000026.1 GCA_016865855.1 Chloroflexota bacterium | reverse complement strand
AAGTGTCCCGCCTGGGGACTACGGCCGCAAGGCTAAAACTCAAAGGAATTGACGGGGGCCCGCACAAGCAGCGGAGCGTGTGGTTTAATTCGATGCAACGCGAAGAACCTTACCAAGGCTTGACATGTCGGAAGTAGGAACTCGAAAGAGGGACGACCTGTATCCAATCAGGAGCCAACACAGGTGCTGCATGGCTGTCGTCAGCTCGTGCCGTGAGGTGTTAGGTTAAGTCCTGCAACGAGCGCAACCCTCGTCGCTAGTTATTTTCTCTAGCGAGACTGCCCGTAAAACGTGGAGGAAGGGGAGGATGACGTCAAGTCAGCATGGCCTTTATGCCTTGGGCTACACACACGATACAATGGGTGATACAATGGGCTGCGAAAGAGCGATCTGGAGCTAATCCTAAAAATCACCCTCAGTTCGGATTGCAGGCTGAAATTGCGTGCATGAAGTTGGAGTTGCTAGTAACCGCAGGTCAGCACACTGCGGTGAATACGTTCTCGGGCCTTGTACACACCGCCCGTCACGTCATGGGAGCCGGTAACACCTGAAGTCGATGGGCCAACCTTCGGGAGGCAGTCGCCGAAGGTGGGACCGGTAACTGGGACGAAGTCGTAACAAGGTAGCCGTACGGGAACGTGCGGCTGGATCACCTCCTTTCTAGGGAGTTTTATCTCCTAGGTCGGTCGATAGACTTAGTTCTATCGCTTAATTTGGTAACTTGTCTTCCTTTCACTATCCAGTTGTTAATTTTTTTTCTTTAATCTTGTTCCGAACAGTTGACTATCGTGATAAAATATTAGTTAGAACATAATCGGAGAAAAACGTTAGTCGAGCAGGAATCTTAACTGTATCTGGAATAGTTCTAGCCGGTGGCAAGAGCTTGCGTCTAGGGCGTGCCAAAGCCTTAGAGAGAATAAACAAGCAGAGCCTGATTGAGCGAACTATAGACTGCCTCTCCATAGTCAGTAAGGCATTACTTGTGGTAACTAGTCAAGAACAGTTCAGGCTTGTTGCTGCTGCTCGGCTGAAAGGGAAAGTGATAGTTGATATCTACCCCGGGAAGGGGGCGTTAGGAGGTATCTATACTGGGTTGGCAAGCGCTGATAGTTTCTACAGTCTGGTCGTAGGTTGTGATATGCCATTTCTTAATCGAGATTTGTTATGCTATTTGATTGACCTTGCGCCCAATTTCGATGTGGTTGTTCCTAGAATAGATGATATGCTTGAGCCGCTTCATGCTGTTTACTCTAGAGACTGTTTGGCTCCTATTAAGGAGCTAATAGATAAAGATAGATTAGGAGTATCGCAACTTTTTAATTTGGTTAAGACAAGATATGTTGGCAAGGATGAGATAGCAAAATTCGACCCGCGGTGTTTGAGTTTTTTCAATATCAACACGCTGGACGATCTAAGAAAAGCTAAGGACTTGATAGGGCAAAAAGAGCAGTGTCTTACGGTTAGAAAGGACGAATTCTAGCTTTGATTGGCGTTGAAGAAGCTCTGGGCAAAATTTTAGATTCCATCGAAGTCCTCGAGAGGGAGGAAAAGCCTCTTCTGGACTGTTTGGGGCAGGTGTTGGCTGAGGATGTGTATGCTCCCTTCGACGTGCCTCCTCAGGATAATTCTGCTATGGATGGCTATGCGGTACAGGCTAAGAGTATTGTAGGGGCAAGCTATGAGCATCCTAAGATTCTCCGTGTTGTTGGTGAAATAGCTGCGGGTTGTATCACTGAGTTGAAGGTGGAACCGGGGACAGCTGTTAGGATTATGACTGGTGCTTTTGTGCCAAAAGGTGCAGATGTAGTAGTTCCTTTTGAAGATACTGACGAGGTCGACCGTAAGCAGCGCTCAGTCTCTGAGGCTGAAATTGGTATTCGTGTTGGCTTACCTGAAGCTTCGAATATCCGTCGAGGAGGCGAGGATATCGCTAAAGGGGAATTGGCTGTGAAGCAGGGGACATTGCTTTGCCCTGCTGAAATTGGAGTGCTAGCTTCGTTGGGAAAGGCGATAGTTTCGGTAATTCGCCGCCCGGTGGTAGGGATATTAGCTACGGGTAACGAAGTCCTAGAGATTAATCAACCTCTCCTCCCGGGCAAAATATACAATAGCAACAGTTACAGCTTAGCCGCTCAGGTTCTTAGATATGGGGGTATCCCAAAACTTCTGGGGATTGCGCCGGATGATGTGGAGCAGTTGTCCATAGCCGTCCGTCATGGTCTCGACTGCGATATGCTGGTAACTTCGGGGGGAGTTTCCTTGGGTGATTATGATGTAGTCAAACAGGTTCTGGCAGCTGAGGGAAATGTATCCTTTTGGACGGTACGTATGAAACCAGGTAAGCCTTTAGCTTTTGGTATGTTCAAAAGAGATGATGGGAAAAAGATACCTCATTTGGGGTTACCAGGCAATCCAGTAAGCTCAATGATTACCTTTGAAGTTTTTGCTCGTCCGGCTATTCTCAGAATGATGGGTAGGAGCAATTTGGCTGGGCCTAATATAACAGCGATGATGGAAGACCCGGTTAAAAACAATGATGGACGACGTATCTTTGCTCGCGTTGTGGTTAGTAGGAGGGACGGTAAATACTTTGCTCGTCTTACAGGCCCTCAGGGTTCGGGAATTTTGACCTCTATGACAAAGGCCAATGGATTAGCTGTTATTCCGGAAAGTACCAAGGAAGTTAAACCTGGAGGTATGGTTGAGGTGATGATGTTTGATTGGGATGAGGTTCAAGATTGATTAGGAAAGAATGGTTGCCGTTTTGCCGGTTGACGATTTTAGATTGGTGCAGCTTTAGTTCTAAAGGTTTAAGGAACATGTAAAAATGTATGGAGCCATTAGCATTTTTACCAGAGTGTTGAAATGAGGATTGAGAGACGGTGATTTTCGAAGCATCCGAGTTTGTCTTTAAGCCACCGTCTTTGGTTTCTAGAGCTCGGCGGGTTTTAATCAAGCCTAACGCTGGCTATCCAATGCCGTATCCGATTAGCACTAGTCGAGAGACTATGAACCTGATAATCGAAAGCATCAAACAAGTCAGTGATGCTGATATTATTATACTTGAAGGAACTGCAAATGGAGAGTCTATATATCCAATATATCAAGCTTTGGGCTACGATTTCCCAAGGGTGTTGATGTTGGATGTTCGGGATTGTATTTGGGTGGAGGTGGAAAATCCTCTACCTCATTCTTTTGTTGTGCCTACATTTTGGGTGCCCAATGTGGTCCTTTCCAGTGACTATTTAATTAGTGTAGCTCCGTTCAAGATTCTTGATGGGAGCGGTCACTTCAGTGTGTCAAACCTTTTGAGTTTGTTGCCTGTAAGCAAGTACAGGGGGGATGCTTCTGCTGGCTGGGGAACTCTGTATGAATTAGGAATAGATAAGGTGATCGCTGACCTCTATTTTACCTTGCCGTTTGATTTGGGTGTTGTTGATGCTCGCCAGAAATTCATCAGTGCCGACAACTCGGTTCAAGGGAAGATAGAGGAATACGGAAAAATTTTTGCTGGTGAGCCGTATGAGGTAGATCAGGAAGCAGCGCAGGCAAGCGGAGTCGCAGCCAGCTATCTTACATTGATTGAGGCCGGCAAGGCTGAACTTGAAGCGTGAGCAATGGCAGAGTCAGATAAGACCAACAAGTCAGAAGACCCTACTATGGCTTTGGCCGGAAGTCTCGGGAGAGGTAAAACGAGCTCAATATTGTTCTTTGTTTTTGTCCTAGGTTAGTTTCTTATTTCGAAGTTGGAAAATTGCCCGGTGAATGCAGACCATTTTACATCTATATGCTCTACCAGGGACTCAGGTGGTCCTGCCTCAAGCTGTCTGACTAGTTCTTCTAGTTTTTCCTTCGGCCCCTCGGCATTAATTTCAACAGCGTTCATTTGGGGCAAGTTACGCACGTAACCTCGCAAGCCTAATGATTTGGCAAGTCGAGAAGTGAAGGCGCGGTAGTAGACGCCTTTAACATGGCCGTAAACTGTAACTGCGAGATAAGCTAATTCAGACATCTTACATCCATTTAACCTCCGTCTGTGATTTCTTGAAAGGGACGCTTGCTCCTTTAGTCTGCTTTGTTGCCATAATTAAATCGCTCTGACGATGGCTGGATAGAACCTGTCCATACGGTTTAATCCAGCTCTTTTAGCTAATTCGATAGCCTCGAGGAATTCCTGTTTTGATAATGGCCTAGCTAATTGGGGTATCTGGAAAGCCTTATAGCAGGGGTGGTATTGAGCCATAACATTGACATAGCTGTTTAGAGAAATATCTTCAGCTATGAATTTCATTATCTCTTTTGTGCCAGCAAGCCCATGGGGCAAGACCAGATGACGTATTAGCAGGCCACGGACAGCTATCCCATCTTCGTCAATCTGGAGGTCACCTACCTGGCGATGCATTTCCGTAAGGGCGGCTTGGTTGATGGTAGGATAGTTCTTTATGCCTGATAGCTCCTCAGCAATCTTTTCATCAGAATATTTCATGTCAGGCATATAAATGTCTACAATACCATCCAGAATGTCCAGAGTTTTAGCAGAATCATAACCGCCAGAATTGTAGACCAGCGGCAATCTTAGGCCTAGATTTATGGCTATCTCTAGCCCCTCTAGGATCTGAGGAACCACATGGGTTGGCGAGACGAAGTTTATGTTGTGGCAACCTCTGGCCTGGAGAGCTAACATCATTCTGGCCAGCTCCTCCTTGGTGACTTCAGTCCCATCGCCAAGCTGGCTGATGCTGTAGTTCTGGCAAAAAAGGCATTTTAAGTTGCAATTGGTAAAGAAGATGGTTCCTGAGCCATATTTGCCGACCAGTGGTGCTTCCTCTCCGAAATGTGGTCCGTAGCTGGAAACTACCACAAGCTTACCCGTATGACATTTGCCCGTCTCGTCAGCTAGTCGGTTAATGCCACAATGGCGGGGACATACTCGGCAATTCTTCAATAAAGCTCTGGCTGCTTCTACCCGTTCAGCTAACTTGCCGTTGTGGTAAAGCTCCAAATAAGCTGCCATCCAGTTCATTCTTCCGGAGGTGCCGCTTTCTTACCTTTTTTAATCACTTCCACTTCTACTTGTGGCGTGATAATGGTCGTAGCTGGCTTTTTGGCTCCCTTCTTGGACTTCTTGCGTTCTCTCCATCTAAAGTCTCTAGTACCCATTTTAATTCCTCACGTCAATTTTATTTATATCTGGCAAGTAATAAAAAGTTTAGCAGAGGCCAGTTGCCTTGTAAAGGATTAACGAAATTTGCCATTGTCTTGCAGTTGGTGTATACTATACATCCTTGGAGGAGGTGGAATCGTGGAAAACATTTCCTTTCCTAAATGTTTAAAATGTAAGGTCGGTGATTTAGTGCCGCTGTCTGATTTTGGTAGCCAAGGTGCGGCGATTCATTACAAGGCTTGGGTGTGCACCAATCCTGATTGCGGTTACAACATTAAAATCAGGAATGGCGACGTATATCTAAATGAGCCTATTTTTAGCGGAACAGGCCCTAGTCCTCGTTCACGCTTATAGCTCATAAATAGTCGCGTCACTTCCCTTGGGCTTTTGGGGTTATTGCTTTGTCCTTGTTGACGGGGCAGCTCCAGGAGAAGTTGGTTGATTTTTTCTTTCCGCGCCGCTGTGTTGAGTGTGGAAAGATAGGGGATTTGCTGTGTGCCGGCTGCCGTCAAAAGCTACCTCGGCTTTTACGGCCATTTTGCAAGAAATGCGGTAAACCTGAGTCAAGCGGCGAATTATGCCCAGCTTGCTGGGGGCAACAGACTGAGATTGATGGCATTCGTTCTGCTTTTCGCTTCGAGGGAGCGGTACGCCAGGCTATCCATGAACTGAAGTATCGTAATCTTAAGGCGATATCTGGTTGCCTGGCTAAGTTAATGGCTAATTATCTTCAAGACAATCCGGTACACGGCGAAGTCTTGGTGCCGGTACCTCTCCATCTACGGCGATTGCGAGAGCGTGGCTACAATCAATCGAGTCTTCTGGCGGGGGAACTAGGCAAGCTGATAGCTCTGCCGGTGATTGATGATAGTTTATGTCGTCTCAAGGACAGTTTGCCTCAGGCCAGGACGACAACCGTTGAAGAGCGGAGGAGAAATGTGGCAAACGCTTTCGCTTGCCGGGATGAGAAACTGAGTGGGAGAAGTGTCATCTTGATTGATGATGTGTGTACCTCAGGAGCTACTTTAGAGTCCTGTGCTGTGGCTCTTAAAGCTGCTGGAGCTGTTTCAGTATGGGGTTTGACCTTAGCCAGAGAAATTTAATAAGGGAGCTTAGAACATGGAACTACAAATCTTTAGCAAGAACATGGAGCTTACGCCAGCAATTCAGAATTATGTGCAGAAAAAGATCGGCAAGTTAGATCGTTATTTGCCCAATATCACTGAGGCCAAGGTGGAAATAAGTGAAGAGAGGACGAAATCACATCAGCATCGTTTTACTGCTCAAGCTACTCTGAACAGCAAGGGTGTGCTGTTGAGGGGGGAGGAGAGGGGGGAAAATGTCAATGTAGCTGTTGATGCTGTGGCGGAGGTATTGGAACGTCAGATTGAGCGCTACAAGGGGAAGTTGTATGAGAAGGGGCGTGGTGTTTCACTAGCTCGCCAGGCTGCTGTTCCGGAAAGAACAGTTGCCAGTGAGGCATCTGAAGATTTGCCGAGCGTGGTTAGAGTTAAGCGCTTTGCGGTTAAGCCGATGTCAGTGGCTGAGGCGGTTGAACAAATGGAGCTTTTGGGGCATTCATTCTTTCTTTTTGTTGATACTGAAAACGGTGCGCTGAGTTTGTTATACCGCCGTAATGATGGCAATTACGGACTGATTGAGCCAGAGTTAGCTTAAGATTCATTGTGGAGGTGGTCATGGGGGAAGTTAATGAGATAACCGTCGGTAAGAAAAAAGTCATGTTGATTCAGGGTGATATTACCCGGCAAGCAACGGAGGCTATTGTTAATGCGGCCAATTCTGGCTTGATGGGTGGGGGTGGTGTTGATGGTGCTATTCATCGGGCTGGTGGGCCAGCTATATTGGACGAATGTCGCCAAATTATCTCGCGAATAGGGCGTTTGGATACGGGTAAGGCGGTGATAACTACTGGAGGTAATCTTCGGGCAAAATATGTGATTCACACTGTAGGGCCAGTGTGGCGGAGTGGTAATCGGGGTGAGGCTGAACTTTTGGCTAGCGCTTACCGGGAGAGTTTGAAGCTGGCTACTGATCGCAAACTGAAAAGTATCTCGTTCCCATCCATAAGCACTGGTGCCTATGGCTATCCGGTAGCTGAGGCAGCTAAGGTAGCCTTAGATGCGGTGATTGCTTTCTTGTGCGATGGGCGGAATTCTTTAGAGCAAGTATTCTTCGTCCTCTATGATTCTAAGACCTATCAGGCCTATAGCGCAAAACTGGCTGAGATCACAGGCTAAATGTGATTGGTTTATTAAGACGTTTGGCCAATCGTTAAAAGAGGGCAGCGTGTTGGCTTTCGTGTTGTTTGATACATGTTTGGGCTGGATGGGGATAGTGAGTTCACCTCACGGACTCAGAATGGTTATTCTCCCTCAGAAATCTAAGGAAGCAGTGCTTTGCCAAGTTATGAATTATGGCTGCGCTGCTGAAGAGCAGGCTCCTGCTTTGTTTGGCGATTTGCCGCACAGATTGAGGCGATATTTAGAGGGTGAACCTGTGAATTTCCCCGACAAGCTGGATTTGGTTGAGGCGACCTGTTTTCAGCGGAATGTGTGGCAGATAGTGCGAACGATACCTTGCGGTGAGACCAAGAGTTATGGCTGGGTAGCCAATAAGTTAGATTCGCCCAAAGCAGCCAGAGGTGTGGGGCAAGCCTTGGCTAGAAACCCACTGCCGATTGTAATCCCGTGCCATCGGGTAATTAGCAGCAATGGTAGTTTAGGTGGTTTTGGTGGTGGTGTGGAAATTAAAGAGTTCTTGCTCCGCTTAGAACAAGCTTCTTCTATCAAGGCGCCTGCCCAAAGGTAGAAAAGATAACTTATCTAAATTGAACTGAGCTTTAAGGTGACAAGTAGAAAAATGTAAAAGGAGAAGCCATGGAGTATAGCCAGATAGTATATGAGGTAGCTGATAGGATTTTGACCATAACGCTCAACAGGCCGGAGAAGCTAAATGCTTTCACTCCTGTAATGTGCGAGGAACTGGTCGACGCTTTTGGTAGAGCTGATGCAGATGACAGTGTACGGGTTGTAATTGTGACTGGTGCCGGGCGTGCTTTTTGTGCCGGGGCTGATTTGAGTCCTGACACTGCGATTCTAGAAAGGCGTCGGCAAGCACCTGAGGATGACTTGGAAATCCGTAGGGATCTGGCTGGACGTGTCACATTGCCCATCTATGACTTGAAAAAGCCGGTAATTGCTGCTATTAACGGGCCGGCTGTTGGGGTGGGAATTACTATGACGTTGGCTATGGACATCCGACTGGCTTCTGAAAATGCCAGGATTGGATTTGTTTTTGCCAGGCGAGGCCTCGTTGCCGAAGGAGCCAGTACCTGGTTTCTACCTCGTATTGTTGGCGTGGGCAAAGCTGCCGAATGGATTTATACTGGTAGGGTGTTCGGATCTCAAGAAGCACTGACTCATGGACTGGTGAATGAGGTGTTACCAACGGATGCGTTAATTCCTCGGGCGCGCGAAATCGCCATGGAAATCGCCCAGAATACTTCAGCAGTGTCTGTGGCTCTTTGCCGTCAGCTTCTGTGGAAAATGTTGGGGGCTGACCATCCTATGGAAGCCCACAGAATGGATTCGAAAGCTATCTGGTGGATTTTTGAGCAGCCAGATGCACGTGAGGGTATCATGTCGTTTTTGGAGAAAAGGCTGCCGAATTTCCCGATGAAACCCAGCACTGATATGCCAGACTTCTATCCATGGTGGACTAATAGGCCATTCACCTGGTAGCCTAGCCTTCTTCTAACCTTAAGCTGTTATCCCCCAGCATGCTATTGATTTCTTGTGCTAATTCCGGACAATAGTTGATTGTGTTTGGCAATCTCATGTTGACTGTCTCTTCTGTGGTGACTATGGTGAGCAGGACAGTGTCTTGCCCTGGATAGCGAGCGAGGATGTCCATGACCTGATTGAGGCGTGTTACGTCTTCTTCAGTTTCGTCACTTTGGGTGATATTAATTGTTATTTTGCATGGCAACGAAGGTTGTGTAGCTGGCTTGGTCTCCTGTCCTTCTTCACTATCTGGTTGGTATTGACGTACCCGATAGCAATTGACGTTTACCCTGTCGTCTCTCAACTTTACAGTACCTTCTACCAGAAGGATTTTGCCTTCTTGCCATACCTCTTTTGTCTGGTTGTAGACCTCAGACCAGGCGGTAACCTCGATGTTGCCGTCGAGGTCTTCTAGAGTGGCGATGACGAAAGGGCGTCTATCCCTGGTATAAAGTTGGCGCATAGAGGTTACCATTCCAGCGATAATCACTTTTTCCCCGACCATTTCGGCGTCGATTCCACCACAGAGCGTAGTGGTAGCATTAACCAATTTTGGGGCTACCGAAGTGAGAGGGTGTTCGGAGAAATATACTCCCAGCAGTTCTCGTTCCCAGTCAAGTTTGTCTTTAAGAGGTACGTCAAGGTGGTTCAGACTCAAGTTGGGGAGTGGCGCCGGCACAGTGTCGCCCCAGAGGTCGAACATGCTGGCCTGGCCTGATTCTCTCAGTCGTTGTTCCCACTGGGCTAGGGATATGATTCGGTCGATATCCTGGAGTAGTGTTCCACGAGGAATCAGGCAATCGAAGACTCCGGCTTTGATTAAGCTTTCTACAACCTTTTTGTTGATGCTGCGTAAATCAACGCGACGGCAGAAATCCTCGATGGATTTGAAAGGGCCGCCTTTTTCTCGAGCTAATATGATGGGTTCGATGGCTGCATAGCCGATATTTTTAATAGCGGTCAGGCTGAAGCGGATAGCTGCCTTACCATTTTCCTCCTCGATAGCAAAGCTGGCTTGGCTTTTATTAACGTCCGGAGGTAATACGGGGATACCTAGGCGGCGGCATTCAGCAACGGCTGAGCTGAGTCTGTCTGAATGAGCAGCATAGGTGTTTAAAAAAGCAGTCATGTACTCAACAGGGTAGTTGGCTTTAAGATAGGCTGTTTCGTAAGCGATTAGGGCGTAGCTCACGCTATGAGCTTTATTGAAGGCATAGCCAGCGAAAGGCTCGATCAAGGCAAAAATCTCAGCAGCTATTTCAGCAGACACCCCATTTTTCTTGGTGCCGTTTATGAAATTTTGCCGTTCTTTTTTCATTACTTCAGAGATTTTCTTGCCCATGGCTTTGCGGAAAATATCGGCTTGGCCCAAGCTATAGCCGGCTAAAGCCTGAACTATATGGAGCACCTGGTCTTGGTAAACAATGACTCCGTAAGTTTCCTCTAGAATCTTCTTGACGTCGGGATGAGGATAACGAATGGACTCAATGCCATGCTTTGCCTTGATGAAGGTTGGTATGTGCTCCATAGGTCCGGGACGGTAAAGAGCTACCATTGCTGCGATATCATTGAAGGTGGTGGGCTTGAGTTCCTTTATGTAGCGGCGCATACCAGCGCTTTCCAGTTGGAAGATACCGCCGGTTTCCCCAGAGGCGAGCAATTCAAAAGTTGCTGTGTCATTTAACGGGATATGCTGCAAGTCTATGGAGACGTCACGATTTTCGGCGATGATTTCTCTGGCTTTGGCCAAGATGGTTAGATTAGCCAGTCCAAGGAAATCCAGTTTGAGCAGCCCAAGGCGAGCGACGCTTTCCATGGAGAACTGGGTCATAGTTGCAGCCTGCCCACTATCTTTGGTGGCACGTTGCAACGGCATATATTGCGTCAATGGCTCTTTGGATATGACTACTCCAGCGGCATGAGTGCTAGCATGGCGAGCTATCCCTTCTAGCTTCTTGGCAGTATCAACCAGATTTTGCACTGCGCTATCTTCGTGGTAAATATCGTACAGCTCTTTATTCTCAGCTAAAGCTTGGTCGAGAGTTATATTCGGCCTGGGTGTAACAAGTCGGGCTACTCTGTCAACCTGGCTGTAAGGCATACCCAGTGCTCTGCCTACATCTCTTAGGGCAGCTCTAGCACCTAAAGTGCCAAAGGTGATAATTTGGGCTACATGGTCAGGGCCATATTTTTGGGTGACATAGGCTATCATCTCATCACGGCGGTCGTCCTGGAAATCTAAGTCGATGTCTGGTGGCTCGCGGCGCTCTATATTTAAGAAGCGTTCGAAAACTAACTTGTTAGGCAGTGGGTCGATGTTGGTGATGCCGAGACAGTAGAGGGCGAGGCTTGCGGCAGCACTGCCTCGGACGCCGAAAAGGATGTTTTGTTTTTTGGCGAAGGAAATGAGGTCCCAGACAACGAGGAAATAGTCGGCAAATTGTGTTTGCTTGATGACTTCCAGTTCGTAAGCCAACCGCTGTTCAATTTCTGGGGTGGGCGATGGATAGCGTTGCTTTAGTCCTTGCCAGCAGAGTTCTGCCAGGTAATCATCGGCGGCTTTGCCTTTGGGTAAATCTACCCGAGGAAGATGTAGCCGACCAAACTCCAGCTCTAATTGGCACATATCGGCGATTTTCTCTGTGTTCTCCAGAGCCTGGGGCAAGTCAGCAAATAGCTCGGTCATTTCTTCAGGACTTTTCAGATAAAAGAAATCACCAGCCATCTTCAGCCTTTTTTCGTCGTAGATAGAGGTATTAGTTTGGATACAGAGCAGCAACTCTTGAATGGGCGCATCTTCTTTATTGATGTAATGCACGTCATTGGTAGCCACTATGGGAATATTCAGCTGGGAGGATAGAGAGAGCAGTCCTTTGTTGATCTGTTCTAGCTCAGGGATAGGGTGTCTTTGAATTTCTAAGTAATAATCGCTGAAGGTCTCCTTATACCAACGGGCCTGGGTAGCTGCTTCTTCGAGGCGTCCTTCCAAGATGAGGCGGGGCAGCTCTCCGTGAGCGCAGGCGGATAAGGCGATAAGGCCTTCGTGGTGCTTGGCTAGAAGTTCTTTGTCCACCCTCGGCTTATAATAGAAGCCTTCGAGGTGAGCCTTAGTAATCAGCTGAATGAGGTTTTGATAACCCTGATGGTTTCTGGCAAGTAAGATTAGATGATAGAGATTCTTATCGCTGGCATTTCGGCTCTGGCGGTTGGTTTCGGCTACATAAGTTTCGCAGCCAATTATAGGTTTTACACCGGCCTCTTTGGCTGCTGTGTAAAAATCGATGACGCCATGCATGCTTCCATGGTCGGTGATGGCTAGGTTGGTCATGCCTAGTTCTTTGGCTTTGGCAATAACCTGGGGAATGCGGCATAAACCGTCAAGCAAGCTATACTCACTGTGGACGTGAAGATGTGTAAACATAAGACTTTTCTTGGGGGTCTGCCTCTAATTATAGCACAGGGTTTTATACAGTTGTCCTTGGAATTTTTGAAGTTATAAAAAATTTTTTGGTTTGACAACCTGGATGTATACCGACTATTATCAGTTTCAGTTTTTGAGGAATACTTCCTTGTCACCTTGAACGATCTGCTTATGTCACCCTGAACGAAGTGAAGGGTCTAGACCCTTCATTGCGTAGATTCTTCGCTGCGCTAAGAATGACAGAGAAAGAATGGCTCGGAATGATAGACAGAATTGCTAAGAGGTACTCCTGAAGGAGCGAAGTGAGGACTGTTCAAAGTGTAGTCTATTGGTTGTTTGTGTGTTGCTTGCCTGTGCTGCTTCTAACAAGCGCTATTTGCTGGGAGGTAAATGAGCTTAGGCTTTATGAATATGGCTTCGACAAATATGAAATAAGCCAGGCCACTGGCATAGATAAGCTGGAGCTAAAGAGAGTAGCTCAACATTTAGTCGATTACTTCAATCTAAAGGTAAATACAGCCCAGATTGTGGTTGGTAAGAGAGGTGAAGAGTTCAACCTGTTCAATGAGCGGGAGTTAGTTCATCTCCAGGATGTAAGAAGCTTGATTCAGTTGGACTATTTGGTTCAAAGGGGAGCTTTACTCCTACTAATCACCTGTGTCCTCGTGTTGTTTTTTGGTTTCAGGGTTGGGTGGCGGATGCTGGTCAAAGGTTTATCCTGGGGAAGCTTGATTACTGTGGGTCTGATGGTTAGCCTGGCTCTTTGGGCGTTCTTTGGCTTCGAGAAGCTTTTTATTCTTTTCCACTTGGTCAGCTTTCCTAATGAGTACTGGATGCTTGACCCGGCCAAGGATTGCCTGATTAGGTTATTCCCCGAAGGATTTTTCTACGATGCAGCTCTGCTCGGTTTTGGGGCTGTTATATTGGAAGCTTCGCTCCTTGGTGGTATTGCCTTAGGTATCTTGAAATTAAAGGCAGAAAAAAGGGAACGAACTGACTAGTAAAATGGTATTTGGGAAGAACGGGGGCAGGCTATATGTTGCAGCTGCTGCAACTGGAAGAGGTACAGCCAGCACATGAGCCGGCGGTGCCGGCTATAGGGGTAGATTCGCCATCGCTGCCTTTGGAAAATGAGGCGAATCGAGAGAGGACTCGTTTAGCAGGATGCTGGCATCGAGGGCATGAAGCATCTTCGTTGGCTTTGCTTATAGAGCGTAACAGCTCAAACTTGCAATTACACTCGGGGCACATATATTCGTAAATGGGCATTCTGCCCTCCGGATAATAGTTTACCTGGCAACTATCGCTGAGTCAAACTTTGGATTGTCTATTTGTTATTGCGAGGGGCGTGAGCCCCGAAGAAATCTCGGAGATTGCCACGCTTCACTGGCAATGAAAAAGAACACTTTGAGGTTGTTTACTAAAAATCAAAAGTTAAAAGTTAAAACTCAAAATGACAGATGAAAATGCAAAATTTCCCCTCTTGCTCTACAGGCCAGATAGCGTCCAGCGAAAACCTGTAAACTTGCCCTTCAAATTCATTTTTGAATTTTGGCTTGTCATTTTGCATTGTTATATTTGATTTTTATATTTCGCCCAGAACACCCCCGGGGCGACTTTAAAAGGTCGCGACTACATTTGTTACCTTGAACGAAGTGAAGGGTCTCGGCCCTTCATTACGTAGATTCTTCGCGAAGCCTGTCCTGAGCAGGTTCTTCGGTCGCTCTGCTTCCAGATTTTTCGTTGCGCTCAGAGTGACAGAGAGGGAAGGGCTCAGAATCACAATTTGCTATTAACAAACGACCTCACGAGTCCCCTTTTGAATGTTGTACTAATGACTAGTATAATACTCGAGATTAGGTACGCCAAAAGTGATGGGGTGGAACAGAGTTGTCAGTTGAAGCACTAGCTCAGAAACTTACTTCGTGGATTAGGGAGACGGTCTCGCAAGCTGGGGGTAAAGGGGTGGTCGTAGGGATGAGCGGTGGAGTTGATTCCTCTGTGGCTGCAGTGTTATGTAAGCGTGCTTTTCCCAAGGCTATACTGGGAGTCATCATGTCTTGCCACAGCAGTAATATTGATAGAGAGCATGCGGAGCTTGTTGCTGCCAGGTTTCATGTACCTGTTAAGGTCGTTGTTCTCGATGAAGTGTTTGATATTTTGATTAAAGCTTTGCCGGGTGACGGTTATGATGCGGCGATAGGGAAGCTGGCGGAAAATAATATCAAACCCAGGCTGCGGATGGTCACCCTCTATTATTTCGCCAACCGCCTCAATTACCTAGTAGTTGGCGCCAGCAATAGGAGTGAATTGTCGGTTGGCTATTTTACCAAGTATGGAGATGGCGGCTCGGACCTTATGCCTTTGGGCAGCCTGGTCAAGAGCCAGGTGCGAGATTTGGCCAGGTGTTTGGATATCCCCCGAGAAATCATTGATAAGCCGCCTTCGGCAGGTTTGTGGGAGGGACAGACGGATGAGGTGGAGTTAGGGCTGACCTATAGCGAGCTTGACCGTTACCTGGTTACAGGTGAAGCTGAGAAGAAAATTAAAGAAAAGATTGATTTTATGATAGGCAAGAGCATACATAAACGCTGCCTTCCGCCTATTCCGCCGCTATAAAATTATCACTTTGAGTGCAGGTTGTGCTGGCATAATGCCTATGCTATGATGCGATTGGCTGTTAGAGGAGGTAAGAGATGGCTTCAGAGAAAGAGAAGGCACTGGAACTGGCAATAAACCGTATTGAAAAGCAGTTTGGTCAAGGTTCGATTATGAAGCTCGGTGAGCTCTCGGCGAGAATGGTAGCGGAAGCTATTCCGACCGGCTCGCTGAGTTTAGATTTAGCTTTAGGGATAGGTGGCATTCCTCGAGGACGTGTTACTGAGATTTTCGGTTCTGAAGCTTCAGGTAAGACCACTCTTGCTCAGCACATAATTGCTGAAGCCCAAAAGCTCGGTGGCATTGCTGTCTATGTAGATGCAGAGCATGCCCTTGACACCACCTACGCGGCTAATTGCGGGGTGAAAGTTGAAGACTTGCGCATATCCCAGCCTGACGATGGGGAGGAGGCTTTAGGGATAACAGAAGAATTGGTAAGAAGTGGAGCTGTGGATGTGATAGTCATTGATAGCGTGGCCGCTTTAGTGCCCCGGGCTGAGATAGAGGGTGAGATGGGTGATGCTCATATTGGTTTGCAGGCACGATTGATGTCTCAGGCATTGAGGAAATTAGTAGCGGCGATTAGCAAATCACACACTGCGGTGGTTTTTGTTAACCAGCTGCGGGAAAAGGTGGGTATCATCTTCGGTAGTCCCGAGGTTACCCCAGGGGGTAGGGCCTTAAAATTCTATAGCTCGGTGCGGATTGATCTAAGACGGATTGATTCTCTTAAACAAGGTTCTGAGGTGGTGGGCACCAGAGTCAGGGCTAGGGTAGTCAAAAATAAAATGGCGCCTCCTTTTCGGTCTGCCGAATTTGACATAATGTTTAAGCGTGGTAAGTATGGCATAAGTAAGGAAGGTGACATTATCGATTTAGGTGTTGCTCTGGGGATAGTAAAAAAGGCCGGCACCTTTTTCACTTACGGCGACCTAAAGTTGGGCCAGGGGCGAGAGAACGCTAGAGATTACCTATGGCAGCACGTTGACCTAGCTTCGAAGATGGAGTGCGAGATAAGGGCTGTGGCAATGTCTTTGCCGAGCCTGGGCGCTGAAACGAAGGAAGTTTCCGAGTGAGCTGAACTCTTCTGCGTACTTATCACCCAGAGCGAAGGTGAAAAGCTTGGATATAGAGGAGGTTCAAGTGGGGATGATTACGGCTCTGCGGGTGAACGACAGGAAAAAGCAAGTCAGTATCTTTATCGACGGCTCCTTTTCGTTTTCCATCGGTGAGGAAGTGGCAGTCACATCTGGTCTTGAAGTTGGTCAGCACCTGTCGGCAGAGCAGATTGAAGAACTGAAGAAAGCTGACCTTTCCCACAGCTGTTTTGGGGCCGCTTTGCACTATCTCGGCTATCGTCCTAGAAGTGAGGCTGAGGTAAGACAGAGGCTACATCGTCGAGGTTTCAATGATGAGGTGGCAGATAAAGTTATTATTGGGTTAAAGGAGCGTAGGCTGATTGATGATGTAGCTTTTGCCCAGTATTGGACGGACAATCGCCTGTCATTCAGGCCTCGAAGCCGAAGGTTAATAAGGCTTGAGTTGAGGCAAAAAGGCGTAGCTACTGAAACGGCTGATAATGTAGTGGAGGACTTAGATGATGAAACTGCCGCTTACGAGGCAGGATTGAAGAAGGCACGTGCTCTATCTGGTCTGGATTATCGTGAATTCCATCGCCATCTATCCGACCATCTTCGGCGGCGCGGCTTTGATTATGAGAATATTAGTTCTGCTGTGGCGCGTTTGTGGCAAGAGCGACAACCTGACTCTGTGTAATGTCCCTGAATAGGACATTTGTTTGACACCAGCTCGGCGAAAGATTACTATTATTAAAGGGATAATTTAGAGGATTTCTACAGTATGTGGTGTTTTAGGAAAGTGAGGCAGTTAAATGTTTTCTACAGCGTTATACATTGTTGTAGTTGGACTTGTTCTTCTTTTAGGTCTACTCCTCGGCTATTTTGCCAGGCAGATATTAGCCAACCAGCAGCTCCGTAGAACTCAAAATGAAGCCAAGCGATTACTGGAAGAGGCATCAGTTGCGAATGAAGATATGCTTCGAAGAGCCAGAGAGGAAGCGAACAAGGTCAGAGCTGCTGCCGAGGCTGATAGTCGCGAACGACGTTTTGAGTTGCAGAGACTGGAAAGACGTTTTGCTCAGAAGGAAGAGAAGCTAGAACACAAGCTGGAGGCTCTGGAGCGCCGCGAACGCGGTCTGGGTAACCGGGAGAGGGAAATCGAGGCGGTCAAAGCTCAGATTGAAGAGATACGGGCTAAGCAGCTGCAGCGACTCGAACTAATTTCAGGCATTTCAAGCGATGAAGCCAAGCAGGAATTGCTTCGGTCTATAGAGGAAGAGATTCGCGAGGAAGCATCACGTCGTGTTCGGGAATGGGAGTCCCGAATAAAGGGTGAAATTGATGATAAAGCTCGCGAAATTTTAGCCACCACCATCCAGCGCTGTGCCACCGACGTAGTTTCAGAGACGACAGTATCTGTTGTGCCTTTGCCCAGTGATGAGATGAAAGGGCGGCTTATTGGCCGTGAAGGTCGCAATATCCGAGCTTTAGAGCAGGCTACTGGTGTGGATCTCATCATTGATGATACTCCGGAAGCAGTGACCATTTCTAGTTTTGACCCGATAAGACGGGAGATAACCAGGGTGGCTTTGAATAATCTTATCCTCGATGGGCGTATTCATCCGGCTCGGATAGAAGAAGTGGTGGAGAAGGCTAAAAATGAGGTTGAGACTGCAGTTCGTAATGAGGGCGAACGGGCAATGCGTGAAGTTGGAGTAGTAGGGTTGCATCCCGAGTTGATTAGATTAATCGGCAAGCTAAAGTTTCGAAGTAGCTATGGGCAGAATGTATTAACCCATAGCCTTGAGGTTGCTCACTTTGGCGGAATGCTGGCAGCTGAGATCGGTGCTGATGTAGCGCTGGCTAAGAAAGCCGGCCTGCTTCATGATATCGGTAAAGCTGTGGGCCATGAAGTAGAAGGGCCCCATGCTTCGATAGGTGCTGATTTGGTTAAGCAGTGGGATAAATCAACTGAAGTAGCTCAGGCTGTCGCTGAGCATCATGGCGAGGCCACAACGACTAGTGCTCTCGGTTTTATCGTTGCTACGGCTGATGCTATAAGTGGGTCGAGACTCGGAGCCCGGCGTGAGTCACTAGAGCAGTACTTGAAGCGTATCGAGGCTTTGGAAAGTGTGGCTAATAGTTTTCCCGGGGTTGAGAAGGCTTTTGCCATTCAAGCTGGGCGCGAAGTGCGCATTTTGGTTAGGCCAGAGCAAGTAGATGACCTTGGAGCTATGAGGCTGGCTCGGGATATAGTTAAGAAGATAGAGGATACTCTGGCGTATCCGGGGCAAATTAAAGTGACTGTGATGCGGGAGACCAGGGCGGTAGATTATGCCAAGTAAGAACTAGCCAATATAGGGAACAGTATTGCGTATATTAATGATAGGTGACGCAGTTGGCAGGCCTGGCAGAAGAGCAGTGCAGAAATTTCTACCAGGCCTGTGTCACGATTATGAGCTTAGCCTTGTTATAGCGAACGGTGAGAACTGCGCTGGTGGTATAGGTATTACGTCAGACACGGCCAAAGAGCTTTTTGACTGCGGCGTTAATGTGATAACTACTGGGAATCATGTATGGGCTAAGAAGGAGATTATCCCTTATCTGGATGGTGAGTTGCCCATTCTTCGCCCTTTGAATTTCCCGCCCGGTGCACCGGGCCGTGGTTTTCTGGAGGTAAAAGGTGCCTTAATAGTCAATCTGATAGGACGCGTTTTTATTGGCGGATTTGATTGTCCTTTCAGGGCTATAGACTGTTTGCTCTCGGAAATTAAGGCTGATAGTAAGGTTATAATTGTTGATTTTCATGCTGAAGCTACTTCAGAGAAGGTGGCTATGGGAAAGTATCTTGATGGTCGAGTGAGTGCGGTGCTTGGTACGCATACCCATGTAGGTACAGTAGATGCCTATATTTTGCCTAAGGGTACTGCTTATGTTACTGATGTAGGGATGGTTGGCCCTGTGGATTCCGTCATCGGCGTCGATACTGAATCAGCGATTCGTAGTTTTCTTACCGGTATGCCTCATCGCTTTTTTGTAGGCGAAGGGACTGTTGTTTTTGATGCGGTGCTAGTCGATGTGGATGAGGCTACTGGAAAAGCTGTAAGCATACAGCGGATACAGCGAAGGGGAGATGATGAAGGCTGATCTGCATTTGCATACTACTGCCTCTGATGGGCGTCTGGAACCTAAGGATATTGTCTCTCTGGCGGTAAAGGTCGGGCTTGACGTTATTGCTATTACCGACCATGACATCATAGACGGCATTACACCAGCTTTAGCTGCTGCAGAAGCTTTTCCTTCACTTATGGTTATACCCGGTGTGGAGATTAACACTGATGTTCCTCATGGCGAGGTTCATGTTTTGGGCTATTTCATTGATTACACTGACCGGAAATTGGCTATTACTTTACAGAGATTGCGCGATTCACGGCAGGAGCGGGCACAGCAGATGATTGCCAAGCTGAGCAAACTGGGCATGAATATTAAATGGCAGCGAGTGCGTGAGCTAGCCCAAGGCGGGTCTGTGTGCAGGCCTCACGTAGCGCAGGCTTTGTTTGAGAAAGGCTATGTTGGCTCTGAGAAGGAGGCTTTTGACAAATACATTGGCCATGATGGTCCTGCTTATGTAGAACGGTACAAATTGCTTCCGGTTGAAGCAGTTAAGTTGATTATAGATGCTCAAGGCTTGCCTGTCTTGGCTCACCCGGCAGACATCAGTGATTTAAATGAGCTTGTTCCCAAGTTGAAGGCGGTTGGTCTAATTGGCATCGAAGTCTACTATCGCGACTACAGTTCAGATGTTATCGCCGGGCTACTGAAAATCGCTAAACAGCATGACCTTATCCCCACAGGCGGGACCGATTACCATGCCTTTGGTGATGGTTCAGAGGTCATGATTGGGGGAGCACTGACTCCCGCTCAGTCTGTGGAGAAGCTGCTTGCCCTGGCTGACAAGCATAGTTTAGAGCTGTTGAAACAGCATTAAGTCCAAAGGAACACATAAAAGGAGGAGCGAACAAATATGGAGGCATTTCGTGAAATTTTCTGGGGCATATCTTTCGGGCCTCTTGTCTTGTACCCGTTGGGTGCAGCCGCTCTGGGGATTTTTATTTATGCTATGTACCGTCGCTTTCGCCTATGGGCAGTCGGTAAGCCTGATAAGAGGTGGGATAATCTAGGTAAGAGAATTTGGGATTTTATAGTTCTTGGGGTAATTGATGGCCTTTTTCATAGGCGATTCTTCCGCGAACCTTATCCTGGGATAATGCATTTTCTTATGTTTGCTGGTGCTGGTGTTCTGCTAGTTGGAACGGCTCTCGACGTTATAGACCACTATGTGTTTCATTTTATAAGCGGGAATATTTATCTTGGCCTTAGCTTTGCGCTGGATATGGGTGGGGTATTTATGTTGGTTGGCGTTATCATGGCCGTGGTTCGCCGGTATATCCAAAAGCCGGAAAGGTTAAATACTGTGCTGGACAATGCCGTTGTTATAACTCTGATCTTTGTTGTTGTAATCACCGGCTTTTTCATCGAAGGCTTTCGCATGCTTACGGCTACCCCTGAAGGCTTGTCTCAACCTGAATTTTACAGTCATCCAGAGTGGTCGAGATGGTCCTTTGTCGGCTATTTTATAGCCAGCCTGTTCGCTGGCTTGCCTGAAAGCGCAAGGTTAGCCTGGTACGTCGGCTTATGGTGGTTTCATGCTGCCTTGGCAGTGGGGGCTATTTTTTATGTGTGCCTTTCATTCGATAAGCTTACTCATATCATCGTGTCTCCGGTTAACGTCTTCTTCAGGTCGTCTCGACCTAAGGGAGCTTTAGCGCCCATTAATATCGAGGAAGCCGAGACTTTCGGTGTGAGTAAGATAGAAGGCTTCACTTGGAAGCAGCTCTTGGATCTGGATGCTTGCACTGACTGTGGCAGGTGTCAGGACAGATGTCCGGCTTATATTACGGGCAAGCCTTTGTCTCCACGGAAGGTAATACAAGACCTTAAAACTCATTTGCTTGATAGAAGTCATGCTCTGTTGGCCGCCAAAGCGGCCACCCCTGCTGATGGTGGTGGGGTTAAGGCTCTGATTGGAGAGGTGATACTTGAGGATGAGCTTTGGTCATGTACCACCTGCCGTGCTTGTCAGGAAATATGCCCCGTCTTTATTGAGCATATCGATAAGATTGTTGACATGCGCCGTAATTTGGTCTTGGAACAAGCTAAGATACCTGAGACTGGTGAAGCTGCTTTGAGGTGCATTGAGGCCAGAGGCCATAGCTGCAGGGGAACTACCCTCACTAGGACTGACTGGACCAGTGGACTGGATATCAAACTTCTGTCTGAGGACAGCAATGTCGATTTTGTGTGTTACGTCGGTTGTGCTGCGGCTTTGGAAGACAGGAGTATGAAGATAGCTGTAGCTATGGGCAAGATATTGAAAGCTGCCGGTGTTAGTTTTGCTGTCCTTGGTCCGGAGGAGACTTGCTGTGGTGAGCCGGCCAGAAGGCTGGGTAACGAATACCTGTTCCAGATGCAGGCTACAAAGAATATCGAGCAATTTAAGAACTACAATGTAAAAAAGATAATCACCACCTGTCCGCATTGTTTTAACACTATTAAGAATGAGTACCCTCAGTTTGGTGGTGAATTTGAGGTTGTCCATCATACACAGTTTATCGCGGAGCTGCTGAAGCAGGGTAAGATTAAACCAGCCTCGATGAGCGACGGTAAGTTAACTTACCACGATTCTTGTTACTTGGGCAGGCACAATGATATCTATGAGGCTCCGAGACAGGTGTTGGCCAGCATCTCACCATCCCGGCTGCTGGAGATGAAGCGCATTCGGTGGAACGGATTTTGCTGTGGTGGTGGAGGTGGACGCTACTGGATGGAAGAGCGCATTGGCAAGCGGATCAGCGAGGAGCGCATTGAGCATGTGATTGAGACCAAAGCTGATATCGTGGCCACAGCCTGCCCTTATTGTTTGCAGATGTTCGAAGATGCTATTAAGGCAAAAGCGGTAGAGGGATCGCTTAAAGCTCTAGATATCGCTGAACTGCTGGCAGCACTACTTGATAAAGAGGCTACTAAGTAGGCCAAGGCTAACTGCAAAAACAGAGTATGTCAAGGAGGTGCCACAATGTGGGGTGCTTTAAAGTGCAACTTTTGTGGCGATTGCCTGGTAAAGTGTCTCTATGTCAATTATGACAAAGACAGGGCCGTAGCTGAAATCAAGGCGCTCATGGAGGGCAAACAGGCTGAAATCTTAAGCCAGTGTGTCACCTGTTGTGCCTGCAGGGAATACTGCCCCACAGGAGCCGACCCCTATGACCTTATTTTAAAGGCACAGGAAAGGTATGGGGCCTTCCCCATACCTGCAGAAGCGGTAGCTGCGTTCGACCTCGGCGCTCAGATCCCGAGCGAGCTGATACCTGGCGACCCTGACAAACCTATCCTATCCCTTTGTATCATGGAGCGCCTGATACCAGAAGATACCCTCGATAGCCAGCTATTCAAAGGCATGACCATAGTCAAGGGAGGAGACTACTTCTGCTACATTGGCTATGTGCATGTTGGCAGAGAAAGCCCTATTGAGAAGAATGCCCGGAAATTCATTGATAAGATGGCTAGCCTGGACAAGGAAATCGTATTCATCCATGATGATTGCTATGCTATGGTGCACGCCAAGGTCAATGACTACGGCATCACCGTTCCCTTTAAGTACATGCATATCTTCGAATACCTGCGCAATTATCTTAGAGACCACCGAAGCGGCGTTACCAGGCTAAACAGGAAGGTGGCTTACCAGCGTCCCTGTGCTTCGAGGTACACCTCGGAGAAGGATGTCTTCCTCGATGAGATTTTCGAACTCATTGGAGTGGAGCGAATGCGGCGGAAATATGACCGTGAGACAGCTCTCTGTTGTACAGGCCCGTTAATCAATGTTAACCGGGAGCGGGCTGTCAGCCTGCAGGCGAAGAATATTGACGATGCCATTGCCAGTGGTGCTCACGCTCTGGTTACCCTTTGTCCTATGTGCGACCGTGTGCTGAGGCGGCCGACCTCAGAGCGAGGCTTTAGCAAGATTTTCATTACCGACCTCTGCCGTATGGCTCTAGGTGAGAAGTCGTTTCCGGCATAGGTTTGCTGGTTTCAGCCAGGCCTGAGATACTTTGGTGGATGGTGGGGTTTTAGTTTAGACGGCACAATGCCAGCCGGGTTAACGCCTGGCGGCCCCGTGATGAAATTCGACTAACTTCTTTAAGCGCTCTGGATGACTGCTCTTCATTATTGCTTCTTGTAGGCTGACTATTTTCTTTCTCACCAGGTCCGCCAATGCCTGGTCCAGGGTTTGCATGCCTTCGCCACTGCTGATCTGCATCACACTGTGTAGCTCAAAGGTTTTACCTTCTCGAACAAGGTTTTTAACCGCGGAATTGCCAGTCATAATTTCAAAGGCGCCTACTCTTCCTTTGCCCTCAACCCTCGGTAGCAGGGTCTGTGATAATACGGCCTCTATTATTTGTGAAAATTGCAACCTGATTTGCTGTTGCTGGCTGGGCGGGAATAGGTCGATTATGCGGTCGACGGTTTGAGGGGTGTCTGTGGTGTGCAACGTACCCATCACCAGGTGCCCGGTTTCAGCAGCTCTCATGGCCGTCGATACGGTTTCAATATCTCTGAGTTCACCAACTATAATGACGTCCGGGTCGTGCCGGAGAGCGTGAATTAATGCAATGTCAAAAGATTTAGTATCCTGCCCAAGCTCTCGTTGGGCGATGATGCATTTGGCATTGCGGTGTAAGTATTCAATTGGGTCCTCGATGGTAATTACGTTGCGAGCGGTGTTCGAATTGAGGTGACTAATCATAGCAGCCATGGTGGTGGATTTACCACTGCCGGTTGGGCCAGTGACCAGGATGAGCCCTCGTGGCTTGAGAATAAGCTCCTTACAAATCTCAGGCAATCCCAACTCGTCAATTGTTAAGGCTTCGAAGGGCACCATGCGGAAGGCAAGGCTTAGTGACCCCCTTTGCCGCATGACGTTCACCCGGAATCTAGCTAAACCCGATACACTGTAGGCAAAGTCCAGCTCTTTCTCTAGGTGGAAACGATCCCTTTGTTCCGCAGTGCTAATTTGTTCAAACGCCAGTTCAACATCATTGACTGTGACCGGTGACAAATCTTCTTGTGGTGTAAGATTGCCATCAATGCGCAACACCGGTGGGCTTGGCACCCTTAGATGCAGGTCTGAAGCCCTTCTTTCTACCATTAGCTTGAGAAGCTCCATTATGTCCATAACTGTACCTCCGCAAGATTCACTTATATATCACGGCGACGACAGGGAGATGGTCAGAGGCAGTGCTTAATGGCACCTGAACATCTCCTACTCTGAGGTCAGATGATATCCAGATATAGTCTATCCTTTGGTGTGGATTGTCTGAGGCAAAAGTGTAGGCTAGTTCGGGGTCCATCCTTGCTGCGGCATCTCTGAGGCGAGCCTGGTACAACATAGCTATTTCTCGGTCGGTAGGTTCTGCGTTGAGGTCGCCTAGCAGTACCGTACTGCTCAATCCTGTCAAGAAGTCAAGGATGGTCTGAGACTGAAGCTGGCGGATGTCCGTCTGCCCCTCGAGATGGTGGAAGTGGGTAGCGATGACTTTGATTTGTTGGTCATTGCCTACGTCTATCAGCGCTGCGATGAAGCCGCGTAGTATGAACAGATTACGAGGCGGCAGATCCTCTCTTGAATATGCCAGTATTGGGTATCGGCTCAGGATAGCATTGCCCCAGAAGGGGTCTGCCGTTGGCCCATAAACGTATGGCATGTGCAATCGCTGAGATAACCATGCCAGCATGTCTAGTCGGCCACTGACTACCCAGCCTCTTGATACTTCTTGCAGGGCAACGATATCAGGATTATTGCTTTCAATAACTTGAGCGATTTCTTCTATATTCAGTTTTCCCTTTGTGTTAAAGCCATTGTGCAGGTTGTAGGTCATAATGCGGATGGGGAAACCCTGTCCTGTGACTGCTGCCGGTGCCCGCCAGGTGATTACTCCGGCCAAGGGCAATACCAGGAGAATCAGGGCGAATATTGGTGCCAACCATAACTTTGGGTCAACCTTTATCTCTCGCTGCATAGCGACTGAGGCGCCAATGGCGCAGATTGCAATGATGCCCCCGGCTATGGGTTCCAGGGCGGCGTTGCTGTAGGGAAGGCTGATATCGTAGACAGCATAGTAGGCAAGTATGAGCACCAGAAACAGGACCGTGCCGATCCCATTGGCGATCCAGACGCCGGAGCGCTGTGTTTTGCCTGTGCTGGTGGTGATGCCAATTAAAACCATCACTATAAGCGCCGATAGCAGCACTTGTCCGACTAGAAACATCAGGGCTATTAAGGCTGCTGGTTCTTGGTAGCCAAGTGCCAGAACTGCAGGTAGGAGGATGCCGGCGCCTAATGCCCAGGGCCATAACATGCGCCAGGGCTTGCTGAGAAGCCAGGCAGCGACAGCCAGCCCCGCTAGCTGGGCTAGAAGCGTCAGCCCGAAGTCTATCGGCAGCGGCCAACCGGTTAGTGCTGCCACACGTGGTATGTTCTGGAAAATTACCAGCTCCAGGAACAGGAAAGGTCCGATGGCTAGCCAGGTAAATGACCGCGCGATGGAAAATCCGTTGGTTTTGGTGGTGTGTGTCTTTGTCGAGATAGTCTTGATTGTTGGTGTAAGGCCCACGAGGAGCGCCAGTTGGATAATTACCAGCAGCAGTGTTAGCAGCACTGGCAGGGGCTCTACCTGCCAGACCGTGTCATAAGTACCGAAGGCGCCATTGATAGCAATATCCAGCGCCAGCCCACCTAGAAGTCCTAAGGCGTAGTGGGAGATAGCGGGGCCACCGCGGAGTCGTGCCTCTTCGAAGCAGGCTGGCAGAAAAATGACGAACAGAATTGTTCCGACTATTGCCAGGCTTAAATTAAAAAGCGGCTCACCCCACCAGACCTGCATAAATAATCTCATTATGCCCAGTCCGATGGCGGTGATTACTATTAGGCGGCGGTTGCCTGCAAGCCGACCTAGCGGGCCAGCGAGAAAGCCGGTGAGGAAAATTAGGAACCCGATTATCCCAAGCTCAATTGCACCCCAGCCCATCCGGCCGCCGAGTGTCCAGAACATGCCTGGCACCAACACTCTGAGCACCTGCATGCCGAATAAGACCGTGAGTGCTGTAAGTGTTAACTCAGTTAATAGAGGTCGAACTGCTAACCATTCGGCAAATACGGATACTCTGTCTTTTTTGGCTATAGTCTTGGCTTTACGTGGCATGCCATCTCCTTTTGCCGGCACAGCTTCTTGCTATAATGGGCATTCCCGGCTTTACGTGAGCCTGTTTCTTACACCTGTTGTCTCGGAGACCAATGATACGGCTATAAAGGCTAGCTGTCAAGGACTCGAATTGCCTCATAATTATTGTTACCGAAAGTGGTATCGTTGCCTCAAAAATAGTGTTACCCAGAGGAGGCAAACATGACACGAGGCAGCATACAAGAATATACCGAGGCAGTGCGAGAACGCTAT
>VGNX01000025.1 GCA_016865855.1 Chloroflexota bacterium | reverse complement strand
GTCTATGGGATTTGGCAGAGCGTCCCACTAATCAACAAAAGAAGGGCAAAACTAATCAGGCTTCGGTAACACAATTTATGACGCAACCATGCCCAGTTTGGTAACAGTTTATTTTGACGCAACACGTATGGCACTACTGCCAATGTTGCCACCAGTGAACACAGACGTTATAATCAAGGATGTGAAAATACAGCAGTTGCACAGTTGGCAAATGAGCATTGCTCAGGCTAAACAGATACAACAGGAGTTAGCGAGCCAAGTGTCACACAAAAGCGAAACTATTAAGCCTCACTTTATCGCCGGTGTTGATATATCAGCACCAGATTCCAGAGGGATTGCCCGCGCTGCTGCGGTCATCCTCAACTACCCCGAACTCGAGGTGATTGAGGTCAAAACCGCTGAGAATAAACTCAATTTCCCTTATATACCCGGCCTTTTATCTTTCAGAGAGACCCCATTGGTATTGGCTGCTTGTCAAAAACTATCTACGGACCCTGACCTTCTTCTAGTGGATGGCCAAGGAATTGCTCACCCCAGACGCTTCGGCATTGCTTCACACATAGGTTTGCTTCTTGGTATACCCACTATAGGCTGTGCTAAGTCACGCCTGTGCGGCACACATGCATCGGTGACTGCTGAAGCCGGTGCTTACGCCGAACTTACTGACAACGGCGAAATTATTGGTGTTGCTCTGCGGACTAAAGCTGATGTGAGCCCAATTTACATTTCCATCGGTCATAAAATTGACCTACCCACGGCCATCCATTGGGTATTGGAATGTTGTCGCGGCCAGCGGCTTCCTGAGCCTTCTCGATTAGCCCACCTTGCTACTAGCGGCAAACAAATAACCATCCTCTATAGTCATCAACAGAGATTATTAACCTAGCTTTTGACTTAATCAATCTATATGTGAAATAGGAGTTAGTAATGCAAGAGGAAAAGGAAAAACTAGAAGCTCTGCACCACCGAATCTCAGACATCATGGTGCGTCTTTGACATTTCTACTAAAGAAAAGGAAATCGCCAGGTTAGAGGCTGAGGCTACCAAGCCAGACTTCTGGCTCGACCCAACTAAGGCGCAGTCCATAATGCGTCAATTAGTAGCTGCTAAGGATGTAGTCCAGACCTGGCGCCAGATGGAGAAAAAAATCACCGAACTTCTTGATGTGACAACTCTGGCTATAGAAGAAAACGACCAGTCCCTCAGAGGAGAAATTCAGCACGACATAGAGAAAATAGCCTCTCATCTCGATGAGTTGGAAACCAGACTAATCTTGAGCGATGAATATGACACCAGGGATGCCATCCTGGCTGTGCATGCCGGTGCTGGCGGCACCGAATCACAGGACTGGGCAGAAATGCTATTGAGAATGTACCTCCGATGGGCAGAGCGGCACAAATACAAAGCCGAAATACTAGATACCTCCGTTGGTGACGAAGCTGGCATAAAGAGTGCCACTGTGGAAATTGGGGGGGATTATGCTTATGGCTATCTGAAATCAGAACACGGCGTCCACCGTTTAGTTCGCTTGTCCCCCTTCGATGCCGACCATGCCCGCCATACATCGTTCGTCCTGATTGAAGTCCTCCCTGAAGCCGAAGAGGAGATAGATATCAAAATAAATCCTGATGACTTGAAAATAGATACCTTCAGGTCAAGCGGGCCCGGGGGACAGCACATGCAAAAAACCAGCAGTGCTGTCAGAATAACTCATCTCCCCACCGGCTTAGTGGTCACCTGTCAAAGCCAGCGCTCCCAGCATCAGAATAAAGAGAGCGCCTTGAAGGTACTTTACGCTCACCTTCTTCAATTCGAGCGTGCCAAGAGAGAAGCAGAAAAAGCCAAGTTTAAAGGCGAACGAATTGAAGCTGGTTGGGGTAACCAGATTCGAAGCTATGTCCTCCATCCTTATAGAATGGTCAAAGACCATCGCACTAATTATGAAACTAGTGATACCACCGCTGTCCTGGATGGAGAGCTTGATGATTTCATCACCGCCTATCTGCGTCATAAACTGGGAGAGGGAAAATGACTAAACGGTTCATTCCGCTAATCCTGGCTATTCTTCTGTTTATTATACCGATTATTATACCGACTATTACCTATTCCCAAGATGGAATCTCTCTACAAGACAGTACTGCTGAGATATATTTCCCCTCTGCCTTAGTTTTCAAAATCAAGGCCGCAAGCCAGAGCGATATCACTAAAATACGTCTTCACTACCAAGTTGATAGAATGAACTATGCTCAAGTTACTAGCGAAGCCTGGCCTGATTTCACTCCATCACCGAAGGTGGAAACAAAATGGGTGTGGGATATGAGAAAAGTCAGCCTGCCAGCCGGAGCCACAGTCAGATACTGGTGGACAATTGAAGATAAATCCGGGGATAAACTGATAACTCCCGCTGACAAAATTCGCTTTGACGACCTCCGCTATTCCTGGCAAAGGCTAGCTGTAGGACAACTAAGCCTTCTCTGGTATAAAGGCAGCCAGTCCTTTGCTGAAGAGCTGATGGCTGCTTGTCAACAGGCACTGGAAAGGCTGGCCGAAGATACTGGTGTTTATCTTGAAAAGCCCATAAATCTATACATCTATGCCAGTACCGAAGACCTCCGAGGCGCCATGATTTTCCCCCAAGAATGGACAGGCGGTGTGGCTTTTACTGAATACGGCATTATCGCTATTGGTGTTCCTGCAAATGAACTGGACTGGGGGAAAAGAGCTTTAGCCCACGAGCTGGGACACACGGTGACCCATCAACTAACTTTCAGCCCTTACGGCGCCGTCCTACCCACCTGGCTAGACGAAGGCTTGGCTATGCACGCCGAAGGTGAGCCAGACCCCTATCTCCAGTCATGGCTCAAAAAGGCAATCACTCAACAAAAACTCATTTCGGTGCGCAGCCTGTCCAGCCCGTTTTCAGCTAAACCAGAAGAAGCCTACATCTCCTACGCCCAAAGCCAAAGCCTGGTCGAATTCCTCATCCAGAACTACGGCAAAGATAAGATGCTCCAACTCCTAAATTTGCTAAAAGAGGGAAATACTTGCGATGAAGCTCTGACCGAGGTTTACGGCTTCGACCAGGACGGGCTTGATAAGCTATGGCGAGAATACATAACTGAGCAAACGCATTCCCAACCTGGATTCGAGTATGCCTCCCTACGGAAAGTCAATGCAGAAGCGATTCTCTGGGAAGAGGTGCTGGCCAAATTGGTAAAAGCAAATATGCTATTAGGGGTGCATTGATTGAAGAACTCCTTTACCGTTCACGACCTGCCTCTTTCTGAACGGCCTCGAGAGCGGCTCTTAAAACTGGGCAGTGAAGCTCTGTCTAGCCAGGAGGTTCTAGCCTTGATTCTCGGACGAGGAGTTAAAGGCGAATCGGTGATTGTCACCGCCCAGAAACTGCTGAGCAAATTCGGCAATCTAAAGAACCTCGCCTCTGCCTCTGTGGAAGAGCTGACCCAAATAAAAGGCATCGGCCCGGCCAAAGCTGCTCAGATTAAAGCCGCCTTTGAGTTGAGCAGACGGCTGGAAGACTTCTCCAGTGAAGTCCCAGAAATCACGGTTAAATCTCCAGATGATGTTGTAAAAGCGGCCAAAAATCAGCTAAAGGGTAAGAAGAAAGAGCACTTCCTCGTACTCTGCCTGGATACTAGAAATCATTTGATAAACATTCATAAGGTCTCTATCGGCAGCCTTGACTCCAGCATAGTACACCCTCGGGAGGTATTCAAAGAGGCTATCTCTTCCAGTGCCGCCTCTGTCATCTTCGCCCACAACCACCCTTCCGGTGACCCCACGCCCTCTGAAGATGACATCAAGCTAACTAAACGCCTCGTCGAAGCCGGCGAAATCATAGGCATAGAAGTCCTCGACCATATAATTGTCTGCGACAGAGACCATTTAAGTATGAAGGCTAGAAACTTATTGTGAGGCTCAAAGACAAATGAAAAGAGTCTGGCAATTTACATTACTCGGTGCCCTTCTTTGCGCTCTGGTTGCTTTGCCTCTGACCATTAACTGCCAGCCAAAGGAAACACTCCCGCCTGCGCGAGAAAAGGGGGTGCTCAACCTCTGGGATTCCGGCCCGATAACCCTTGACCCAGCGATATCCAGCGAGATGACTTCACACACCTACGTCATGCAAATCTTCAGCGGCTTGGTTCGTCTTGGTGGCGAGGCAAAGCCGGTGCCGGACATCGCCGAAAGCTGGCAAAGAAGCGATGATGGCAAGACCTACACTTTCTATTTGCGCCAGGGAGTAAAGTTCCACGATGGCAAAGAGGTTACTGCACAGGACTTTAAGTATTCATGGGAAAGAGGCTGCCATCCTGAAACCGGCTCGCAGACAGCAGCCACCTATTTAGGTGATATCATCGGGGTGAAAGACGTACTGGAGGGCAAAGCTACAGAAATCAGCGGCGTCGAGGTCATTGACAACTATACCCTGAAGGTCACCATTGACGCTCCTAAAACTTATTTTCTGGCCAAGCTAACCTACCCTACTGCCTTTGTCGTTGATAGAGCCAATGCAGAATCAGGCAAAAAATGGTGGCAGAAGCCAAACGGGACCGGCCCCTTCAAACTTAAGGAATGGAAAGCCGGCGACGTATTAGTACTGGAGCCAAATGAGCTTTATTATGGTCAGCCTGCCATCATCAAGAGAGTGGCCTTTCATCTCCTGGCTGGTATGCCTATGGCAATGTATGAAATGGGTGAAATCGATGTGGCCGAGGTCAACGAATATTACATCGATAGAGCAGCAGATGAACGCGGCCCCTTCTATAAAGAATTGGCTGTATTCCACGAGCTAAGCCTTTTCTACATAGGCTTCAACACCCAGAAGCCACCATTCGATGATGCCAACGTCCGCCGGGCTTTTTGCCATGCCATAAATAAAGAGCGAATTATCAAGCTGACCCTCAAAGGGATGATGACTAAAGCCGATGGCATTCTGCCGCTGAACTTGCCCGGCTATAACGAAAACCTGGAGGGGCTTAGCTACGATGTAGCTAAGGCAAAGGGTCTCATCGCTAGTTCAAAATACGGCAGTGCTGCCAATCTGCCACCTATCACGCTTACCACCTCTGGCTGGGGAGGCAACATACCCGAATACCTTGGAGCCATTGTCCAATACTGGCAACAGAACCTTGGAGTGGAAGTAACCATAAGACAGCTTGAGCCAGAGATATTCTCCTACTTCTTAAAAGAGGAAGCCGATGAGATGCTTATCACCGGCTGGATCGCTGACTATCCCGACCCACAAAACTTCCTGGACGTCCTCTTCCACACCGGGGCTGAGTATAATACCGGGAACTATAGCAACCCAAACGTAGACGCCCTGCTCGACCAGGCAGCTGTAGAACCAAACGAGACCACCAGATTTACCCTGTACCAGCGAGCCGAGCAGATGCTGGTAGATGAAGCTGCCTGCCTGCCTTTGTGGTTCGGCAAGACCTATCTCCTGGTCAAGCCTTATGTCAAAAACTACAAGCTAGATGTTCAGGGCATCCCCACTTTAAGCGAAGTCTACCTAGAAGAATAGCCAGACTAAGATGCCCATAAATCCTCTATATCTTTTTCTGTTTTTCTTTTCAGCTCGGCTGCTTCAAGAAAACCAAGCTCCTTATACGATTGAGCCGAGCCATATTCTCGAGTCTTAATCACCACCGGCATCGGCACCGCATGGCCAAAGATAAGCGCCTGTTGCTTCGTTTCTAACTTCGACAACACCGATTTCAGCTCACTTTTGCCCGCTGCGCCTGTAAGCACACTGTCAATATCCCGTTCATCATCCAGAAGACAGGTTATCTTCGTTCCCAATTGCGACATGACCTCACCATCTATACCACTGGGACGCTGGTCAATCACCAGCAAAGTAACGTTGTATTTCCTCATCTCCCGAGCGATTCTACCGAAGATGGTTCGGGCTGAAACTTCGGAATTGAGAAAACGATGAGCTTCCTCGATAGTGATAACCAGAGGGTGAGAAGGTGCTACCTCTCCACCCATCTCCCTCTCCGCATTCTCCCGATATTTAGCATGAATCCGCCGACTCAGCAGATTGGCTACCAGAATATAGGCGGCAAAATCCTCAAATCTGCCGAACTCAAGGATTACATTTATGCCCCGGTCCAGGTACTCTAGGATGCGCCGAACCGAATTGTCAGGTGCCCGAGGTATCAAAAAAGAAAAACGCCGCAAGTTCTCCAGTCCACGCCGCAAATTACGGTAGGTGCTATCATGAATATTGAGCCTGGAAATAAGCTGCTTACTGGCATCTTCGGTTAGATTCAGCACAGTCTCCAGCCATTTTCTATCACCGAACTCCCGCGCCAGTTGATACACCGCTTGAGTAGAAGCTTCAGTCAGGTTCAATGTTTGCCGCAGTAACTCAATATCTTCAGGCTCAATCTCGTCGTAGCCTATCCTGACCACAACATCGGTGCTTACTTTCCGCCGCCGCGAGCTCTCCTCATCCAGAGTAAAAATTGCCACTTTCGACGGGAAAAGCTGCTTTAGCCCTTTCACCTTATAGCCTTTCTCAGTCTTCCCCTCCCAACCATATTCACTGTGCATATCAAAAACCAAACTGACCGCTACCTGCTTCTGCAGCATACCGATAAGAAGCAAGCGCGTAAGAAAGGTCTTACCTGTGCCGCTCTTGCCAAAGACCCCGTTGGAGCGTTTGACGAACTCGGAAACATTAAGGCAGACCCTGGTTTCCATATCCAGTGGCGTGCCGACATAAAACCGCTTTTCGTCCTCAGCACCGAAGACTAGCTCAACATCGCGCTGGGAAGCAAGTTTCACCTCGGAGAAATGCGTCGGCACCGTCTTCGCCGGTTGGGGGCCCTCAAGTATGCTGGCAGCATCGCCACCAATGGTCAGCATTGGCAAAACCCGAAGCTTACCATAAGTGGTTGTGCCGGTAATTACCTGAGCGATAAAAGGGTCAGCGATATCAGGCGGCGTTATCGCTGCCCTGGGGTCAATAATTTCCAGACTGACATCGGTAATCATGCCAAAGAAACGGCGCTTCTCCCCCTCAATAGCCACATACCGACCCACCGCCATATCCTCCACCGAAACCGAAGCGTCGAGCTTCACCTCAACACCTCGGTTCAGAGAACCAGACACAACGGTGCCCAAACGAGCCCGCTCCTCAGAATTTTGACCTTTCATCATCTAATCCTCTTGAGAAGTGAATTCAGTCTCTTAGCATCACTGCTTAGCATACAGGCCAGCTCTTTACCGGCTTTAACCAGAAAAACCTGAGGGTCGGGGTGAGCCTGGCTGGCATAGCGAAGACAGGCAGCAGTAACCTCATCCCCCGGGATAGGTAACCTGACATCTACAAGCAAGCTGAGGAAATCCAACGATTGAGTAAATGCCCTGACCTCCTCAAGCCGGCAGGTATAGACAAAGCCGTGAATGGACGCCGGTTTCGGTGGCAGATAATGATATAAGCTTTTGCCCTGGACATGCCCGACCACCAAGACCTTGAAATCCGTGCTTAAAAGCCTGGCCAGTTGAGGATTGACCCGGAAGATCTCATCTTCCGACTTCATGTTTTCACCTCGTGCCACCACACGCCGCCCCGGGTCAAGGCTATGGGTTTCAACATTATATACAACGCCATAGATTTCCAGATGCTTATCCTTCGTTTTCACCAGACTGCCTAAAGGTGGCGCCTGGTCGAGCTTATAACACTGAGCCGTGAACTCAGCGCTGCTGGCTTCAATGACCTCGGCTACCCTTTGCCCGTCATCCATTTTCGGTTTCCTATTTCTTCTTTAACTTTTTCTCCTTTTGCTGCTTCTTAGGCTTTTTCACATTCTTTCTTCCCTTAGTTCCCATGTTTTGCCTCTCTTCTCATAAATTCTCCTAAAGTGGACAAATGTGTCTCATTTAATCTCCCCTCTTATCTATTCTATGGATAGGTCTCCTTCATCTTTTTCCTAAACCACTTAACAAATGAAGAATACTCTTTTCCAATAAGAGGGGCTACAGGGAAAGTACATAGCTCACCGTACCTTGAGTAGTAAACTCCCAAACTCGTGATAGTGATATTGCGATCTCCGTCGATTCCTCCAATATCATGCAAAATATAATATCCCATTAGCTGGTTAAACTGATCTCTAGTAAATCTTGCAGACTTAGTAGTTTTTATGTCCACCATGCAACCATCAATAATGAAATCTGCATCTGCCCCGCCTACCTCAAGTGAAGCATCGCCGAATGTTGGGTTTAGAAGGCAACGGTCTTTAGCGATAAATGTATCATCATTAACGATTTCTATTAGCTCTCTCATTTCTTGGATAACTAAGTCATCTACTTCACCTAGATTAGGGTCTATATAACCAGCTCTGTAGATAGGGTCTATTTGGGCTAAATGTACTGTGGCACGGATTACATCATCACTCATTATCCCAGACTGAATGTACTCACTATATACTTGGTTTGCTTCGGTAATTAGTCTTTCCACCTTCTCCCTTAGTGACTTAGGTTGATTTTTTATCTTTAAGCCGACCAATTCTTTTAATACCTCGATTGGGATACCTGTAGACTTACTCTCTGCCTTTAATTCCTCAGCATCGTAATCTTGGGGAAGGAGATTTAATGCTATCTCCGCAACCCAGCGTTTGGTCAAGGCAGTTGGATTTAGTCTTTTCAGATTGAACCTGAATAAGTAATCGAATGCAGTACCGATAAGCCCATAACTTTTCGTCTTGGGATCCACTCGAATATCATCTGGAGCCTTTAGAGAAGGCATAACAAATTGTTCGTTTAGGCTCTGACGAATTTCTGGTAAACCAACAAAATGGGTAAGGCTCATATTATTCCACCTCTCATTCCTCTTTTTATTCCTCCACATCGGGAAAGTTTGAAGGGGCTTTGCCCCTTCAAAACCCTCTCCCCCTCTCCTTTGAAGGAGAGGGGGATAAAGGGGGTGAGGTTGTTAAATCCTAAATCCATCTGGTCCTCTTGCTTTGTCGTTTAGCTGAGCTTTCCAGCCACACTCTGTCGTCGGCCAGAACCTGCTCCACCAACCCCCAGAACTGCTCCCGGTCGGCACCGGTCACCACCGCTTGCTCATGAGCTTCACTTAAAGCAGCCGGATAGCCCAACCCTCGCTGGCACTGGTCTAAGACCGTGGCATGAACCAACTCCACCAACTTCTCATCTTCTGCCACCCAGAGAGGAATTTCCACCCGTGCCACCTCTCCATCCAGCCTTATATAAAAAAATTTTACCTCCTGAATTCCATAATACTTCGTCACAACCGAAGACCGGCTGCTGAATATCGCTGACCGTTCCCCCGGGTCTAGCAGCCGGGCGAAAAGGTCACGGTCAAGTAAGCCAGCCACGGCATCGCATTCCCTCCCCTCAAACCTACCGGGACAGTAACGGTCACAATCCACAGGCTGGTGAGGGCAAATGACCAGACGCAGCAGATTGACCACCTCGGTGCTGCGCGAAAAGCTTATATAACTGGCCACAGCCAGCTTTCTATTTCGGCCAAGTGCCATTAGCTGGTTCAGGCATTTCAAAAAGCCGTCCACCAGGAGCTCACGGACGACAAAATCGGGATAAACTTGCTCAACCAGACGCCACAAGATAAGTGAACCGTCGAGCAACGCCACTAGCGGCAAGTCTGCCTTCAGCTCGTTTGCGTGCTCAGGCAGTAAACGGCATTCTTCGACGCTACGCTTGGCTCCCAGAAGCTGCCCTTCTATCGGAATCTGTCGACCATCCGCCGAGGCGATAACCACCTCGTCATCTTTAAAATAGAGGGACGGAAAACTGAAGAGTTGGGCATCGGGATTTCGACCATACTGGAGCTGCGCCATGCCGATGTTAATCAGAAAACAGTGAGCCGATTGATGATGGTCAACATCAATATGAGAACCGTCACTGGCTAGAACAATGAAATCCTCAGGGCAAGGTGGTGCCGGCTGGCACAGGTCAATCCTTTCCCTTGGCCCAGCCACAAGCCAGGTGGTCTTACTTCTCTCAACTTTCTGCCTTAAACCATCAAACTCAACCGCCGAAGACTTAAGAGTCTTTAAAGCAAAATCGAGCTTGGATTTCCTCTCCCTCTCCCGCGTCTTCAAGCTGGCTGCAAAATCCACAATCTGGCCAATTACCCGAGTCAGGTCCAGCGACATTTCTCTCCCTGCTTCCCCAGTATATCATGAGGCCTAACCCCAAACAATCACTTTCGAGTTTAGGATTTATCTGTAGATGTAAATGTAGTCCCGACCCTTTAGGGTCGGGCTCCCGAGGCTAAAGCCTCGGGGCTACATGTTTAATGTGTATCACCAATGAGCTATAATTTTCCCCACAAAGTGGGAAAGACAGATTGCCAGTTAGAGTTTTCGGACAGCTTCTTTAGGATTTATCTGTAGATATAGGGACAGGTCTCCAGGACACATAGGATTGAAGTCCGGCAACCTCGGTTATCAAACCTATTACTTTGTCTGGCAGGCGGAGGGATTGATGGAGCAATACTTGCACTTGCCATCACAGGGCTCAACATGAATGGTAACATTGGTCCGGGGCAACCTTGACCGGATATCAACCTCCAATAAGTCACACACCTGGTGAGCCTGCTCCAGACTAATACCCTTAGCCATTACCAGATGGAGGTCGATATAGCGCTGGTTTCCAGAGCGACGGGTGCGCAATTCGTGAAAACCAACTACCTGATTGCCTTGCTCAGCTAAGCAAGATTTTATCACCGACTGCTCCGAATGAGGAAGACTGGCATCCACCAGCCCGAGAAGAGGTTTATTTATGGCATCATAGGCTATCTTTGCAATGTAAATGGCAATCCCTATAGCAACTACCGGATCAAGAATATTGAGACCTGTGAGACGCACCACTAGCAGTCCAACCAGCACTGCTGCGGTCGAGTAGATATCGCCAGTTATATTGCGGGCGTTGGCCTCCAGCACCACCGAGCCGGCAGCTCGGGAAACCTTTAGCAGGTGGCGCGAAAGCAGAACACTGGCGACCATGGAAACTACCATAGCTACCATACCTGCTTCAGCCAGTTCAATAGGAGTCTTGTTTATTATGCGCTGGACTGATGAATAAATTATCAGCCCGGCAGCAATAAAGAGAAGTACCCCCTGTATCATGCCGGCCATATCTTCCACCTTGCCGTGTCCAAAGGGATGCTCCTCATCGGCCGGTCTGGTAGCAATGCGAACGGCAAAAAATGTGACCACTCCAGCAAAGAGGTCAAGGAAGCTATCCGCCGCCTGGGCAAACACGCTGATGCTGCCGCTAATCCAGCCAGTGATAACCTTGAGCAGTATCAGGCTGATAACAACCCCAATTAAGAGATTGGCAGCGCCTCTTTCAGTTGAAAACATCAGACAGCTTTTCCTTGCTATAATTCGCTTTTCGGGCTACGAGTTTACCACTTATGCCTCAATAAAACAAATTCGGCATAGATAGGGTACTGTATCATATTTTGTGTAAATTCCTTTCCATGGCTAAAACCCCCAACTATGTGTTTTTAATTTTGCACAGGTTGTGCACCAACTAATGTAGCCACGAGGCTAAAGCCTCGTGGCTACATTGGAAATGGATTGTTTAATAAACACTCTCTATATTGCTCACCTGAGCCAGCTTTTGATATTATAGGGGTGTTCTTCTTTACAGATGTCCTGCTGAGCAGCTATTAAGAGACAGAGCCATAATGAGAGTTGGCTTGATTTACGACCCAGTCTATCTCGAACATGATACTGGAACCCATGTCGAAAACACCCAGAGACTGGTAGCCACCATGTCCCACCTCGAGGAGAACCACCTGAAGGACAATCTCGTCTTACTATCACCGCGCGCTGCTACGATTGAGGAATTGGCCGCAGTGCACGCCCCAGAATATATCTCCCGAATCCGAAGCCAAGCAGAAAGAGGCGGAGGCTGGCTTGACGCCGATACTGTGATGTCACCTGGCTCATACAATGCCGCCATTTATGCTGCCGGTGGCGCTTTGACAGCAGTTGACACGGTGATGAGCAGACAGATTAGCAGCGCCTTCGCGTTAGTCAGACCACCGGGACACCACGCCACATGCTGGCAGGCAATGGGCTTCTGCTTATTCAACAACATAGCTATAGCTGCCAAGTATGCCCTGGCCAACTTTGATATTAAGCGAGTGCTCATCATCGATTTCGATGTCCACCACGGCAATGGCACACAAGACACCTTCTATACCGACCCGCACGTCCTCTATTTCTCCACTCACGAATACCCATTTTACCCGGGAACCGGTAGCATAGATGAGACCGGAGCCAGGGATGGCGAAGGATTTACTGTTAACGTGCCCCTCCTGGCTGGTTGGGGAGATGACGAATACCAGGCAGTCTTCGAAGACATCCTGGCGCCGATGGCTAAGCGCTTCGAGCCACAACTAATCCTGGTCTCCGCTGGCTATGATGCCCACTGGGCTGACAGCTTGGCTCTGATGCAGGTGAGTGTCTCCGGCTTCGCCCGCCTGGTAGAAATCATAAAGACTCTGGCTGATATGTTATGTCAAGGACGTATGGCCTTTACTCTGGAAGGCGGCTACCATCTTGAGGCATTGTCTCTATCCATAGGCGCCACGATTGATGTTCTTCGGGGGAACCGTCAAATCTCTGACCCTCTGGGCAAACAAGAGTCAAGAACAAAGCCGGTAAACTTCGATAACTTCATAAGAATGGTTAAAGAGATGCACGATATATAGGCTCAGTCCAAAGCCGGGCGCTACATTAGGCAAGAGTTTTGACCTGCTTCCGTGGCGAGAATAGTCTGCCCCACTCACCCTTATCCCAAACCACCAAAAGCTGTCCAGCAATGCACAGGGAAGTATAGATTCCAGTAGCGATGCCGATGAGAAGTGCTAATATCAAGTTTTGGGTAGTCACTCCACCGAACAGGTAGAGCGCCACTATAACGAAAAGAGTAGCCAGACCTGTATTCAACGAGCGACCTAGGGACTCGATGATACCGTAATTTGCTATCACTTCGAAGTCACGGCTCACCCCCCGCTTCAAGTTCTCCCGAATGCGGTCAAAGACAACCACGATGTTATTCACACTGACGCCGACAACCGCCAGCACACCGGTGACAAACAAGGCGTCGACCTCCACACCAGCCACCCAACCCAGAATGGAGAAGACGGCGATAACCACCAACAAATCGTGCACCAGAGCAATAACGGCGCAGGTGCCCCAACGAATGGGCTTGGGCATCTTGCGGAATGCCCAAGAAATATACAGTAGAATGCCTATCGAAGCAGCCACAACCGCGATAATAGTGTTACGCACCGTCCCCCTGGCTACCATAGGCGAAACGCTGTAAAGGCTGCTGACTGTAAGCTTTGTATCTAACCCTGTCTCTAAACCTTCCTTTAGCTTTGTGGTTTCCTCAGCAGATATTTCCGGGAGACGAACGAAGAAATCGCCTTCGCCAGCAGGCTGAACAATAGCCTTATCATAACCCAAGTCAGTTAATTCCTGGCGCAACTGGCTTAGTTCTACTTTCTTTTCGAAGTCCAAAGTCATGGCCGTACCACTGCTGAAATCTACTCCCGGCTTAAGCCCGAAAACAGCCAGTGAGATTATGCCCGGAATGATTACAATAGCTGAGATGAGAAAGAACCAGTATCTTTTACCAATCAAATCAATCATTGCTTCGCTACTCCATAAGCGCCCGGGCTTCTTGCCATGCCAAGCCCTACAACTGTGCGCAGAAAAGTTCTGGTAACCACAACCTGTGTAAACATACTCAAGGCTGTGCCGATGAACAGAGTGGTGGCAAAACCTATGACCAAAAAATTGCCAAATGTATTTCCGAGCCAATAAAGGACGACACAGGCGATAAAGACGGTTATATTGGCATCAAAAATAGCTGACCAAGATTGGCGGAAGCCCTCCTCTACCGCCGCCCCCAGAGTACGCCCGCGTCTCAGCTCCTCCTTCAAACGCTCGGACACAAGGACATTGCCATCTACTCCCATACCTACGGATACAAGAAAACCAGCAATACCAGGGAGCGTCAAAACCACCGGAATCAGCTTAAAAATAGCCAGGGTCAAGACCACGTAAACCACCAAAGCCAGGCAAGCCATGAAACCAGAGAAACGGTAATAGGCAATCATAAATAGAACCACCATGGCTGACCCGATTATCCCTGCCATCAGGCTCTTCCTCAGAGAATCCTCCCCCAGAGTAGCCCCAACGTCTCTTCGCTCAACTATTTCCAGAGGTACATCTAAGGAACCTGAATTTAGCTGTATGGCCAGTGTCCTGGCTTCATTTATGTTCAGGCCGGTAATAACCCCTCTTTCCTTAATCACGGCTTGCACCGTCGGCGCCGAAATAAGCTGATCGTCTAAGAATATACCCAGAGGTTTTTGTAGATTGCGTTTGGTAATCTGCTCAAAAAGAACGGCGCCCTCCGCGTTCCACTCAAAAGCCACCTCAGGTTCATTGGTCTGCGGGGCCAGAACTACGCTGGCGTTGGGTTTCAGATATTTGCCGGCAAGCTCCCTTTCCTGACCGTCGCTGCCAGTAGCTGTAGCTTTAACCCATTGTTCTTTGCCATTCTCATCGAGTATCGGCTTGCCAGTCTGGTCAAGCTTAATCTCCCTGAAATCAAGCTCAGCCGTCTGGCCGATAAGCTTAATCGCCTCGTCAATATCTTTCACACCGGGGAGCTGGACTAGAACGAAGCTACCTCGTTCGTTACGAATTGTTTGGACTATAGGCTCAGTCACACCGTAGGCGTTAACTCGCCGTTCGATTTTATTTTTCACACCCTCGATAACGTCAGCATCTTTCTGCGCCGGGTCTTTCTTGGTCAAGTCGATGCTGTAAACTAAATGGCTGCCCCCCTTAAGGTCAAGCCCCAATTTGAACTCATCCCTGCCAAATATTCCGTTACCTGGCAATATTACCCACAGGGTGAAACCAAAAAGAATCAGTATGAAAATTAGCAGACGGGCGTTTCCCTTTTTCAATTAACTACCTTTTCCTCATTCAATATCAAACAATGTAGTCCCGACCCTTTAGGGTCGGGCTCCCGAGGCTAAAGCCTCGGGGCTACATGTTTAATGTGTATCACCAATGAGCTATAATTTTTCCCACAAAGTGGGAGAGACAGATTGCCAGTTAGAGTTTTTTCCTCATTCAAGATCAAACAATGTGGTTGCGAGGTTTTAACCTCGCCACGAAACCTATCCACCCAGGCGACCTTAAAAGGTCGCCGCTACATTTATTGGACCATATCACGTAATGCAAGGCTTTAGCCTTGCTAAATAACCTTAACAAGCCATGCCGCACTGTCGTTTCTCCAATTCCTTGCGCACCAGTTCTATCGCCCCCTCCCTCGTGCTTAACTCACCAGCCACCTGAGCCTCACGCACCTCAGTCAGAAGTTCACCAATCAGTCGCCCCGGCCTCAAGCCAAAAATGTCCATTAAATCATGCCCATCAATTAGCTTAACCGGCAAAACCTCAGCCTCCTGCTTCAAGTGCTCAGTCAGTATATAGCCAATTAACTGATTATGCTGCTGCCATTCCTCGATGTCAAGCCGAGGGCCCTGAGTAGCCATATAATCAGCTAGGGCTAAAAACAGAACGTCGATACCGGCACCTTCAGTATCACGAAAATACCGATAAATTGCCCGACTGGTAGGTAAATCATCATTCGCCATCTGGACAGGACGTAAATGGTGATAAACCAGATTCTCCACCAATCTTATCTCCCGACCGCTGAACCGCAGCCTTTCCAGAACTCCAACCGCCATAGCTGCTCCCTGCTTGGTATGGCCTAGAAAACGTACTCTACCCGTCTCATCAACTGTCTTAGTCGCTGGCTTAGCAATATCATGTAACAACCCCCCCAGCTTGAGCAGCAGCCTGCGATTGCTGCCGCTGGACACCTCCTCATCAAAATGCCGACTTATCTCCTCCGACCACGGGGTTACCCTCAACAAATCCTCTTTGCCATATTTCCACCGGGCCTCCCGGAGCAAAAACTCGGCAGCAGCCATCGTCTCCACTGAATGGTCAAAGACATTCCAATAATGCTCTTTCGGCTGCTTCCCTCCTCTCATCTCCTCCAGTTCAGGAATTATCTCGGTGAGCAAGCCTAACTTATCCAGATAGCGCACCATTTCACCGGAGCCGGGCAAAGCCAGTATCCTCACCAGCTCTTCACGCAGCCGCTCCCCGGAAACCAGCTTAGCCATTCGGCAGTCTTTCCGAATTAAACTCTCGGTTCCAGGCTCAATCTTGAAACCAAGTTCAGCGGCTAACCTGACACCCCGGAGCAGCCGTGCCGCATCTTCCGCAAAAATCCGCTGGTTCACTGCCCGCACCAGCCTCTTCTTCAAATCGCTTTCTCCACAGAATGGGTCGATGAGTTGAGGTGAACCGGAAACCAGGCCTTGAAGCTCCACTGCCATGGCATCAATGGTGAAGTCGCGCCGTGCCAGGTCATTCTGGATACCGTTTGAGAAAGAGGAGAAATCCAGATACCACATCTGTTCATCCGCAACCACCACCCTGGCCACCCTATTGGCTTCATCCAGCAACACATGCCTGCCGTCAACGGCTTCTGCTACCTTCTGAGCTATACTCAAGGCGTCGCTACATACGGCAATGTCAATATCTGCTGTCTGCCTGTCCAGCAGCCAGTCGCGTACAAAGCCACCGACTACATAAGCTGGGCAGTTTTGCTGGGTGAGAGTAGCGGATACCTTAGCCAGGAGACCAAGCAGGTCTTGATTGATGTCAAACATTGCCCCAGATTATACCCTGGGGCAAAAGAATTGTAAAGGCTATTTCGAGGCTAATGCCTTGTTTACTGCGTGAAAAGCATTGATACGTCACTTAACTTGTAAAGGTGACAGTGTATCATCTATTCAGGCTCTTCTTTGGGGAAGAGAGCTATTATAAACGCATGTGCCCACGAGGCTTTAGCCTCGTGGGCACGACCCTAAAGGGTCGTGGCTACATTAGTTGGTGTATACTGGCGTGGTACGGACTTATTTGCTGCCGTGTTCAGAAGACGCTTCTTCGTTTAGTCTTTTAGCTGGCTACTTCTCCGCAAGGAACAGAGCAACATCCTCCCTGCTGAATCTGCGGTCGCCTCGCGGGCCGACGCGGTAAGCCTTCAGTACTCCCTTCCCGTCCCACCGTCGCACCGTATTAATATGCACGTTGAGAATCCGGGCTACCTGTCGCGCCGTTAACATACCGTTTGACTGACTAAGCCGAGCCATGCCAGAACTCCTCATAACTAATCCAGATTATCCTACACTAACTTTAACTCACTCTAGCTCACTATACAATCACCCGAAGGTATCAAATGGTGTAGTGGATTAGCCCTGTGTAGACAGCTAAACATGTAGTCACGACCCTTTAGGGTCGCCCGTGGCTGAATTGGGCGAGGCTAAAGCCTCGCAGCGACATTGATGAACAATCTCAAGTGCAGACTATTGCTAAAGTAAACTGGCCAGCATTATAATAGCCGCAAATAGGTGTTTAACACGGCTAAACCCAAGATGAATGCAAGGTTCCTGAATAAAGGGCTGATTTCTATCCTGGCTGTTTTCGCCGCTCTTGGCCTGCTCCTAAGCAGCTTCGGGGCTCTTGCCGCATCTGACCGGGTGTACCACTACGAGTCTATAAATGTTGATATTAGAATTCTGGAAAATTCAAATATGGAGAGCAGCGAGACTCAGACATTAGTCTTTACCTCGGGTGATTTCCACTACGGATTCCGATGGATACCGACCGACAGACTTGAGTCAATCGATAACGTAGAAGTCTGCGAAGGAGACCAGCGCTACCCGCTGAATCCTTCGGTGAAGGAATGGATAGATATCCGAGATGACAATGTCAAATTTTTTAGAAGTTTTCATCACCCGCACAAGGACCAAGGTTAACGGTACCAGAAAGGCAATCAGTATACTATTGCCATGCCAACGAAAAACATTATTATTGAAGAGAATTGGAACCTAAAAATTGGGTACGCGTAGACTATGAGGGACTTTGAAGACTATTATGAGATATTAGGGGTCAGACCAGAGGCCACTCCTGAGGAAATTAAGAGGGCCTACCGCGACCAGTGCTTCATTCTGCATCCTGACCGGATGGCAGGTGCTCCAGACTCGGCTAGGAATCGAGCAGAAAAGGAGCTGGTAAGGGTAAATCAGGCTTACGATGTTCTGAAACACCCTCAAAGGAGACAGCAATACCACGCTGAATGGCTCAGACGAAGAGGTAAGCCAAAGCCAGTAGTAGAACCATCGCAAATCCGCTTCAGCAATGTAGCGCCAGGAGAAATAAGGAGAGCTCATCTCGTCATCCGAAACGCCGGTGGTCCCTATACCAAAGTATGGGTTAGTAATCCTGGTTCTTGGGTGAGAGTGGTTGGCTCGCAATCCATGGCTCCTTCTGAGAAGTTGCCTCTAAGAGTACAAATTGAGATGAAAGGTATAGACTGGGGGAAAACGTACTCAGAACTTATCAAGGTTAAACTAGACGACGAAGAAACCCAAGTAACAGTGCAGCTCCAGACAAAGCCTCAGCCACAGCCGGGAGTAGGAACATTACAAGAGCAGCCACAGCCGAGAGGTCGTAAATTAAGGCCTGTTTTCCTGATAATTGGGGCTGCGGCATTGATTACCTTGCTCGTAATAGTAATTAACATACCACACAAAGCCGAGGGCAATATCGCCTTTAAATCCACCCGTGATGGCATTCCTGAAGTCTACGTCATGAACTCTGATGGTAGCCACCAGAAGCGGCTTACGCATACGCCGCCGCCTGCACCGCAGCCTGTGTTGCCACCCGAGGACACTGGGCCAGTATCCGAACCTTCGTCTCCTGAGCCTGAGTGGTATCCAGCATGGTCACCAGATGGCACGAAGATCGCCTTTCAAGCTGACCGCATTGGCAGCTCTGATATCTATGTTATAAGTGTCGATGGTAGGAACCAAACCTGGCTTACCGATAATCCGGCACCTGACTGGAATCCAGTGTGGGCACCAGATGGTAAGAGGATCGCCTTTCAATCAGACCGCGATGGCAACGCTGAAATTTATGTTATGAACGCTGATGGTACCAACCAGAAGCGGCTTACCAATGATCCCGCGCCTGACTGGAACCCAGTATGGTCACCCGATGGCAAAAAGATTGTCTTTCAGTCCAACCGCGATGGCAGCGACCAAATATACATTATGGATGCTGATGGCAGCAACCAGACTAGACTTACTAAGATGCCCGGGGCTAACTGGGAACCAGCGTGGTCGCCAGATGGTAAGAAAATCGCTTTCAAGTCTAACCGTGATGGCAATGCTGAAATTTATGCAATGAATGCTGATGGCAGCAACCAGACACGGCTGACCAATAACCCTTCACCAGACAGCTACCCTAAGTGGTCACCGAATGGTGCCAAAATTGTTTTCCAATCTGACCGCGACGGCAACACTGAAATCTACGTAATGAATGCCGATGGCAGCGACCAAAAACGGCTTACCAATAATCCTGCATCCGATTGGGGACCATCGTGGTCACCCGATAGCGCTAAGATTGCCTTCCAATCTGACCGTGATGGCAACACTCAAATCTACGTTATGAATGCTGACGGCAGCAATCAAAAACGGCTCACACACAACACCGCAACAGATAGCTCCGCTACATGGTCACCGAGATGAGACAAGATTGCAGCACACAACGCCAGCAACGATTGACCTGGGCTTATAGAGAGGTTATTTACTAATGTAGCAACGAGGCTTTAGCTTTGCTACAGAAAGGCGACCCTAAAGGGTCGCCACTACAGTAAAACATGAGCCAACTGCTATAAGTAGCGCCCCCGCCTTATTCGCATCCTGATGGAATCTTTCATTCTAGTAATAGGATTTCTGGGTCTACCTAAGAACGAGTCCGCTCCGCCATTAGTGAAAGTTTCTGGCTCGCTATACTTATGCCTGGGCTTTGTAAAGACCAAGGCAATCATGGAAATAAACAAAGCCACGAATACAGCGATTAACGGCCATATCCAAGTCAAGTTTGAATGACGGCAATAGTCTGAGAGGTGTGAAAATTAATAGATTCCTGCCGAAGCCAACTTCTTATGTACTTATAAGGCTATTGGCTGGAACATTATGAGAGCCAGTTTGTCTTGGCATGAATCTCATTTGAATAGATATTTCCAGAGTGGGACCTTCTCGTATTTAGTCACAGTTCTTTCTTTTGTAACGTCCACCAGCACTTGACGATATTTAGTCACCTGCTTGGTTTCAGTACGTTCGGTAGTTATGGTGGAAACCTCATCCGACTTAAGAGCAATTGTCAATCGGACATATGTGGGAACAATCCTTGGGGCTTCTGTCTGGAAGCGCAAATAATACAGCCCCGAGACTTTGGGTATAAACTCGATCTTATCCGATTGGGCTCTGCCGACCTCGCCTAAAGATTTATAGACTCGATTGAAATTGGGGTCATCAATCGTAACATAAAACTGCTTATGCGTGTTCAAGGCCTCCCAAGAGCCGGAAACTACAGGATTCGACTTTCCTATTATATCAAGACTAAAGTAAAATTCGGCCACCCAGACATACGGTAATATACGCCGTATTTCTGATAAGGTGTTGTCATATAAAGTGTAATAGCTGCTCTGAGTTACTTGTTCAGTAACTTGAGTGGTATAGGGTTCAGATTCAGTATAAGGTTCTTCCTTGGACTCGGTATCGGTATAAGTCTCAACGACCTGCACAGGTCTATTCACAAATGGAATAGTAAAAACGATGCAAATAATTACGATTATTGGAACCAGAGCAATGGCTACGGCTTTCCAAACATTCCCTTTCGCCCTGGGTTCTTCTAGGCTAGGAATCTCGTCTTGATTTTGATAGGTCATTGCCTTACCTCCTGACGAATGCTTCGCCTGTTCCCCTATCGGTTAAGATAGCATTTTGCCACATTCTTATCAAGCTGTGACTTGGCATCTGTCAAGTTTAACCTGTGTGGTGGGGTTATCGGCGTTATCGGCCGAGTCCGCTCAGCAGCTGCCTAGCTAGGTCTTTCAGCTGTTTGCTTTCTGAAATCTTGATAAACGTTTCTAGGTCTTGCCTGGCTTCCGGCGTCTTGCCCAGCTTTGAATAAGCCTGTCCTCGGAGAAGATATGGTACATCAAATTCTGGGTCTAGTTCTATCGCCTTAGTGCAATCAATGACTGTCCGGTCATAGGCGCCCTTTTCAAAATAAGCCCAACCACGCGTCTCATAGGCTACAGCTAGTCTAGGATTGAGCTCTATTGCTTTGTTGCAATCAGCTATGGCCTCATCGTATTTTCTTAACTCAATATAAGCCCAGGCGCGTGTATTGTAAGCTGTTTCATATTTGGGGTTTAATTCGATGGCTTTGGTGGAATCAACAATTGCTTCTTCATATTGGCTTTTTATCCAATTGTTGTAGACGAAGGCCCGGTTGTTGTAGGCTACCGCATAATTATGGTCTAGTTCTATCGCTTTAGTTAAGTCAGCAATAGCGTGATCTAAGTCATTTTCGTCGTTGTTTGTCCATCCACGTCTAGCATAAGCCCAACCTCGAGTGTTGTAGGCTTCGGCAAATTCAGGACTGAGCTCAATAGCTTTAGTACAGTCAGCGATGGCTTTCTCAAAGTAAACTATGTCAAAGACACCTTTTTCACTGTATGCCCAGCCTCGAGTGTTATAGGCAACTGCAGATTTAGGGTCAAGCTCTATCGCTTTAGTGCAATCAGCTATGGCTCGGTCAAAATCCTTGATCTGTTCCGTTTCATCACGATATGTCCAACCACGCCTGACATATGCCCAGCCACGATTGCTGTAGGCCTCGGCAAGCTTGGGGGCGAGCTCAATGGCTTTCGTGCAATCAGCAATTGCCCGCTCATACTCGCTTTTTAGAGCATAAGCCCAACATCGATTGCAATAAGCTTTAGCATAATCGGGATCAAGTTTTACGGCCGCTGTATATTCTTCGATAGCTTTGTCCAACTCCATCTGCTTCTGGTAGCTATCACCTTTGCGGACGTGAGAAAGTGCCGGTTTGAGACAACCAACCGACACGATCAAAAATATACAGGCAAGCAATACTAGAATCAGTCCCTTTTTCATAGGCATCCAATTCCCCTTCGAAAACCGGAGATGACCAGAATTTGGTAATCACACATATTGGTTTAAAACCTTTATCTGAAATTTACCTTTTGTTTCAGAATCTGTCAATAGCGAACATGTTTATTTTTAATTAGTCATTGCGAAGGGCAGAGACCCCGAAGTAATCTCAGAGATTGCCGCGCTTCGCTCGCAATGACAGACAAGAGTTGCCCGATAATCTCAACATGCAAATTCGTAAGGTCTATACTAGGCTGTTAAAGAGGTGAATCTATTAGACCAGCAATCTACTCCACGTATTATCTAACCATTGCCAGGCAGACTAATATTGAATCCAGTCCACATAGGTATATTTATCTTCCAGTGGCGGCACACTTGGCAACCAATCTGGGAACCAGTTGTTAACAAGCAATCTCATCGCCTCTGTTGGTAAACCAGAAGTGTATCTCTGCCAAAGTTGGCCGTCAACAAAAAAGCTGATTTCCTTTGGGTAGAAGTCAATTCGATATTCGTGATACCCAGCGCTAGGGTCGAAATTCAGCACCTTCTTGACAGCGTTAGTCTTGACACCCTTTACCCATGTAGTAAACTCAACGTGCCAGTCGCCATCGTTGTATATTTCGATATCAATCTCATCACCCCCACTTCCGTAAAGGAAGAAACCTGTCACTAAGCCTGATACACTGGGCAACAACATGCTCGCCCTATATGTACCATACTTAAAAGAATCCACAGAGCCGAACTCTCCACCGTTTAATGTGCCTGCCGGAATTCCGATTTTAGCGTGTCCGTTATTAGTACCAACGTTATTCGGGTCAAGATAGCTTTTTCCTAGATGATGACGGCTTTTCCCCCATAGATTGGTATCGAAACTGTCGAAGTGCTCAAAAAGACGCAAAACCAGAAAAGAGTTTTGCTGCTCTCGATGCGCTAGCAGCTTTGCCTTTCCTCCTTCCGACTGAACATCCGATACCACCATCACTGCTGTATAATATCCAGCCATGCATGCTGATGCCTCTGGAACCTGCCAGATTGCGCTTTGAGTTGGCGATTCTTCTCCAGGACTCAGCGCGACCGAGTAGGAGATTATATCATACCACTGCTCCGTTTGGTCGCGAACTCCGAAGTCAACCCAGAAAGTCCGGGGTTCCTGACCTGTGTTCTTCAACCGGAAATAAGAGGTTACCGCTTGGCCAGGATAATAGATTCCGGATGGCGGCATAAAGTAAGTGATACGCGCATCACCAGGACGAGGGAGAAAGGCGCAACTGCCACTGCTCAGAGGCAAAGAAGTCACCACCGCTATCATCGCAAAAGCAGTAGCTATTCCAACAAATGCCCCCTTCACCTTTTCAGTACGCAAAAACTACTCCTTCCTTATCAAAGAGGCTGTCCGAAAACTCTAACTGGCAATCTGTCTCTCCCACTTTGTGGGAAAAATTCTAGCTCATTGGTGATACACATTAAACATGTAGCCCCGAGGCTTTAGCCTCGGGAGCCCGACCCTAAAGGGTCGGGACTACATTTTCGGACAGCCCGCAAATGAGAACGTGCCCGCGGCTTTCACCAAGCGTTTTTAAGAAAGGCTTACACCGTCTTTTGCCCAGACAAACCCCGGCAGTTGTCTACTTTACAGTAACTGACTTTGCCAAGTTTCGGGGCCTGTCCGGGTCATATCCCCGGCTAACTGCCAGGTGATAAGCCAAGAGCTGAAGAGGAATTATGGTGATTAATGGATATAGCAGTTCGTCAACTTTCGGAATCTTTATCCAGAAATCATAAATCTCATTATCCCTATCAGATATGGCGATAATATATGCACCACGGGCCTTAGCCTCTATGGCATTACTTAAGGTCTCACCGTAAGTATAATCGTCAGGGCATATCACAGCTACCGGTGTCCCAGGCTCAATAAGTGCCAAAGTGCCGTGCTTCAGTTCACCGGCTGGCATACCTTCAGCATGAATGTAGGAAATTTCTTTCAGCTTCAGAGCGCCTTCAGAGGCGATGGCAAAATTGATTCCCCTGGCTATGTAATAGAAGTCGTTCTTGGTCTTCAATTCGTGGCTGAGCTTTTCAAGTTTATCGTTATTCCAGTCAATAGCTTTAGCCACCTCACTGCTGATTCTCTTGAGATTGGTAACTGCCTCGTCGAAGGAGTTAACCATGGCGAAAGACAAGAGATAAAAGACTGCTAACTGACTGAGGAAAGATTTGGTGGCTGCCACGCACAGCTCGGGACCGCAATTAAGATAGATGACACGATGACTTAGATCAGCAAGCAAAGACATGGGCCTGTTTACGATAGAGACAATCTTAGCCCCGGCAGCCTTAGCCACCTTTACGCCTTCGATAACATCAGCCGTCTCGCCGCTCTGAGAGACAGCCAGGACAATGGTATCCTTATCTACAGAATCAGCGAAATAATGGAACTCCGAGGCCATGACAACATCACAGAACTTCCTGCCAACCTTGGAGAAGAGGTATCTGCCGACCAGAGCGGCATATCTGGAGGTACCACAAGCAGTTATGATGACCTGCCCAGCTCTGAGTATGTCCAGAGCAATTGCGGTAAATAGGTCTTTGTCCTGGGCTACAGCATCTTCCACAACTTGAGGCTGCTCCATTATCTCCTTGAGCATGAAAAATCGGTATCCCTGCTTAGTAGCTTCACCCCACTTCAGGGTAAGTCGCCTTTTGTCTCTTTGTAATCTGTTACCGGCAGCATCGAAGAGTTCAGCACTGTGCTGGGTCAGCACTACCATTTCATGATCATCCAAGGGCATTAGTTCGTGAACATAATCGGGAAAAGCCAGAGCATCGCTGGCAGCAAAGAGAGCGCTGTCGCTTACGCCAACAGCCAGAGGACTGCCTTTCCTGACACCGACAATCTTGTCTGGCTCTCGGGAAGATATCGCTAGGAAGGCATAAGAACCCTCAAGCTTTGGTGCTACAGCTAGAACTGCTTCCTTAAGAGAATCGCCCCTCTTCATCTCATCTTCGATAAGATGAGGGATGATCTCAGTGTCAGTTTCTGAAGTGAAACGATGACCGTTACTAGCGAGCTGCTCTCTGAGCTCCTGATAGTTCTCAATTATGCCATTATGGATGATAGCTATCTCACCGCTACAATCGCAATGCGGATGGGCATTAGCTGTAGTTACGCCACCGTGAGTTGCCCACCGCGTGTGCCCGATGCTTATGTTTCCGGGGATAGCATCCAGCCCATGTTGGCTGTTAACCTCGTCAAGTTTACCCACACCTTTCTTCACCAAAAGATGCCCGTCAGATAAGGTAGCTATGCCGGCCGAGTCATAGCCGCGATACTCCACGCGTTTCAGACCTTGGAAAACAATGGGGGCTGCTGTCTCTCTGCCACAATAGCCGATGATTCCGCACATTTTATTTGCTACCCTCGTGTAATTTTACTATATTTTTGTATTATAATACCCCAGGTTAAACAGCACAACAATTCAGAACGAACGCTTAACAACTTTCAAAAGACTTTACCTTCTGCTTCACATAGGTTATTATATACCACGACTTAAGTCTATGTATACAGGATTGAAGAAGCAACTGGTGAAAAAAGCGAAATTTTGGGTCATTTTGCTCTTATTGGTGGCTACGACAATCGTTGCTTGCCAGCAACCAGGGGACCCACCACCGCAGGCTATACCTTCAGATGCAAAGTTGGTCTGTCTCTTTTTCGACGATTGTTGGTACGACCAGTTTGATGTTGCTTTGCCCATCTTGCTGCAGCATGACTTCAAAGCCACATTCGGTGTTATCACTGAGTCAGTCGGCACCGGCGAAAGCACATGGAAATACATGGGTGTGAAAGAACTCAAGGAGCTGGCTGGATACGGAATGGATATTGCCAACCATACCAAGACACACCCCCATCTAGCGGGAGCTCCAACTGAGGCCCAATTGCGCCCAGAGTCCAGCGAGGCATACGGACGCGATACTAAAACGCCGACAAAGTTAAGTGATGAGCAATTACACGAGGAGATTATCGACTCCAAAAGGCACTTAGAGGATTGGAGCTTCAGAGTCCGCACCTTCGTCTATCCATATTATGCGTATGATGACAGGGTCATTGGTTATGTAAAGCAGGCTGGTTATATCTGTGCTCGCAGCGGTGGACAACAAGATACAGGACCCTACGACCTCAAAACCACCGACGTGACGGCTAAATATCACGTTCCTTCATATCCAATAGTTGACCAAAACTTCGAGCAATTCAAGGCAATTGTAGACCAAGCAACAAGGTACTCCGTGGTCTGCCTGACTTATCATCACATTTCTGACGTGGGGCCTGTGGAAACTTCAACTCGGGTAGCTGACTTTGCTGCGCAGATGCGTTACTTGAAAGAGGCCGGCTTCACCGTTGTGCTGCTACCTGACCTCTTCGAGTAGCTTCCTTCTGATACAGCCCAATCCTCTGCAGCTTATCCCATCCCATCTTACGCTTGGTAAGCACATCGAAGGCTGCCTTTATCTTCACAATGTCCAGAAAATGCTTGCTAGTGTCCCGAATGTGGTGGAAAAAGGAATCGGCATATCCTACCCTATAGGAAAGCCAAATAAAAACAAAGGAGGATATACCGATGGAGAAAGGATACCATAAGGGACAAGAATTGACCATGTCA
>VGNX01000024.1 GCA_016865855.1 Chloroflexota bacterium | reverse complement strand
GCTTGGTTCCCGGTTGTGGTTTGCTTTCCCATGGCGGTGGTGAGTACCTCCTTAACTGTTATTTTCTTCACTAACAGAAAGGGTACTCGCTGCCGCTAGCTATTTCCACACCTTTTGATTGTACCTCTTTAACATAACTTATATGTGCAGTAGTAGCAAATATAGCTGAGTTCGGGAACTTTGACCTTTGTATTATTTGATAAATAGCACGTAAAAGTTCCTCATTCTTATTTGCCCCAAGACTTCTAAATTGTCCTTTCCCAGCCCGTATCGCAGAGGCATGAAACGGAATTGGGACAGTTATGCCGGGGAAGAAGCTATTCTGAATCTCATCTAATTGGTCAGCGAAGCTACGAATCTGCCCTTCGTGTATAGCAACCCCACCCAAAGTGAAATGGCTATAATTCCCCCAACTATGCGGGTCTCCTGATTCATCCAGATATAAAAGATGCAAACCAAACCCTCAACTCAGTAGAGTTCGTGCTTTAGTATAGCCATATTTGTTAAAAAAAATGCAACCAGGTACAACCTAAGCTGTAACGGACCGCAATGGCAGCCCTCCCAGTCGCGAATTTAATGATAGTCTATATTTAATATTCTGTCAAGTCCCCACATTTAGCTTATCTTATACTATTTATACCATATATTGATAAGTGGTTATCAAATATTATGTCCAAATTGACCCACTACCCAGGCCTGTCAAGCCATACGCTACGGGCTGGTTTAAACTCTGCTGAGTCCGCCGGTGCTTGAGAAGCGGTGACGCGACCTGACGCCGCCGCTCGGCCGCGGGCTCGGGTCCTACCTCGGGAGCCATCTACATACAGACTATTTCTATAAGTTAAGCTGCATTGCTTGGGTCTTACAGTCTTCTTGGCGGTCTACTTCCTTGCGATTCTTGAGGACTGCACAAATGCTACTATCATGAAAGCTACCCCTAATGCAATCAAGACTGCGTAGTCCAAAACAGTGATACTAGTAATACTACCGAGCCAAACTGCAACCCCTAATAGTGCGACTGACCCACCAAAGGCAGCAAATGTTAGCCAGATGCTCTGTTGCATCTCTTTGTCCTGCTCTTTGAGGTGCTCTTCAACCGTCTCTAGGGTCGCCCCTATCCTGATGGGTATCCTCCGGCCTGTGCGAGCCATGTCTCCCTCCTTTCTTGCGCAATAGTACCTTGGCGGGATGAGCTAGGCAAGAGGAGAACCCATTTGAGCCTGTCAAGCCACCGACTGCCCCCCATGTTCGGCGCGGCGCCCATCGCGGGCAGGTTCGAACCCTGCCGAGCCCACTTCTATTTACCAGAGTTTGACGAAAGTTAGCTAAATGCCTAACTGTTAATACCAAGATTTACACAGCCGCCGTTCCGTATCTCTTTCTTCGGGTCATGAGAACAATACTACCTACTGTTCCAACTATATAGGCAACTGGGCAAACAAAAATCGCCATTATAAAGAAGAGTGGCTCGTCACCTATCCCTGTTCTATCCCAGAAGTCTTCACCAAATAGAAGGATAAATAGACCATATACAACACCGTGAAGCAGAAGACTTACGAAGACTCCCACTGCAGAAGCACTTGCTAGTAATAGGAACCTCTTGAAGATTTTATCTAGTTTTGCTCTGGCTGTCAGAATTAGTAGTGTCAATCCTAACGCGAAGAAGAGCAGTCCAGAAAACTGAAAGAATGTTGAAACAGCGATGGCGACAATATCATCTGGGTACAAATCATTAAGCAAAGTCCTAATTGGTGGATTCATAACATTCATGCTGGTAAAAACTAAAACGAAGGCACCAAGTAATGACCAAAATACTGGCATAATGAACCTGTTCGCCATTTTCCCCTCCATATCACTCAGCAAGCTACATAGATACTAATTCTCTGTCATTAATTTGTCAATTCCACAATGGCCCACCAAAGAGAAGTCAAGCCTGTTCCCGTCAGACTCAGGCAGAGTTCTACGATTCTCGTCTAAAACAAGAATTAGCTTCATTTTGAGCTGAGTTTACAAGACACACTACTCTCTTGTCTTGTCCATCGCACAAACCTATATTGACAACGGGTATAGGCATATTATAAAATTTGCCATTGTTACTGCGGGTTTTTATTCCGCAAAAGTAAACTTACAGGAATAAGATCCGATGCTGGCTAATAAATACATCTATCGCGAGTGACTCTGGGTTAAGTTGCTGTACCGAACAGTAACTCTGGAGTCACAGTCCTGAATATCCCCCCGCTAAACACCTGGCGCTAATCTTATCTAAAATTCCGTGTATCTTTCTTTCAAAAAAGGTACGAGCCGGAATAAGTTACACTAAAAACGATATTTTGCCTTGTAATCTTATGTGAATAGGTCAGACATTAAGAAACGAGAAACTTAATTCTTATGGAGGTGAAACCAATGAAAAAAGAGACACTGTTTATTCTGGTAGCGCTCATGGTAGCTGGAGTACTAGCATTTGGTTCTTGTGCGAAACCAGCGCCAACTGAGACCATCAAGCTGACCTACAGCAATTTCTTCCCGCCCACACACCTAAATTCCATACTGGCTGAGAAGTTCTGCCAAGAAATCAACAAGCGCACCAATGGCAGGGTAGAGATCACCTATTATCCGGGAGGCACATTGACTCCTGCGCCTAAGGTTTATGACGGGGTGGTCAGCGGCATCTCTGATATTGGTATGTCTGTTTTGTCTTATACTGTGGGGCGTTTCCCCGCCAGCGAGTTGGTGGACTTACCTCATGCATACCCCAATGGATGGGTAGCGACTAAGGTAGCCAATGACTTCTATGAGAAATTCCAGCCAAAGGAATTTGATGATGTGCATGTGCTTTATTTTCATGCTCACGGCCCAGGTGTCGTTTTCACCACCAAGAAGCCGGTGCGCCAGTTAGAGGACCTCAAGGGGTTGGTTATAAGGTCTACAGGCGTAGGAGCCAAGATAATGGAAGCTCTCGGGGCAAGGGGATATGGTGCGTCGCAGGGAGAGGCCTATGAGCTTTTGTCTAAGGGCACAGTGGACGGTAGTTTTACACCTCGCGAGGTGCTTAAAGGATGGAAGCAAGCCGAGGTGGTCAAATACGTTACTGGTTGTTATGACATAGGCTACACCGCTGACATGTTCGTTGTCATAAACAAGGCTAAATGGGATGGCTTACCTGAGGATGTGAAGAGGGTCTTCACCGAGGTCAGCAGAGAGTGGATAGAAAAACATGGTAAAGTCTGGACATATTATGATAAGGCTGGGATAGACTACTTTCTGACATTCGAGGGCAGAGAGCTGATTCAACTGCCGCCTGAGGAGATGACAAGATGGGTGGAAGCTACTGAGCCGCTCATAGACCAATATATAAAAGACAAGACGGCTATGGGACTTCCTGCCGCTGATTATCAGGCGTACCTGGTCCAGCGAGTCAAATACTGGGCTGAGAAAGCACCATCAGAGCAATCGTGTATTGATTGGGTAGAGAAAGAACTTAATAAATAAACCTGAGGGATTTTCAGGACAACTCGCTGGTTGGGGGGTGCTTGATTTATAGAACGTTTGAAATTAAGCACCCCCTAGAAATGCTTAATTACAATGTCGGGCAAAATAGATAAATTCGAGAAATTTGTCAATTCCTTAAGTAATTGGCTTAACTGGGTAGCTGGCACCGCTCTAGTGGCTATGTTAGCTCTGATTGTGGCTGACATAATAGGTGCCAAGCTTTTCAAATGGCCTATTCCCGGGGGGATTGAGGTTGTTGGCTTCCTTTGTGTAGTAGTAATCGCCTTCGCCATAGCTCAAACTCAGACCATTCACGGGCATATCGAGGTAGAATTCTTAGTAACACGCCTTCCACAGACCGCCCGCAAAGTTATCGCCGCTATTATCTACTGTTTGGGGATGGCATTGTTCGCCTTGCTTGCTTGGAGGAGCTACGACTTCGGGCGTGTTCTTCAGGTCAGCGGAGAGGTTTCCATGACGCAGAGGATACCCTTCTATTCCTTTGTTTACAGTATAGCCTTCTGCTGCATTGTGGTATTTCTAGTGCTCTTGGTGCAATGCCTCAGGGAAGTGACTAAAGGGAAGAAATGAGTCCAGTTGTTATCGGCATCATAGGGATTGTTGCTCTAGTCGTAGTTTTCCTACTCCGTATGCCAGTTGGCTTCGCCATGGCCTTTGTTGGCTTGGTCGGCTTTAGTTTGTTAGTCTCGCCCGAAGCAGGGCTTAACATTCTTGCCCGTGATGTGTTTCAAACTTTTTCCTCCTACTCGCTTACTGTTATCCCCATGTTCGTGTTCATGGGCTGTATTGCCTCTGCCTCAGGAATTAGCCGAAGGCTTTATGAAGCCAGCTATTCGTTACTAGGCAGGCTGCGTGGTGGTTTAGCCATAGCTACTGTTGCTGCCTGCGCTGGATTTGCCGCTATATGTGGGTCAACCAATGCCACCGCCGCTGCCATGGGAAAAGTATCACTCCCCGAGATGAAAAGGTATCATTACGATGATTCATTGGCCGCAGGCTCTGTGGCTGCTGCCGGAACACTAGGTATACTTATACCTCCAAGCACTATATTCATTGTCTATGGCATAATGACTGAGCAATCTATAGGCAAGCTTTTCATAGCCGGTGTTTTCCCCGGTCTGATTCTTGCCGGGCTTTTCATCATTACTGTGTCCCTTGTTTGCTGGCGTAACCCCTCTCTTGCCCCTGCTGGTACACCGACAGGCTGGAAGGAGAAAATAGAGGGGCTTGCCGGGGTCATTGAGACGCTAGTGCTATTCGCTTTGGTCATAATTGGTCTTTTTCTGGGATGGTTTAGCCCGACACAAGCCGGTGGTGCTGGCACTGCTGGCGCGTTACTCATCGGTCTAGTCAGAGGTCAGCTCAGCTGGCAGGGGTTTCTCAGCGCAGTCAAAGATTCACTACGAATAACCTGTATGGTTATGGTCATTGTTGCCGGAGCTATAGTTTTCGGACATTTTATGGCAGTGGCTAAGATCCCTCTCATACTAGCTGACTGGGTAGTTAGTCTTCCTCTCCCTTCTATGGCTATTATGGGTGTTATAATCATCATCTATATCATAGGTGGCTGCTTCATGGACTCTCTGGCTATGATTACCCTTACTGTCCCTATCTTCTACCCTGTCGTTGTGGCTCTTGGCTTTGACCCAATATGGTTTGGTGTGATAATTGTGCTAGTTACCGAGATGGGGGTCATTACACCGCCTGTGGGAGTGAATGTATATGTAATAAAAGGAATAGCTGAGGATGTGCCCCTGGAGACCATCTTCAAGGGAATTTTTCCTTTCCTCGCCGCACTGATAGTTATGGTTGCTATATTGATGCTTTTCCCTCAGATTGCCACTTTCTTGCCCAGTCTAACCACATATTGAACCTTATGGGTTAATTGGAGATGAGCAGAAGAATGACCACTATATCAGAGATGTTAGCCCAAAATGCCAAACTATATCCTGATGATATAGCTCTTATTGAATTGAAACCAAGCCAGAAGATGAGAAAGGAAATAACCTGGGAACAGTTTGATGAAAGAGCCAACAGAATTGTCAACGCACTGATGGACAAGGGGATTGGCAAGGGTGACAAGGTGATACATTGGATGATGAACTCCATTAACTGGCTTGAGGCCTACTTTGGCATTATAAGGACCGGAGCGTGGGCAGTTCCACTCAACTTCAGGTTCACCAGTAGAGACCTGAAATACTGCGCAGATATAGCTGAAGCCAGGGTGATGATTTTGGGAGAAGAGTTCGTAGAAAGGGTAGAGTCCATCCGTTCACAGCTGCACACCATTCAACACTACATTCTTGCTGGTCAGAACCTACCTGGCAATATGGACGGCTTGGAGGATTTGATAAAAAGCTCGTCATCTAGACCGACAGACGTTGAGTTAACCGATGAGGATGAGTGTGGACTGTATTTCACCTCAGGCACTACCGGAGATCCCAAGCCAATACTTCTAACGCATAAAAACATGGTATGTGCTGCCATTACCGAGCAGGCTCATCACTACCAAACACATGGGGATAACTTCATTCTCCTGCCGCCCTTGTACCATACCGGCGCCAAAATGCACTGGTTTGGTAATCTACTCACAGGCGGGAAAGCAACCATACTAAAAGAAATCAATCCCCAGAATATATTTGAAGCCGTTGAAAAAGAGAGGGGGACGATTGTGTGGCTCCTGGTACCCTGGGTCCATGACATCCTGGTAGCACTCGATAGGGGAGAGTTGAAGAGAGAAGATTATGACTTAAGCTGCTGGCGGCTCATGCATATAGGAGCTCAACCAGTGCCTCCAAGTCTGGTTCAACGTTGGAAAAAATACTTCCCAAATATGCAATATGACACTAACTATGGCCTAGGAGAGGCCTCAGGCCCGGGATGCGTCCATCTGGGCATAGAGAACGAGATAAAAATTGGAGCTATCGGGAGAGCTGGTTTTAACTGGGATGTTCGCATCGTCAACGATAGCGGTAAAGATGTAGCCCAGGGTGAAGCTGGTGAGTTGATTGTCGAAGGTTGTGGTGTTATGAAGGAATATTATAAGAATCCAGAAAAAACAGCAGAAACGATAAGAGATGGCTGGCTATATACTGGTGACATGGTTCGGATGGATAGCGAGGGCTTTATCTACCTCGTTGATAGGAAGAAAGACGTAATCATCACTGGTGGTGAGAATATTTATCCTGCTGAAGTAGAGGAGATTCTCCACAGACACCCCAAAATCTACGATGTGGCAGTCATCGGGATTCCAGATGAGAGACTGGGCGAGATACCTTTAGCCATAATTGACCACAAGTCAGGCGAGACCTTGACCGAAGCCGAGGTAATCGTCTTTTGCGAACAGAACTTAGCCAAACACATCAGACCCAGGCGCATTGTGTTCGACAAAGTGCCGCGTAACCCCACTGGAAAGATAGAAAAGCCGAAACTGAGGCAGAAATTCGCTGACCAATAAGCTTAGACCACGTAAGTCTACCATCACGCTGTCTTCTTAGTGACCACAGTCTACCAGCACCCTGATCAGGAACGCCTACACAACAAATGACCCTGCCTACCCATACAAGAGTCGTGACGCCATCAGCATTGGTGCGTATCTTAAAAAGTGATAAAATCAGAAGGTTTGTGCACCTATCTGGTAACTAAGCTAGCCTAATTTAAAGGTAATTTAAATGAGAGGGATTTTTTATGGATGGTGGATGGTAGCTGCCAGCTTTTTTATTGCCTTTTATGTTGGTGGCGCCATGTTTTATGGCTTTACTGCCTTCTTCGAGCCAATAGTAAATGAGTTCGGCTGGAGTTATACGCAGGTTTCAATCGGTATTTCCCTGCGTGGAGTAGAGATGGGAATCCTGGCTCCAATTATAGGTTTCCTTGTTGACCGCTTTGGCTCTAGGAGATTAGCGATATTCGGGGTTATTACGATTGGATTTAGCCTCATCATCATCAGCCAGACTCAATCCCTTATCATGTTATATGCTGGTTTCTTACTTCTGTCCCTTGGAGCTGGTGGGTGTACAAGCGTAGTATTGTATACAGCAGTCGCGAACTGGTTCAGGAGAAATATCGGCAAGGCACTAGGTGTTACAGCCTGTGGTTTTGGAGCTGGTGGAGTGATGGTCCCGCTTATCCCTTGGCTTATTGATACTTATGACTGGCGAACCGCCTTGATTATTCTCGCATTAGGAATGTGGGCTTTTGGAATACCTCTAGCACTAATCATTCGTGATAAGCCAGAGCAGTACGGTTATCTTCCTGACGGGGGTGTAATGCCAGAGCTAACTCTGACCGCCCAAATAGAGAAGGACGAAGGGGAAGCCAGTTTTGGAGAAGTGGCTAGAGGAAGAACGCTCTGGCTTATAAGCCTTGCTGAGGCAATACGGTGGATAATCCTCACCGCAGTTGTCGTTCATATCATGCTATATCTCAACAGCATCGGCATGCCAAGGGCAAGCGCTGCCCTTGTGGCGGCGGCTATTCCCCTAATAAGCCTCATTGGAAGGTTTGGGTTTGGGTGGCTCGGAGATATCTTCGACAAAAGGTATCTCATGGCTATAACTTACTGTCTCACAGGCATGGGGATGTTAGCTTTATCGTTTGCATCTGTATCGTCAGCCATATTCTTTTTTCTCATATTTTTCGCACTGGCACTTGGTGGTGGCGTCACACTTAGAGGTGCTATGCTTAGTGAATATTTTGGTAGGGCTTCCTTTGGTAAGGCACTTGGGATAATAATGGGTATTTCGTCGATTGGAGGTATCATAGGGCCTATCCTTGCCGGATGGACTTTCGATACTATGGGGACCTACCAGTTGATATGGCTAATCTTCTGTGGACTTACCGTTATATCGATATCTGTGATACTCATGCTTAGACCGGCAACAAATTCCAGTCTGGGGAGCTAGGAAACAATGCTAGCTAGCTTGTAAATAGTTCCTCAATAATCTTTGCCGTTGAATTTATATCGCTGTGTACCCCGGCAAACTTGACAGGCGGAATCATTTTCGATAAAGTGATGTGGTTGGAGACTATATTTTTATGTGAGCGAATGCCTGTCTTTAGACGGGCTTCTATTTTAAGGGAGGTTGTAAGCTTATGAGCAGATTTAGAGTAGGTTACTATTTAGCTTGTGCTGCCCTACTAGTGATGGTATTTGGTGGGCTGGTGACTGCACCAATTACTTCGGCAATGTCCGATACACGTCTTGACCTATCCTCACCATCACCAAGTCAAAAATCACCAGAGACTGAAGAGATAACACTCACTTGCCAGTATCCCGTACTGAGCAGCTATGCCGGCACCTATTTCGCCTATAGTATTGATTTACAGTATAAGGGTGGTAAGGAGCCGCGTGTTTTCGACCTTCGGGCTAAGGTACCTGCCGGTTTCAATTGTTCGATTACACCAGGCTATGCAGAAGGGACAGAAATTGCTGCTATCCGCCTCGACCCCCAAAAGACATACCCGGACACAATCAAAGTTACAGTGAGACCTTACGTCTGGTTAGTACCAGAGCCTGGAGAGTATCCAGTAATTGTCGAAGTCAGTTCAGGCACGATAAAGAATAGCATTGAACTCAAGGCTATAGTCACTGCCAAGTACGACCTTGGGTTAGAGCCCGCGAGCGGCCTGCTCAACACCAACGCCACCGCCGGCGAGGATAACTATTTCATCATCTCTATCACCAATACCGGGTCAGCAGACCTTGAGAAGGTCAACTTCAGTTCAAAGATAACAGGCAGACCTATCGGCTGGAGTATCACCTTTGCCCCAGAAAAGCTCGATGTACTACCAGTTGGTGGTACGCGCGAAATTCAAGTCAACATTAAGCCAGCGCAGAAGACTATAGCTGGCGATTATATGATTACTATGTCAGCCGAACCGGAATCCAAGTATGCGTTTGGCAGCTTGGATATCAGGTTGACTGTGCTGACGCCCACAATCTGGGGTTGGGTAGGAGTTGGCATTGTAGTTCTTGTCATTGCTGGGCTGGCGGTCATGTTTATGCGTCTGGGCAGACGGTGAAAACAGCATGGGAGAGCGGGGCGTTATTGAAACCAAAGACTTAGTCAAAGCCTACGGCAAATTCATTGCTGTGGACAAATTGAACCTTCGTGTAGACGAAGGCGAGATTTTTGGTTTTCTTGGTCCTAACGGCGCTGGAAAGACTACCACAATACTTATGCTGCTAGGGCTTACTGAGCCAACATCTGGCGCTGCACGGATATGCGGCTTCGACCCTACTAGAGAGCCACTCAAGGTAAAGCGTATTACCGGATACTTACCAGAAAAAGTTGGTTTCTATGAAGACTTAACCGCCACGGAGAACTTGGAGTATATTGCTGCCTTAAATAACTTGCCACGGGACGTGACGTCAAGGAAAATTAGCGAACTTCTGGATATGGTTGGGCTATCCGAGATGTCTGGAAAAAAGGTTGGCACTTTTTCACATGGTATGAAGCAGCGGCTGGGAATCGCCGATGTCATGATTAAAGACCCTAAGGTGGCTTTCTTTGATGAGCCCACGGCTGGAATAGACCCTGAAGGCATCGACCAAGTCCTTACCATCATCACAAATATGGCTAAACAGAAGGTGACTATTGTCCTGTCTTCGCATCAGCTACACCAGGTGCAGAAAATTTGTACCCGGGTAGGAATACTGTCAAAAGGACATCTCGTAGCTGAAGGGTCAGTGGACCAGCTAGGTAGAGAGACAATCGGTGGTGGCAAGTTTAGAATAGAAGTCCAGGTATCAGAGCCTACAAGCAAGCTTGTGAAATCCATAAAGAACATCAAAGGTGTGACCAACGTGGAAAGCTCTGGCGACCTGTTGCTTATTTGCTGTGACAAGGACTTGAGGCCTCAGATAGCCAGGACAGTTGTTGACAGTGACAGCTTATTGGTGCAGATGAAGATTGAAGAGTATGGCCTGGATGACATCTACATGAAGTATTTTCGTGAGCAGTAGATATGTCGGGGTTAATGGCAATTTTTTGGAAAGAGCTGGCTGACCACTTTAGCAGTAAGCGCTTTATCATCTTATCTCTCCTGATTTACATGGCCGGTGTAGCCACCATCTATGTGGCAGCGCAAAATATTAGAAGTGGAGTAACCGAAACCACCCAATTCATCTTCCTAAGGCTTTTTATCGTCTCCGGCGAAACTATACCTTTTTCTTTCCCATTCTTTCTTTCGCTTTTCATACCTATAGTCGGCATAGCTCTCGGTTTTGACGCTATAAACAGTGAGCGAACAAGCGGTAACCTTAGTCGGATACTATCGCAGCCTCTGTATCGAGATTCGGTAGTTAACGGTAAATTTCTAGCCGGTCTGGTTACCTTGGCGATATTAGTCGCAAGCATAGTGGTCCTCGTCGCTGGGATGGGATTGCGCATGATTGGTGTACCTCCGACTGCTGAGGAGATACTTAGACTTTTTGCCTTCATCTTTGTGAGTATCATCTATGGCGCTTTCTGGATGTCCTTGGCTGTTCTTTTTTCAGTTTTCTTCGGTCGGACGGCCACTTCAGCTTTAGCCTCGATAGCTTTATGGATATTTCTTTTCCTATTCATGTCTATGATTGCCGGAGCCATCGCTGGTGCTATTGTTCCCATCGACCAAAACTCGAGTTTGGAGCTGGTAGCCCACAATGACGAAATCTATCGTACCATCAGCCGCATCTCACCCAGCACCCTCTATGGGGAGACTGTCCAGGTTTTGCTTATGCCAGAATTGGGAAATCCTAGCTTAACATTGATGTTGATAAGCATGTATGCGGGAGGGATGATACCAACACCTTTGCCATTAGGTCAGAGCTTGCTAATTATTTGGCCTCAGTTAACCAGTCTGATAGCGTTGACGGCTCTGTGCTTTGCTGGTTCGTATATTAGGTTTATGCGGGAGGAGATAAGGTCAACGTAAACCTCTCCCGACTGCAAACATGATTCCTGTTATTTGTCTTCTGCAATGATTCTAAAGCTTCTTACCGTCGGACCTTTTGCCAGTAATTGCTATATCGTAGGCTCGGAGTCGAGCAAGCGGGGAATAATTATTGACCCAGGTGCCGAAGCCAAGCTGATTTTAAAAACTGTGAATGATTTGGGCCTGACGATTTCTCTGATTGTAGTCACTCATATGCACTTTGACCATGTTGGCGCGCTTACGCCAGTTAAAGAGGGGACAGGAGCCAAGTTTGCCCTTCACGAAGCTGAAGCAGGCTTAGGAGTATTCTCCCGAATGCTCTCATCTATGACGGGAGGCTCTTTCAGTCAACTGCCCAAGCCAGACAAGCTGTTAAAAGATGGTGATAAGATAGATATAGACGGTTTGCATTTCACTGTCTTGCATACACCGGGGCATAGCCCCGATGGTATCAGCCTCTATGGACACGGAATTGTCTTCACCGGTGATGCTCTCTTTAACTATGGCATCGGCAGGACTGATTTTCCGGGTTGCAGCTATGACCAGCTAATGGACAGCATCCAGAATAAGCTCATGACCTTACCGGATGAGACCATTGTCTATCCGGGGCATGGCCCGTCCACCACTATCGGTGAAGAGAGAAGGGACAACCCTTTTCTAGTGTGATTGCCCCTTACAGTTGGATTTATCTTTTTCTACAGCCTTTTGCTATCTTCTGCATCAAATGAACAGCGGGCACATCACCAGCGTGATGGTGCTGAGCAGTTTAACGAGCACATGGAGTGAAGGCCCGGCGGTATCTTTTAATGGGTCACCGACGGTGTCACCGACAACAGCTGCAGCATGAGTGAAAGTACCCTTGCCTATCACGTTGCCATTCTCGTCCTTTAGCTGCCCATCTTCAATCATCTTCTTGGCATTGTCCCAGGCACCGCCACCATTGTTCATAAATGAGGCCAACATGATACCTCCGATGGTGCCTACCATAAGCAGCGCGGCTACCACCATGGCGGCATCGTAACCTGCCCATTTGAAAATCAGCCCAACAATTACCGGCGCCAGCACGGGCAAAAGACCTGGCATTATCATCTCCCTCAAACCAGCACGAGCGGTAATATCAACCGCTCTAGCGTAATCTGGTCGAGAGGTGCCAGCCATAATTCCCGGGTCAGCTTGGAACTGACGGCGAACCTCCTGAATGATTTTGGCTGCGGTTTTGCCTACTGCCTTTATTGCCCAGGAGCTAAACAGATAAACTAGCATCACAGCAAGCAAAGCACCTACAAAGACCTCTATCTTGGCGATGTCCACAACGTTGTACTGGCCCTCGACACCGAATTTCAGGAATGAAACCCTATCGAGATATGCCTGGAAGAGTAAGAAGGCAGCTAGTCCTGCCGAAACCATGGCATATCCCTTGGTTAAGGCTTTAGTGGTATTACCTACAGCATCAAGCCTGTCGGTAATTCGACGTACCTCTTTACCGGCACCTGCCATCTCGTTGATACCATTAGCATTGTCAGTTATAGGCCCAAAGGTATCCATTGACAACACGTACGGGCAGGTCATCAGCATGCCCATAGTAGCAACAGCAGTGCCGAAAGCACCGGCACCTTGGATTCCACTCATATTGCCCATCCAGTAAGACAGCAAAAGGGCGAGACCAATCACCACGGCTGTTGGCAGTGTGGTTTCAAATCCTACAGCCGTACCAGCGACAATGTTAGTGGCTGGACCTGTTCTTGAGGCTTCTGCGATTTCCTGTACCGGTTTGTATCGAGACTCAGTGTAATACTGAGTAATGTAAACGATGACAACGCTGGTAACAATCCCCACTACACCGGCACCGAAAAGCCACCAGTTGCCCAGCATGAAGTGTATCGTTATAGCCATGCCGATAATTGATAGGGCGATAGCTACAAAATATCCGCGGTTCAACGCATTCATGGCGTTCTCTTCTTCTTTAGCTCGGACAATCAATACTCCTATCATGCTGGCAATCAGACCAAAAGCACGAACGACGAGGGGAAAGAGAATCCAGGCTATATTACCAGTGGCAAGATAGGCAATTATCCCGAGAATCATGGCACCGATGTTTTCAGCGGCTGTTGATTCGAACAGGTCGGCACCACGGCCAGCACAATCACCAACGTTGTCACCGACTAAGTCGGCAATAACCGCAGCATTACGCGGGTCGTCTTCAGGGATACCAGCTTCTACTTTACCCACTAAGTCAGCGCCCATGTCAGCAGCTTTGGTGTAAATTCCACCGCCGAGCTGAGCAAATAAAGCAACAAAACTGGCGCCAAACCCAAAACCGACGATTAGGTGAGGGGCAATCTCAGGTTTGCTGCTACCACCAAAGGCAAAGAAAATTCCGGTAACGCCAAGTAAACTTAGAGCGGTAATGAGGAATCCAGAAACAGCTCCACCTCTGAGGGCGATGGTAACCGCTTCTGTTAAGCTCTTTTGAGCTCCGGCAGCGCAACGAACGTTGGACTTAACGGCAATATACATGCCGATAAAACCTGAAATTGCCGAGCAGAAAGCACCTACCAGGAATGCAACTCCGGTTCGCCAGCCAATTCCGAAAGCAGTCATCCCTTCAATACCCCTCTCACCACCCAGTAAAGCCACAAGAACGCCGATTATAACTGCAATTACCAGCGACAGCATCCCGATTGTACTATACTGCCGTTTTAAGAACGCCCAAGCGCCTTCAAAAATCATGTCACCAATTTCCTTCATCTTTGGCGTTCCGGGATCACGGCGTAACACGTTTCTTGCCAGTAGTATGGCGAAAATCACCGTTACTAACCCAGCTATCGGAACCATCCAGAAAATACCAGGCATTTCACCTCCTTATGATTGAGATTTGGTTTTTGCGAGCTGATTTGCGAATAACCACCAAGTGTCAGATTCTATCGCCTTTAGCTGGCAGAGTCAAGATTATCTATTGTTAAACATGTAAAATTGTACTTTAGTACAGCTGTCTTCGGGATAACAGACCTACTAGACAGGAGAGTTCCCTGCCTTTATCAAGTCACCTTTTCTCTTTCAGAATTTGCTCTAATTTCTCTTCCAGCTCTTTCTGTCTCAAAACCAGAGTCAGGTCACCACGGGTTCTCTCTAAAATGCCACGGACGGCATCACTTGTTCGCCTCAAACCGTAAGTAATACCGTCGGGGAAGTCCATAGTTATGAGGACAGCATAGATGTCATCCATTATTGCTAGCAATTCCTCGCATCGAGAAAGGTCATTCCGCCTCAAGCTATCTAAAAGGTAACGTCTCAATTCGCCTACTGCTTCACCGAGACCATTTAAGTAAGCCGGATAACTGACCCCCAGCGCTTCCGGCTCGGGAAGCGGCTTACCAGTAACTAAGGCTAAAGTTGTACTTGCTTCAGCGAATTCCTTCTGAGCATCGTGGACAAAACCAGCATGGACTAAGTCATCATGTTTCTGGAGAACATCATTGGCTAACTCTCGAAGTAAAGCATGAGCTGAGACTAAAAGTTGTTCTGCGTTCACTTTCTCCTGACGATGGACAGCACGAATGGCATTGGCGCTGTAACGGATTATATCGCGGCTTAGACGTAGCGCCTTTTCCCGTGCTGCATCTTTGGCGGAGAAATAAAGACGAGTCTTTTCAGCGACCGCTTCAAGATTCTTTGTGGCTCTTTGTTTTTTTCTCAATTTCTTTCACCAATTGGCGTGCTGCTGATTCTATGTCTTTTTGAGTCAGGACAGCGCTGATAACCGCCGCTGAATCAGCTCCGGCAGTAATGACTTCAGCGATGTTTTCCTTGTTAATACCGCCGATAGCAACTATGGGGATAGATATCGCCTTCCTGACCTGGCATAGGTGCTCCAGGCCAACCACCGTAGCATTTACCTTGGTCGGTGAGGAGAATATGGAGCCTACGGCGATATAATCTGCTCCTTCGGCTTCTGCCTTTTGTGCTTGGGCTAAAGTGGTTGTTGAAAGGCCAACAATCTTGTCGATCGGTAGTTCCTTTCGAACCACAGATAAGGGAAGATCATCCGGCCCGATATGTATCCCATCTGCCTCAGCTGCTATGGCTATATCTAGATAATCATTCACTACAAACAAGGTGTTGGATTTGTGACATAAATCTTTCAGCTTTTGGGCTATGGTTAAAAGTTCACCTTTGCCATGCTGTTTGTCACGAAGTTGTATAACTTTAGCTCCACCATGTATAGCTTTGCGAGCAGCATCGACTTCGCCTTTGGGCCCTAAAATTTGAGTGTCAATAATGACATAGAGTCCGGTTAGTTGTTTTATCTTCTGCTGGCGCATTAGCTTGGATAACAGTTCTTGCTCTAGTGTATAGAGATTAAACCGTGCCTGCTCAAAGTCCTTTGAGTGCAATGTTGCACTTAAGTCTGGAAGCTTAGACAGCTCCTCTATAACTCGTAATGCCTCTTCCACTCTTTTGGCGTTAGCTGTGACAAGTGATGACAAATCCTGATGCTGGCTAAGTTGAGTTCCGACTCCTACATTTGCCTCTGGGTTTCTCTCCGAAAGCATGGCTGCACCAAACTTGCTCAGGCTCTTGACCAAGTTGTGTCGCATTGTTTTCAGCTGTTGACTTAGCGCAGCGTCATTAAGCAGAAAGCGGGCGATATCTTCGATGAAACGCAATCCTTCGCCAATGCGGTTGCAATTGGCATCAATGATACGAAGCGTCTGGCGAGGCACTTTGTAGGTCCTTTACTGGTTCGGGCAATTCACCTTCTCGGGCAGCTTGAATTTTCTGCTGAATTTCACTAGGTAGCTCCATGTTCATGTCCTGGAATTTTTTCTCTACCCATCTACCAATATTGCGCGGGTCCTTATAGTAGTCAGGGCTAGGGAACATACTTGGTTCGCCACTTTCCTCGTGAATAGTATTGATTGATTTGTGATAGGCAAAAGTGGAAATAACGCGTGCTACATCGGTACTGCCGCAGCTCGAGCACTTAGGCTCAAAAGGTGACGAGGGACTCATTGTCAGGAAGCTACTTTTTTTGCGGCATGTGGGACAGAAAAACTCGTAAACAGGCATGGGGGTCAAACCTGATCAGCTTCTTCAGAGGGCCCACTGGTACCTGTGCCGGCTAACTCAGCAGGCATTTCTCCCTTTTCCATTCTCTCAATCATCTCTTCATATTCCGGAGCGACCTCTTCGCTCTGGCTCATCCGCCTGTTCCATTCAGCTAAAGCTCTAGGGTCATTGGCTAACATTCCATGGGTCAATTGAGAATCAGAGAGTATATCCTCATAGGTATCCTTGTATGTTTTACTTCGCACCGAGAAAGTGGAGAACAGTCGGTGTAGGGTATCATTACCACATCGCGGACAAGAGGGAGAGGTTTTAGAAAAGGTCGCGAGGTATAGCATGACCTTGCGTTTGCAATGACGACACCAGTATTCGTAAAGTGGCATTGTATTAACTTCCTAGTATGTTTAAATTTTAGCATAACCAAGAAAAGATAGAAACAATAGCAGCAATTCAATTGCTGGTACAAGTATTATCCCGCCTGTTTGGAGTTCTTTGATTTCATTTTTCCGAAATAGTGAATTGACACTGGGGCGATACTCCATTAAAATCCAGATAGGTGATGACCAGTGAACAGTGATGAGATCAGGGAGACATTTCTGCGCTTTTTTGAGCAAAAAGAGCACCGAATAATCCCAAGTTCACCTTTAGTTCCTCGTGGAGATCCCACCTTATTGCTTACAACTGCCGGTATGGTGCAAATAAAACCTTATTTCTTGGGGTTGGCTGTGCCGCCGAGTCCCCGCTTAGCCTCATGCCAGAAGTGCTTCCGCATGACAGATATCAATTCAGTAGGTGATTCTAAGCACCTGACTTTCTTTGAGATGCTTGGAAATTTCAGTGTGGGTGACTACTTCAAGAAGGAGGCTATTGCCTGGGCATGGGAGTTTGTCACCGAAAGTCTAAAACTCAGACCTGAGCGGCTGTGGGTAACCATTTATTTAGATGATGATGAAGCATTTAATTATTGGTGGAAAACTGGCTTTTCGGAGAGCAGAATAGTACGGCTCGGCGAGGAGGATAATTTCTGGGGGCCAGCCGGTGATTCAGGCCCTTGCGGACCGTGCAGTGAAATACACTACGATTTTGGCAAAGAAACTGGCTGTAGCAAGTCTGGCTGCGGTCCGGGCTGTGACTGCGGCCGCTTTTCCGAAATATGGAATTTGGTTTTTACCCAATATAACCAAGACAACGACGGAAAGCGCACCGCATTGCCAAAGCCAAATATCGATACCGGGATGGGTCTGGAAAGAGTCGCGGCTGTGATGCAAGGAGTGTCTTCAGTCTATGATACCGACCTTTTCATCCCGTTGCGAGACAAGATATGCGCTCTGACAGGGGTGAAATACGGCAAGGACAAAACTGCCGACCAGTCTGTTAGGATTGTAGCTGAGCACAGTCGAGGCGTCACCTTCCTCATCGCCGACGGTGTTCTGCCATCTAATGAAGGGAGAGGCTATGTCCTGCGCCGGGTATTGCGTCGAGCCTGCTTTTTCGGCAGAAAACTAGGTATAGAGAACCCGTTCCTCAGTGAAGTGGCTGAAGTCGTTATTAACAAGATGGGACACGTATATTCTGAACCCGTTAAAAATCAAAACCTTATACAGGAAATAGTTAAGGCAGAAGAGGAGAAATTCACCAGCACTTTGGATGCCGGAATCAATTTAGTGGAAAAGGCTGTTGATGAAGCTGTTATACAGGGAAGGGACCATATTGCAGGCGAAGAGGTCTTCAAATTTTGGGATACCTACGGTTTCCATCCGGAATTAACTGCCGAAATTGCCCAAGTGAGAGGGCTAACTGTTGACCTGGAAGGTTTTGAGGCCGAGATGGAGAAGCAGCGAGAGAGAGCAAGAGCTGGTCAGAAATTTAGCGTTACGCTCACTGGGGCGCTTACGCCTAAGGGTGAACTCAAGATTAAACTTATTTCTAAGCCAACTAAATTTGTCGGACACAAAAGATTAAAAAGCAGTTCCAAGGTGCGTCGCATATTAGACCAAGATTCTGGGCACATTATTTCGTCTGCTAGTAGAGGCCAGAAGGTTGCCATTGTCCTCGAGGAGACGCCCTTCTACGGTGAGATGGGAGGCCAAGTAGGCGATACCGGCAGAATAACCGCCGATTCAGGTCAAATCGATGTTACCAACACCATCTGGTCACCTTACGGCGATTTAGGTGAAGGCGCCATAATTCATCTGGGTCAGGTGGTTAAAGGGACTATCTCGGAAGGGGATCCCGTTGAAGCTTCGGTAGACTTAGCCCGCCGTTTTGACATTGCCCGCAATCATACGGCGACACATATACTTCAGGCAGCTTTGCGTCAGGTGCTGGGCAGCCATGTCTATCAGAGAGGCTCTCAAGTGCATCCCGAAGGATTTCGTTTTGACTTCTCCCATCTGACAGCCATCAACAAACGACAGCTTAATGACATCCAGCACATTGTCAATGAAAGAATACGAGATAATTTGCCGGTGAAAAGCAAGGTTATTCCATACAAGCAGGCTGTTGATGAGGGTGCTATCGCTCTTTTCGAGGAGAAGTATGGGGAGACGGTAAGGGTGATGAAAATAGGCGAGCCACCGGTAAGCGCTGAGCTTTGTGGCGGCACCCATGTCAAATCAACTGGAGAAATCGGATTCTTCATCATAACCGGCGAAAGCAGCATCGGCACCGGTTTGCGCCGAATCGAAGCCATCACTGGCAGAAAAGCTGAAGAGTTCCTCCTAGAATGCCTATTGACATTAGAAAATGTGGCTGAAGAACTGAGAAGCTCGCCTTCAGAAATACCAGACAAGGTGAAAGCTCTCACTGCTGAGCTAGCCGCGGAGCGCAAACGCTCGACTTCCTTGGAAAGGGAGCTATCTCGATATACAGTTGAATCCTTGCTGGGCAAGACTGAGAAGGTGAATGGGATAACAGTATTGGCAGCTAGAGTACCCTTCACTTCATTGCCAACTCTCAGGGAGATGGGAGATTTGTTACGAGACCGGTTGAAGAGCGCCGTGATAGTTCTGGGCACAATTCACGATGGCAAACCTGGATTCGTGGCTATGGTGACCCCGGATCTAGTGAACAGGGGATTACATGCTGGTGACATTGTGAAACAAATTGCTGCAGTCACCGGCGGCAGTGGTGGGGGCAAAGCAGACATGGCACAGGCTGGTGGTAAAGATAAGAACAAGCTTGATGAAGCTCTTGAATTAGTTAAGCACTTAGTCCAAGAAATCAACTGAGGCCTTTGACATGCGTACTTTGGGCTTGGACATTGGAGACAAGAGAATAGGGGTTGCCATCAGCGACCCGGCAGAGATTTTAGCCAGTCCACTGGCTACCATCACCAGAGAAGATGATAAAAAGGCCATAGATGATATTATCAAATTCGTTGATCAAAACGATGTGGAACGAATTGTGGTTGGTTTGCCTTACTCTCTAGATGGCAGTATTGGCGGACAGGCCAACAAGGTAATGGATTTTGCTGAAAGGCTTTCCCAGTACACCAGAGCCAGCATGGAGATTTGGGACGAGCGTCTATCCACTGTGGCTGTGGAGCGCTTGCTGAGAGAGGCTGGTAAAAAGAAGGCTAAGAAAAGGGAGCGACGAGATGCTGCAGCAGCAGCCTTCATCCTGCAAGGATACCTGGATAGCCTGAAAGTCTGCGACTAGTGACACAGTTCATTGGCGTTATCGGTTACTCACTGAAGCATTCAGTATCTCCTGATTTCCAACAGGCGGCTTTAGACTACTACAAACTTGATGTACGCTACGAAGCCTGGGAAGTAAAAGCCGAGAATCTAGTATCTGCAATAAATCGACTCAGGCAGCCCCAGAATCTGGGAGCAAACATAACCGTACCTTATAAAGAGACAACCTTACATCTTATAGATGAAGTTGATGACTTCGCCAGCCTGGTTGGCGCTGTGAACACCGTAGTCAATCGTGATGGTAAGCTTATGGGTTTTAATACTGATGCGTATGGTTTCCTTAAGGCCTTACGTGATGATGCCAGGTTTGAACCTGAAAATAAGAGGGTGGTAATTCTCGGCTCCGGTGGAGCTGCCCGTGCCGTGGGTTTTGCCCTTCTTCAGGAAAAGGTAAGCTCTTTGATTATTGCTAATCGTACCCTGGCAAAGGCCGAAAGTCTAGCAGGCTCTCTAGCTAAATATGCCGCTAACAACAAGATGAACACTGAGATAGCTGCCATGCCATGGCAAAGTTCAAAGCTTACAGAAGCAGTTGGGAACTGCCAGTTGATAGTCAACTGTACCAGCCTTGGGATGAAGCGTTCCTTGTATGAGGAGGAATCACCCTTGGCATCAGATTCAATCCCCAAAGATGCTCTGATTTACGACTTGGTGTATAATCCTTCAGAGACACCTTTATTGAGAATGGCCAGAGGAGCGGGTGCCAATACCATTGGTGGCTTGCCTATGCTAGTTTATCAAGGGGCTGCCTCCTTCAAGCTGTGGACTGGTAGGGAAGCGCCACTTGACATAATGTATTCAGCGGCTAAACAGGCCTTGCTTAGAACGGGAGGTTAACACAATTGAAGAGAATTGAAATAATCATCTGCATAGCTACTTTATTGGTCTTATGTGTAATGTCGGTTTCTTGTAGTATCACGGAAAATAAAGTTGCAGTAATCTCACTTAACGGGCCGATACAGTCGGAGAGCTCTAGGTTTTTATTCGGTGGCAGTGTTATCAGTCCGCAGTTTGTTCGGAACCAACTGGAAAAAGCCAAAAACGACGTCGCCGTAAAAGCGATTGTTCTTCAAATAGAAAGTCCTGGTGGCAGTGTGGCTGCTTGCCAAGAGATTCTGAATGAGATTGAGCGAGTGGAAAAACCGATCGTGGTTAGTTTTGGAACTGTAGCTGCCTCCGGAGGATATTATATCTCGACAAAAGCTGACAAAATCGTGGCTTTGCCCGGTACTTTAACCGGGAGCATCGGAGTCATCTCTGAAATGCCTAATCTCAAAGGACTGTTTCAGAAGCTCGGGATAGAGATGGAAGTTTTCATAGCTGGTAAACATAAGGATATGTATGCCGGGCTTAGAGAGCTAACTCCGGAAGAAAAAGTGATTATGCAAGAGATGACCGACCAGCTCTACGACCAGTTTGTTCAAGTTGTGGTTGAGGGCAGGAGTCTGAGTGAGGATAAAGTCAGAGAATTGGCCACAGGTCAACTTTATACAGGGGTACAGGCTAAGGAGTTGGGACTGGTTGATGAGTTGGGCGGGCTTAATAAGGCTATAGACATGGCGGCTAGTCTGGCTGGCATCCAGAAACCAAAGGTGGAATATTACAAACCTGCAGTTCCTTCGCTGTTGAGTACTCTGCTGGGTATGAGTTGGCAGAAGTTGCACAGCGTCATTCAGGTGCAGTCATTGGGCGCTGAAGGTATTATTCTCCTGGAAACACTGAGCAATCCCTACCCGCAGCCAGAATATCGATAGACTAATCACAGGAATCAGGATTTATGGGACAGTTTCGTTTTCTCACTGCTGGTGAATCACATGGCAAGGGGTTGATAGCGGTTATTGAGGGGATGGTGGCTGGCTTGCCTATTAGTGAAGATTACATAGCTCAAGACCTTACGAGGCGGCAGGCTGGCTATGGACGCAGCGCCCGCATGAAAATTGAGCAGGACAAAGCTGAGATTATCTCGGGTGTACGTCATGGCCTTACCATAGGTAGCCCAATAAGCCTCCTGATCTGGAATCGCGTTTGGGAAGATTGGCAAGAGATAATGAGCGTTGCCCCGGTGGATAAGGAAATACAGCCGCTAACTTCGCCCCGTCCAGGACATGCTGACTTAGCTGGAGCCATCAAGTATGGCACTAAAGATATTCGCCCGATTTTAGAACGAGCAAGCGCCAGAGAGACAGCAGCCAGAGTTGCTGTTGGCGCTGTAGCCCGAAAATTTCTCGAGGAATTTGGCATTACTATTCATAGTCATACGATAAGTATAGGTAGACACCGGGCTAAACAGCCCAAGTCGATAGATTGGCAGCAAGTAGAAAGCTCACCTGTCCGCTGTGCTGACGCTGGAGCAGAAAAGGTAATGATGGCAGCTATTGATGAAGCCAAGGCTGAAGGAGACACTCTGGGTGGCGTCTTCGAGGTAATTGCTGCTGGAGTGCCTGTCGGTTTGGGCAGCCATGTCCAGTGGGATCGCAGGCTTGATGGGCAAATCGCTCAAGCGATAATGAGCATAAATGCTGTGAAAGGCGTTGATATAGGCGCCGGCTTTTCGATGGCCAATGTCAAAGGTTCTCAGGCTCAAGACGTAATTGAAACCAGCCCGGAAGGAACTGCCTTACCCTGGCATCGGGCCACTAATAGTGCCGGCGGCATTGAAGGCGGGATAAGCAACGGACAATCAATTGTGGTTCGTGCGGCGGTAAAACCCGTTGCCACCCTTGGCAAGCCGTTGCCATCCGTAGACCTGCGAACTGGAAAGAAGGTCGAGGCTCATTATGAGCGTAGCGATATCTGCGTCGTCCCTGCAGCCGGAGTCATTGGGGAAGCAATGCTGGCCGTCGTCATGACAAACGCCATGCTGGAGAAGTTCGGCGGTGACCACTTAAAGGAGACCTTAGCCAACTATAAAAACTACATTAGCCCTGCCTACTCTCGCAACCGTTATGCGACATCGTAAAGCAAACAACAATATCGCCCTCATAGGTTTCTCAGCTACTGGTAAGTCAGTCGTGGCTATAAAAGTAGCTGAACACCTGAACTGGACGCTCATAGACACCGATGATGAGATAGTTAAGCTTAGCGGTAAGACTATTCCGGAAATCTTCAAACAAGACGGCGAGGATAAGTTCAGGCAGCTAGAACGCAAAGTATTGAGGCAGGCCTGTCAGAAAGAGCGAGCGGTCGTCGCCACCGGCGGTGGGGTTATTATTGACCCTAAAAATCAAAGTTTGCTTCTTGAAACCAGCGTGGTTGTTTGCTTGGAAGCCAAGCCGGAGACCATATACCAGCGCCTGCTCCACGATACCCTCTACTCTGCTAACCCTGTAGTTCGCCCCCTGCTTGCCGGGGATAATCCTCTGGAACGCATCAAGCAGCTCAAAGCTCACCGTCAGCCCTACTATGCTGTCGCCGACTGGACGGTTCATACTGACAACCTGACTCTCGAAGAAGTAAGCCAGGAGGTGATAAAGGGCTGGCAGTATATAAGTAAACATCACAGCAGCAGTAAACAATCCACTGAAGCTGACCTAGCCTGTATAGTAGAGACAGCGACAGCCAGTTATCCTGTATTTGTTGGCTGGGGGATACTGGCCAAGCTTGGAGAAAAAATGAAACAGGCCGGCTTATCAGGTACAGCTAACATCATCAGCGATGAAATTGTTTTTCCCATTTACGGCGCCCGAGTTAAGAAAGCGCTGGAAAAAGACGGCTTTGCCGTCAATTGCTGTGTGATACCGCCTGGTGAAGCTTCAAAGAATATCGCCCAGGCTGTCAAGATTTATGACTTCCTCATTGAGCGCCGCGTAGAGAGAAACGACGTAATAGTCGCTTTAGGCGGCGGCATGGTTGGTGACCTGTCTGGATTTATAGCTGCCACCTTCTTAAGAGGCTTGCCTTGGCTGCAAGTACCTACCAGCTTGATAGCTATGACAGATGCCAGCATCGGCGGGAAGGTAGCCATTGACCACCCACGAGGGAAAAACCTGATAGGTGCTTTTTATCAGCCGTGTCTTGTCCTGGCTGATGTTCAGACCTTGACTACCTTGCCCCAACGTGAACTTACCTCAGGATGGGCCGAGGTTATCAAGCATGGTCTGATTTTAGACGCCGATTTCCTGCAGCTTCTCGAAGACAAAGCTAAAGACTTAATTAAGTTAAAGCCAGGTATTACTTCTAAAGTGATCGCTAGAAGTGCTGCCCTCAAGGCCCAAGTTGTCTCTGAAGATGAGAGAGAAACTGGAAAACGCATCATCCTGAACTACGGGCACACCATAGCCCATGGGCTGGAAGCTGCTAGCAAATATGACCGTTTTCTCCATGGTGAGGCAGTGGCTATTGGAATGATGGGAGCAGCCAAGCTCAGTCATCGATTAAAGCTTTTGTCGCAAGATGCTGTCGAACGCCAGAAAGCTCTTTTGCAGAAGTTCGGCTTACCTACAGATTGCTCTGGAGTGCTCTTGGCTGATGTGCTTGCGGCTATGGAGTTGGATAAGAAAGTGCGGGGAAAAGCAATCCAGTGGGTCTTGCTCGAAGACATCGGTAAAGCAGTAATACGCAGTGATGTCCCTGAAAAGGAAGTCTTAAGAGTCCTTCAAGAGGTAGTAAAGCCTTGAAAATCGCTCTAAGTAAGCAGGGGGCATTCCTGGACTATATCACCGTCCTGAAACCTGTAGAAACCAGCCTGCTTGCCTTTATCGGCATTTGCTCAGCAATCATTGCCGCCGGTGGCTATCTATCAGCCAAAGTTTTTGCCCTCACCTTAATTGCCATCTTCTTAGGCAGTGCTGGTTCCAATGGGCTTACCAACTATCTCGACCGTGAGGTCGACGCCCGGATGATGAGGACATCCAATCGGGCTTTGTCCTCAGGGCGAATTTACCCTCCACAGAAAATTCTACCACTTATCATCGGACTTATAGTTGTCGCGTTGGCTTTAGCCTGGGTGTTGCATCCCCTTTGTTTCCTGTTTGGACTCATAGGTGTTATAGCCTCAGCGATATGGCGTAAGACAATTTCATGCACCTTTCTCGGCATAGTCGCCGGCTGCAGCCCGGTGCTTATCGGCTGGTTTGCCGTAAGCCCAACCTTAGATGCCAGGATTCTTCTCTTGTGTTGTCTAGTCGCTATCTGGACCCCCATTCATGTCTGGAGTGTAATGATTGCCAACAGGGAAGATTACTTAGGCGCTGGTTTACATTACTTCCCGCTAAGCTGGCAGGTTAAAGGTGTGGTGAAAATACTTTTCGGCTTATCTATCCTTCTCTATCTTGTTTCCATTCTGATTTACTTCGCCGGTGATTTTCATCTGCCTTATCTGATTGTGGTGAACATCATTGGCGCCTTGATGATTTACGCTAACGCCCGCCTGCTATTCTCGACGACATCGGCAGCTGCTTGGCAAGTCTACAAGCTATCTGCCTTTCCTTATTTGGGTATCATCTTCCTAACTATGTGCTTAGATATTTGGTTGACATAGCATGGATGCTGACCTTATCAATACATTAGAGACTGCCTTTCATCCTAAGGCCATTGCTGTAGTCGGGGCATCGGAAGATCCCTTGTCTTTTGGCTACCACTATGTACGTCACCTTCTGGATTACGGCTATCCCGGGCATATCTATCCAGTGAACCCCAGCAAAGAATCCATCCTTGGCCTGAGAACTTACCCAAACTTGAGCAGCGTCCCAGAGATAATCGATTATGTTATCTGCTGTCTTCCAGCATCTAAAGTCCCAAATTTGCTTGCCGAATGTCCTGCCAAAGGAGTAAAAGTTGTTCATCTTGTTGCCGGTCGCCTTAGTGAGACAGGGCGGCATGAAGCTAAAGACCTCGAAGCTAGGATCCTTCAGGTTGCGAGAAGGCTTAACATCCGCCTTATCGGTCCAAACTGCATGGGGATTTATTACCCGCGTGGAGGAATAGCGCACAGTTATAATTTGACCAAAGAGGCTGGAACAATTGGTGCTGTGTGTCAAAGCGGTGGTACGTCCGCGTTGCTCGTTCGTTACGGAGAATTACGAGGCCTTCGTTTCAGCAAAGTCATCAGCTACGGCAACGCCCTTGATTTAGACGAAAGCGATTTCCTGTGCTATCTCGCTCATGATGATGAGACGAAGATAATCGCCGCTTATTTTGAAGGTATAAAGGATGGCAAAAAGTTTCTCAAGGTTTTGGGCGATGTAGCGCGTACTAAACCAGTGCTCGCCATCAAAGGCGGGCGAGGCACAGCTGGATTTAAAGCTGTTGCTTCACACACTGCTGCCATCGCTGGCTCTGACATTATATGGAAGGCAGCTTTCAAAAAGGCTGGTGTAATATCTGCCAAAGACCTAAGTGAGCTTGTTGACCTTCTCGTCGCCTTTTCCTTCCTGCCTCCGATTAGAGGGAATAGTGTCGGTTTAGTGAGTGCTGGCGGAGGGCTCTCAGTAATGTCTGCTGATGTTTGTGAAGAAGCTGGCCTTACACTACCTCCACTGCCCCGTGAGATTAAGGAGGAACTGAGAAGAAAGGCACCCGAAATATGGGATTGGGTGGGTAATCCAGTAGACTGCTCCATAATGGGTGGGGTAGCCATGGGTTTCGCAGAAATTCTAAAAGAGATACCGAGAATGTTAGTCAAGAGCCCACACTTCGATTTCATCATTGCTGAATTTACCGATGATAACCCCTTTTCGGAGGAGGTTTGGTCCAGTATTGCCAAGGGGCAGACTGAAGCGTTTATTAACCTGTCTCGAGAGGAATTGATGCCGTTAATTGCCGTAGTGAGTAGTGGAATAACCGGTTCTGACCG
>VGNX01000023.1 GCA_016865855.1 Chloroflexota bacterium | reverse complement strand
GCACTGGTAAGATTCTTCGGTCGCGGAGTTTACCCTGAGCTATAAGAGATTCTTCGTCGTTTCGCTCCTCAGAATGACAAAAGCGAAGGGCTCCCTCAGAATGACCTTCCCCTCTCCATTAACCTCTTGGATAATAAAAAAATCCCGAGTAACCTCACCCGTCCCCGGCATTTTCTCCGCCTCTCCTATCGGTTTCGGCTTACCTTGTGTCCGGTCGGCTACCACACACCTTTCAGCCTTTACCGACCTTCCCTTCTGCCAGGTCTAAGCTTAACTACTCGGGACTTTATTTAAAATAGCACATTTTGGCTTGATTTGTCAAATCTCGGTAATGGGTCAATTTGACAGACGGATTGTTTATACAATAATATAACGTTGGAATATTAAGGAGGTTGGAGATGGTAGTGACTGAGTCAAGGGCTAAAAAGACAAAAGAGGAAATATTGACATCTCGAAAAGAGTTTCCATCTGCTTTGGAAACTCTTAGGCGTTTTGCCAAATTAACTGGTCAGCGAATAAATGAACCATCAGGTATCATAAGGCGGTCAGGCCGTGGACAGTGGCTAACTGAACCGAGACCGCGTAACTGTCCAATTCCTTACTCTTCTTCCTTTGGGCACGGTAAGGCAAAGTAATGATTCGGACTCTCAACTAACTTGCAAAATGTGGAGGATACGTAATAATCAGCTCTCGTATAAAGCTCAGAACTAATAGCCCACAATGAGCTATTAGTTTGCATCTCTTCTAGCTTGAGTCCTGCTTTCCTAGCCTCACTTATACGTATATCTCTAGCATGGGCCTTGGTAATTTCTGGCTTTAAGAAAATGGAAATCTTTGTCTTAATAGCAGGTTTAGTAAGATGCGAAAGCATCCCTTGCTTCAAACATCTGATTGCGATATCTTCAGCAAGTGCTCTTGCCCTTCGGAGTTCTTCAATCTCTGCGGCATCGTATCTGCTTAATTGCTGAAGATATGGCTCGAGGTTACCCTGTGTATTAATAGCCTTTTCCATTAAACCATCGTAGCTTTTTATAATTGCATAGACCGGAAAAAGTGTTTCACTGCCATCTGCCTCTGTTCTGATAATCTGCGGGTCTATGGCCCTAAGGCTGATGTTTGCCCCATATAAATCTTGTCAGCACCAAATGCAATCATAGTAGCGGCAGATTTAGCTCTTCTAGGTATCAAAACTACAAATTTGTCGTTTGAGTACACACGACAGGTATGTACAATGCGTTCAGCTGCGATAGCATCTCCTCCTGGTGAGTTCAAAACGAGACATAAACCGTTACTCAAATCTGTGGCTTGAAGAACCTCCTCAATCATATCAGCATCCCCTTCTTCGATCATAACCGGATATCTAAATGAGGTGAAGAAGGCTACTGCTGTATATCCGACTGCCTCACTTAATTTCCTCAATAGTTCTTGGCGACGCTTAGGATGTTGACCAAGCTCATCACTCAAAGTGCTTATAAAGGGTTCACTTATCATTGCAATCTTAACTATGTAGTTAACCATATTATACTACTTTTGTTCCAATTTTGAGTAGTATCCACTTTGTATAACCTACATAGGGCTTCAAAATGACCCACCACCCAAATCTCATAGCTGGCAGCTGGACACCCTATACACAACAAAATCCCAAATACCAACAACCAAAAAGTTTGCTCGCGTGTCTTGCAAGGAGCGAGAGAGACGAAGCAATCCCGGGGAACATTGTAAGCTCGAAATCTTCATGTTATAATGCCGCCAGCTTAATAGTAACTTTCCGAGCCTTTTGCCCTAAAGGAATATACCTAAGGACATCGGCCGATAGGGTGCCACTGGAAACGGTGACGCCTCCCATGTTTGGAAAGGAGAGTTGACATACACGGAATAGTGTTATGTAGGGCACCTCCTTTCGAGGTGCATTTTTATTTCTTTGGACACTTTTTGTTGAATTCAAAGGAGATTATAACATGGTGAGAAAAATAAACTATTATTTATTGACCGTAGTTGTACTATTGAGTCTACTGATTAGTTTTGCCGGCTGTGTACCCGGTTCAAACAATGAGGGCGCCAGCACTACGACATTTCCCGTGGTAGCAGCCAAAGAAAGATTCAGAATTGCCACCACCACCAGCCTTTACGATACTGGTCTGTGGTATTACCTGGAGCCGATGTTCGAGAGGAAATATAACGTTGAGATGGATATAGTCTATGCAGGCACAGGCATAGCACTGGAGTATGGGAAGAGGGGAGACGTAGATGCTGTCGTCGTCCATGACCGGGCGGCCGAGGACAAGTTTATAGCCGACGGGTACGGCCTAAACCGCAGGTACTTTGCCTACAACTACTTTCTCATTGCAGGTCCAACAAGTGACCCGGCGGGTATTAAAGACATGTCACCTGAAGATGCCTTTAAGAAACTTGCTGAGGAAGGCAAGAAAAATCCTGCCAAAGTTAAATTCGTTTCCAGAGGTGACAATTCAGGGACACACTCCAAAGAAAAGCTCATATGGGCAGCGGCAGGCTTCAAATACGAAGACATCCAGAAATCCGGCCCGTGGTACACAGAAGCAGGAAAAGGCATGGGACCATGCTTGCTCATGGCCAATGAGGAAGGAGCATATATTCTGGCTGACATATCCACCTTCTTAGCTTACAAGGGTAAATTAAATCTGATACCATTGGTGGAAAAGGGTCAGATATTTCTTAACGTGTACGCCGCCATAGCTATAAACCCGGAGAAAATCAAGACGGCGAAAATCCAGATGGCCAACAATTTCATAAATTGGCTTATTTCTGATGAAATCCAGAAGGTTATTGGAACATATGGCGTCGCTGAATACGGGCGGCCACTTTTTAATCCAACTTCAGGAGGTGGCTGCAAACAACAAGGCTGCCCAACAGTAGATGAATATTCCAAGCCAGTTCAATAGGCTGAGACAGAATGAGTGAACTCTGGGAAGCTTTTCTACAAGCTATTCAGCTTATTGTCAACCTAGATAGGGAGGTTGTAGAGATTGCACTGCGGTCGCTGGCCATTTCAGCGACCGCAGTTATCATGGCCTCCCTTGTTTGCATACCTGTGGGCGGACTGATCCATTTCCGTAACTTTCAAGGCAAGCGCGTCCTAATTAACATTATACAGACCTTTTACAGCGTTCCCACTGTCTGTGTGGGCCTCTTCGTCTTCATTTTTATATCCCGCGCCGGTCCGTTGGGAGGACTCGGCCTGTTGTTTACACCAACCGCAGTCGTGATTGGACAGATGGTGCTTATCACGCCCATACTACTTGGCCTTACCATCTCCGCTTTAAGCGGTATAGATAAGGCGATTAAAGATTCTGCACTGTCTTTAGGCGCAACTGAATTTCAGGCTATCTGGACAATCATCAAAGAAGCGAGGTTCGCCGTTGTGGCAGCCTTTATAATGGGATTCGGCCGTGCCATATCCGAAGTCGGCGCTGCCATGATACTTGGTGGAAATATACGTGGATATACGCGAGTGCTTACCACGGCAATATCACTAGAGACACAGAAGGGAGAATTGATACTGGCGCTAGCGTTGGGCATCATCCTTATCTCTCTGGCTTTAGTAATAAACGTTATAGTTAACTTTGCACTTCAGAGGTACTGATAATGACTCTATTGAAGACGGTTCAATTAGGGTACGGCGCCGATTGCAAAGCACTCCTAAGAAATATAACTTTCGAGGTAGAAAGAGCTGAGGTTTTCGCGCTCATCGGCCCAACAGGCGCCGGGAAAACCACCCTGTTGCGGCTGCTTAATCTTCTGGATACGCCGACTTCGGGCAAAATATATTTCAACGGACAGGACACAACAAAGTCAACGCAGCTAAGATTACACATACGCCGTAGAATGGCCATGGTGTTCCAAAAACCTGTCGTATTCAATAGCAGCGTCTACGAGAACATTGCGTACCCGCTGAAAGTGAGGGGTTGTGGTAGAAAGGAAATACAAACCAGGGTTGAAGAGATGCTAGAGATTACAGACTTGAAAGGGTATGAGAAAAGGAGGGCTCGGACGCTATCTGGCGGCGAGGCTCAGAGAGTGGCTCTGGCACGTGCTATGATAGCCCGGCCCGAGTTACTCCTGCTGGATGAACCTACCGCCAACCTCGACCCGGTCTCCGTCTCCAAAATAGAAGAGGTTCTGGCGAATACTATTCGAGAGCAAAAGACAACCGTAATAATGGCCACCCACGACATGCCACAGGGGCAGCGTCTCGCTGACATGATAGGCGTTCTGATGAATGGTGAGATACTACAAATAGGTAGCCCCAGCGAAATATTCTGTTCGCCGAGTAATAAGGAGGTGGCTGAGTTTGTCGGAGTAGAAAACATCCTGAGCGGGATAATTTCAGAGAAGGACGGTGCCTTAGTTACCATAGATATAGATGGTGCCACCATAGAAGCAATTTCTGAATTTGCCGTGGGCGACAAAATCTGTGTCATTATCAGGCCGGAGGACATCACCTTTACACTCGCCAAAGAGACGAGCAGCGCCAGAAACGTATTTTACGGGGAGATAGCCAGAATGACCACCGTGGGGCAGCTCGTGAGAATCGAGGCGGATTGCGGTTTTCCTTTACTTGGTGTAGTAACTAAAAGGTCAGCAGAGGAACTAAACCTTAACCTCGGCAAAAACATCTATGCCAGCTTCAAAGCTACCGCGGTACACGTCATCAAGTAAGACACTAGCATTTCAGAAGGAACTACAATGTAGATATACCTCTATAGCATTCAGATAATTGCTTGTTCCAGTGCGCTGGACAATATCTCTATTCTCGCTCGCCCACCGAATATCGCCGTATGCCTCCATAATTTCGATATGAGCCCTGATTTCATTTTCTGCTAACTGTTTTCCCATGCCGGCAAGCCGTGAAGGCGGAAAATGCTGGACGACAATATCTGCTACTCCAGCCGGTTTGTTGTCTATAATTCTCAATATGTCACGGCAGCGGTCAATATGAAACTGGATGATTTCCTTAGCCCGTTCAGAGCTATCTAACAGGTTAAACCGCCCATTATAAAACAGGCGATGGGCGGGGAACGTTGCCTTAAGAGGTTGAGAATTAAGATAGGCTACCTTACTTAAAGACTTGATGTAGTTCATCAGTCCATAGACATCATTTCTTCGGCGATATCCTTTCGGTAAGATCCGGCGATTGACCTCAAAGGCATACACCAGAGAAGGATGGGAGGTAATATCAGGCAGTAAGGTGTCACCGGTAAATATAACCTCATCTTCCAAAACGATGCAGATTGAGTCAGGACTGTGCCCCGGGGTAAATACAAAGCCAAGGTCTTCGTCTGGCAGCCTCTGGTCATCCCTTACAGGGAAATCGACTTTCAGCGAGCTTCTTTTCTTATGATATGGCAGGCAGTTCTTATAGATAATCTCAGGCATTCTACAGAGACGGCAAGAACCAGGCAATTCGGGGTGCAGGGCACCGTCTTTTATATGAGGATGATACGAAATCATCTGGCAGTAAATGGTATGGGCCCATAATTCAGCCTGCGTTGCCGAGACTATTTCAGCTACATTACCATCGTGGTCTTCATGGCTATGGGTAACAACAATCCTATTGATATTCGAGAACCCTTTGCCGATTGACTTCAAAAGAGACCCAAAAACCTCGAAGTTGCCCGGCCGACCGGTGTCAATCAGGGTAGTCTTCTTGCCGAGGATTAAATAACACCAGGTAGGACCAAGGTCCCAATCGGCATCGGCGTATATGTTAGGTATGGCCAATCCAAAAACATCGGTTCCTTTGGTGGTCTCATAATGGATGACCATGCCCTCTCCATTATCTTTACCCTTAACGATTACATCCGGTGTCTTCATGTCTGAGCAGCTACGGCATTATCGGTGCTAGTTAATATTTTTCACAACTCCTACTCTCACTGTTCGACCTCTATACTTTCTACGTAGCACTCTCGCCCGCTAATTACTTCTAGACTGGTGTTCTGGCAATTCGGACAAATCCAAGCGGAGTCTTTTGGGTTAAAATTGGTCAGACAATCTCGACATCGCAGCTCCGCTGGCACTAAGCTGAAATCAATTGTGGCTTCCTCAGCGGCATTGCCTTTCTTGAGAAAATCAAAGTAGAAAAGCACACAATCGCTGACGATCCCTGATAGCTCACCGATGACCAAACTTATCCTGGTGACTCTATTTGCCTGAGCTGCTTTTGCCTCGTTTAAGACAATGTCCAGTATATTCTGCGTTATAGCTAATTCATGCACCGTATTATCTGCACCACACCATCTCCCCAAACGTATGAATTATAAACTTTTGCCCTTTGCTTTTCAAAAATGTACGATAACCGTCCTTGACAAAACATGGCGGACTCGCTAAAGTCTCTTACCATCCAGCAGAGCGCTGGAGATTTGAGGTGCAACTTAGATGTTAATTGCTGTAGATGCTGCAGGCGGTGAGTATGCTCCGCGAGAAGTAGTTAAAGGGGCCATCGAGGCAGCTAAAGAGTTCCCGATAGATATCGCTCTCGTGGGCAATAAAACCGTACTCGAGATGCTGCTCAGGCGCTCCACGAGAAAGTTAAACATTACCATTGTCCAAGCCAGCCAGGTCGTCATGGACGGCGAGGAGCCGATACAGTCAGTGCAGAATAAACCGGATTCGTCAGTAGTGGTCGGAGCCAAGCTGGTGAGAGACCGCATTGCCGACGGCTTCGTCTCCGCTGGCAGTACAGGAGCCACAGTAGTCGCCTCATTTCTCAACCTAAAGGCGGTAGAGGGCCTCCAGCGGTTGGCAGTATGCGCCGTAGCTTACCTCAACCAACCTCAACCGACTCTAATTATCGATTGCGGGGTCAACGTCAACTGCCGCCCCATCTTCCTGGTTCAGTTCGCTCAGCTCAGCAATATTCTGGCTGAACAGGTTCTTGACATCAATTCACCACGAGTTGGCTTACTAAACGTTGGCGAAGAGGAACTCAAAGGCAACACCTTGGCCAGAGAAGCCTACCAGCTCATGAAAAAGACCAACCTGAACTTCATCGGCAATATAGAAGGTTTTGACGTCTTGAAGGGGAAGGCTGATGTAATTGTTACCGATGGCTTCACCGGTAACGTATTGATTAAGACTGTAGAAGGATACTCGCAAGTTATCCAGAGTTTGCTGGAACTGGGACAAGCTGCCAAAATCGACCGTTACCTCACTGGGACTGCCCTGGCCCGGTATATAGAGCTGACCTCGGCCGTCAAGAACCTGGACTACAGAGAATACGGTGGAGCCTGTCTCCTGGGGCTAGAAGGGAACATCGTCATAGGTCATGGCCGCAGTAGGGCCAAAGCCATAAAAAGTGCCATCTATCTGGCCTACCACGCCGCAAGACAGGGAATAGTCGAAGCCATCAAAAACGGCCAATACGCCTCAGAATAGTACCATTTCATCGGGGTACGACCCAGCCCTGCTCACCTGAAAACGTTTTAGAACCATGAGCAGGATAGGAATGAGAGGATATATTACTAGAATCAGGGATGAGTTCTGGACCAAAAGAACAATGGATACCGCGATAATTAAGATGGCAGTGCTTAGCCCTGATTTTCGTGTTGTGAGGAAAGGTATGGCGGCTATCGCTGCCCCTATCAAAAACTGCCACAATACCAGGCCTGCAAGCACTCCATAAATTGCCGTAGCACCCAATCCCCCCTTGAATTTCAGAAAGATGGACCAATTATGTCCAACCACCGCGGCAAAACCAGTAATCAGCACTGCTATGACAGATTCAATGAGTATCCTGGCAGTCAATACAGCCAGTGCCCCCTTGCCCACATCCATTACAACAACCAATAGAATAGAAATGAAACAACGCCCAGCCTCCTGTACACAGCCGCTGCGCTTATCCGGCCATCACCCTCCTTTGCGCACATCAACCTTTCCCGCCAAGCATCCGATGATGTGAGCTAAAGGAATGGAGCCCAATAGATAGCCCAGAATTACTGCTATGCCCTCATTAATCAAGCCGGTCTTCCTTGTAGTAAGCCAGGGCGAGCGTTCCCCGCCCAGTGGCATAACCCATGATAGGGCTGAAATCAGTGATAAAAATCTCGACGCAGTTAAACTCAGCAGCTACTCTTTCTTTAAGCTTCTCGGCTTCTTCTAGGGCATCAGCATGCATCACTGCCACGCGCACCGGTTCTGAATCGCCGATATGATTCCTCATTATCTGGAGCATTTTATCAATTCCGCTCTGTTTAGTTCTGGCAGCAGCAGCGAAGTGAATAAGCCCGTTGGAACCGGTCAGAATGGGTTTAATAGAAAGCATTGAACCTATTTCAGAAGCAACCTTAGGTATCCTTCCGGTTCTATAAACATGGCGGATAGATTCCAGAAGGCCAACAAATTTAACCCGGGCCTTAACTTTCTTGGCCACAGCAATAACCTCATCAAAGGTCTTGCCTTCAGCAGCAGTTTGAGCCGCGGCTAAAGCGATAAGCCCTTCAGCAGCGGCAGCTGTCTCACTATCAATAACCTCGATGTTAGTTTGGGGTGATTCCTCCTTAAAGATTTCTTTGGCAGTTTGGGCACTGGTGTAGAACATGCTCAGGCTGGAAGATATGGTAACCACCAGGATGCTCTGGGCGTGTTCGCTGAGTTCTCGGTAGGCCTTAAGGTAGTCCTCAGGGGAAGCCGCCGAACTTTTCCAGAATTCGGGAGCTTTCACAAGGAATTCATAGGCTTGGGCTGAGCTTATGTCTATAAAGTCTCGATAAACCTGCCCGTTGAAGAATATATTAGCGGGAACTATCTTAATGTGGTAATTCTCAGTTTGCTCTTTTGTAATACAGGCGATGCTGTCAGCGATAACGGCGATGCTCGTCATACCTCACCTTTCGTGTGCTGCCATACCAACACGGTCAATCACCAATCGTCCCAGCTACACCTACTTCCCCACTTCCGGCAATAGTTCTTTATACCTCGGATAACGAGGCTATCATAGCACCATGTATCATCGCTGTCAAGCACATGTAGCCACCTCTAAGAAGGAGAGGTTTCAAATTTGCCCCAGGCATCTGCTTGAAGTAAAATTCATTTGTTTATGGCTAAAATTGGAACCCAAGAGTTAGCCCGGATTAGCACTCGCGGCATAGTCCAAGGAGTTGGCTTCAGGCCTTTCGTTTACCAGCTGGCTACCAAATACAGCCTGAAAGGCTGGGTGTGCAACACCTCCGAGGATGTCAAAATCGAAGTTCAGGGAGAAAGCAAAGACCTGAAGCGTTTCCTTTCTGAACTCCAAGATAATGCGCCGCCGCTGGCTCACATAGAAAGCATAACCGTTACCTACCATCCCCCGGCAGACTACACAAGCTTCAAAATCCGCCACAGCATCGCCGAAGAAGGCAAGTACCAACTGGTGTCTCCGGACATTGCTACTTGCCCGGCCTGCCTCAGGGAAATCTTCAGCCCTGAAGACAAACGCTACCATTATCCCTTCACCAACTGCACCAACTGTGGTCCTCGTTTCACCATAATAGAAGACGTCCCCTACGACCGCCCTAAGACCACTATGCGCTCCTTCCAGATGTGCCCCGACTGCCAAGCAGAGTACAATAACCCTCTAGACCGCCGCTTCCACGCTCAGCCCAACGCCTGCCCCAAATGTGGGCCGAGACTGGAGCTACTTGATGCCAAGGGAAATCGTGTCGAAACCTCTGATGCTATTGCCGCTGCCAGCCAGCTTCTAAGAGACGGAAAAATTCTGGCCATCAAGGGTCTGGGCGGCTTCCTCCTGGCCTGTGATGCCACCAGTGAGAAGGCTGTTGAACTGCTGCGCCAGAGAAAGAGACGCCCATTCAAGCCACTGGCCATAATGGTCGCCGACATGGAGGAAGCCAAAAGGCATTGCTACATATCTGAGGCGGAAGAAAAATTGCTTACCTCCCCGCAGAGCCCAATCATGCTGATGTGGTGGAAGCCAGAGTCCACGGTATGCCAGGCAGTAGCTCCAAATCTGAAATACCTCGGCGTGATGCTGCCGTACACTCCACTGCATCATCTCTTGCTTAGAGAAGTGGGGCTACCATTGGTAATGACCAGCGGCAATATCAGCGAGGAGCCAATCGCCAAAGATAACGATGAGGCCATAAGGCGGCTCTCAGGCATCGCCAACTATTTTCTGGTCCACAACCGCGATATATACGCCAGGTATGATGACAGTGTGACTGTCATCGAAAGAGGCGAAGTACAGCTCACCCGGCGTGCTCGCAGCTATGCACCGTATCCCATTCACCTACCTTTCACAGCTAAGCAGGTGCTCGGCTGTGGTGCCGAGGAAAAGAACACTTTTTGCCTGACCAAAGACAGCTATGCCTTCATCAGCCAGCATATCGGCGACATGGAGAATCTGGAAACCTTGGAGCACTTCCAAGACACGCTGGCTCTATACAAGAAGCTATTCCGTATAGAGCCTGAAATCATCGCCTATGACCTCCACCCGGAATATCTCTCCACCAAATATGCGCTGGAGTTGGGTAACCAGTTCAGCCATCTTAAGCTCGTCCCAGTTCAGCACCACCACGCCCATATTGTTGCCTGCATGGTGGACAACAACGTTGAAACTCCGGTTATCGGCGTGGCTCTGGACGGCACAGGCTATGGCAGTGATGGACGCATCTGGGGAGGCGAATTTCTGGTCGCTGATTACAAAGGCTTCAAAAGGCTGGGGCATCTCGAGTACTTGTCTTTGCCTGGGGGAGCCGCCGCCATAAAAAGGCCATACCGAACTGCCATAGGCTATCTTCTCAGGTTGCTTGGAGATGAGATAGTATTCGGCAACTTCACCTGTCATTCTGAGCGAAGCGAAGAATCTGGAGCGAAGCGACCGAAGAATCTCAGAGACCCTTCGCCATTGCTCAGGGTTACAAATAAAAAAACACGAGAAGACTCAACCAACTTCAGGCTAGCCTTCCTGAATCAAATCGACCCTGTCGAAATCGAGCTTATCAAGCGGCAAATCCAGACCGGCCTCAATTCGCCCTTGGCTTCGAGCATGGGACGTCTCTTCGATGCCGTGTCAGCCTTGCTCGGTGTTAGGGGTGAGATAGACTATGAAGGCCAGGCAGCTGTGGAGCTTGAAATGGCGGCTTGTGACGACTGCGATAAGGTCGGCAACAAAGGCTACCCATATTCTATAATCGAGCATGATGGGACAAACATTATCCAGCTCAAAGAGCTGCTTTCGGCCATAGTCAAGGATTTGTATCAAGGCGCCCCCAAGGCTACAATATCAGCCAAGTTCCACAATACCGTAGCTCAGATGATATGTGAGATGTGCCAGCTGATAGCCAAAAAGGCCGGAATTAACCAAGTAGCCTTTAGCGGCGGTGTCTTTCAAAACCGGCTGCTGCTGAGGAAAGCCGCAGTGCTGCTTGAATCCGCCGGCTTTTCGGTGTTAACCCACAAGCAGGTACCGTGCAATGACGGCGGCATCTCCCTAGGTCAAGCCGTCATCGCCAATTTCACTTGAAAGGAAAACTATGTGTTTAGCTGTTCCAGTGCAGGTTGTCTCCATAGACGGCAATGAGGCCGAAGTGGAAATCGGCGGTGTAAAACGCCAGGTCAGCATAATGCTTACCCCAGAAGCAAAGGTCGGAGACTATGTCCTGCTCCATACCGGCTACGCCATAAACGTCATCGACGAGGCCGAAGCCCAGGAGACCTTAAAGATATTGGGGGAGATGGCAAGTCTAAGCGATAATGCCTGAAGGATTTAAAACCGGCTAGAAAAGGAGGAAACGGTCATGAAAAAAGGCTTCTGTGTAAGCGTGTTGCTGCTAGTCACGGTGCTGATTTTGCCAACAGCCTGTAAAGCCCCACCAGAACCAGCGCAGTTTGAAGTGCTGTCCTTGGATATCATACCGCCGACAGTTATTGCAGGGGACACCGTCACTGTTACTGCTAGGGTAAAAAACACAGGTGGCAGCGATGGTATCTATACTGCCACACTGACTGTTGATGGAGCTCAGGTAGAAACCAAAGATATCACCGTGACACCCGGAGCCACTGAAACGGTAAATTTCTCATTGGCCAGAGATAAGGCAGGCACCTATCAGGTTGCCATTGGTGAGCTGAGATCAAGCCTCACGGTGAAACCAAAGCTCGTAGCAAAAGAGGTGGAGTTGAAATATGACAATGATAAACCGTATGAATACCTCGTAAGTGTTGACGGGGGTTGGCTAGTTGATTTTCTGCCGCCCGTCACACCATTCACAATCCAGAAAATAAGATTATTTGGGTCACGTGGTTCTCAAGAAAGGACGTTCGAGTTGGAAATTTGGGATAAAGACCATAAGGTATTGTTCAAAGAAGCCTATCCATCTTCCAAGTTTCCTATAGGTAAGTCTGCTCCTGGAAACGAGAACCTGGCGGCCGGGGCTACATGGGTAGAATTAGAAGTACCCAACATTGAGGTAGCAGACAGGTTTTATGTCCATATCTGGAATGGCTCTAGTTTCTGGGGAACCCATCTCGGCGCTGATAGCAGTGTCAAAAACGAACACTCTGCTATCACTATCCGTACTACCGGAATTACTAAAGAAGTGGAATCATGGGGACAATCTAACTTTTGCTTATGCTGGACATTTCTAAACTGGAGTAAGCCAAAGGTTAACTGGATGATACGGGTTGTGGGGATAGTTATGGTTCCGGAAGAATAGTCAGGATAAATGAAATTTATTGACGAGTACCGCGATGTTGAACTGGGCAAGAAGCTGGTAGCCAGGATAAAGCAGCTATCTACCAGACCGATGGCAGCTAAAGGCAGACGATTAGCTTTTCGCAAGAACTTCCCTTTTCACAAAGAGCAAAGAGCGAATGAATAAGGTATAATGATTGAAGGGGATTAGCTATGCTTGTTAAGATAGAGACCTACTTTGATGGCGAATTTTGGTGCGCTCGAGGCATAGGCGAAGATATCTTTACTCAAGGCAAAAGTCTAGACGAATTACATGAGAACATCAAAGAAGCAGTGGCCGTCCATTACGAGGATATAGACGAGCCTATTACCATTCTTACATTATCTGAGGTAAAACTGACTGATGCCAAAGCTGCCTCAGGTTAGTGGCGAAGATGTCGTCAGGCTTCTTCAAGCTCTGGGATATGAGGTCATAAGACAGCGCGGAAGCCATGTGAGGCTGAGGAAGATTACACTTCTGGGTGAGCACAACATCACTGTTCCTGCCCATAAAGTGCTGGCCAAAGGAACGTTAAGTGATATCCTTAACAAAGTATCTTTGAGGAACAACATTGGCAAAGAAGAGCTTATTAAGAAGTTGGGATAATATGGTGGGTAGCTATGTCCTCTGCCCTTGGTGAGGAAAATGAAGATAAGCTACGATCCAGAGGTTGATGCCCTTTATATCTCCTTTAAGCAAGGACCGACAGAGCTAACCACCATCCGGCTCAGCGAGGATTTCGCCATTGACCTCGGACCCAAAGAAGAGATAATTGGTATCGAGATACTGGATGCTTCGGAACACTTGAATTTGGAACGGCTACAACCCAAGGTCATGCTGGAGAACCTTGAGCCTGCTTGAGAGTGACTCTATAGATCCAAAGCTTACCAACAAGTTCTATGCTTAACGGTGACCGCCTGATGAAATTCATTGACGAGTACCGCGATGTCGAACTGGGCAAAAAGCTGGTAAACAGGATAAAGCAGATATCCACAAAGCCGGTCAGGTTGATGGAGTTCTGCGGCGGGCATACCGTTGCCATCATGAGGAACGGCCTCCGCCAGCTACTGCCTCCAACCGTAGAGATGCTCTCCGGCCCGGGCTGCCCGGTATGCGTCACGGCTAACGCTGACATAGACAGGGCAATAGCACTGGCTCATTTGCCGGATGTCGTCATCACCACCTTCGGCGATATGATGAAAGTCCCCGGCAGCTATTCCAGCCTGCAACAGGCAAGAGCCGGAGAGGCCGACATCCGCATCGTCTATTCCACCCAGGACGCACTTCAAATCGCCAAGGACAACCCGACACAGTCGGTTATCTTTATCGGCATCGGCTTTGAGACCACCGCGCCAACCATCGCTGCCTCTATCCTTCAGGCTGAAAAAGAAGGAATCAAAAACTTTTACGTCCTTTGTCTCTCGAAGCTATGCCCGCCTATAATGAAGGCTATCCTCGACCTCGGTGAGATCAGGCTGGACGGGATTGTCTGCCCCGGGCATGTCAGCGCCATAATCGGCTCCCGCCCCTACGAATTTATCCCCCGCGACTACGGCGTTGCCTGTGTTATCTCAGGATTTGAACCGCTGGATATTCTGCTCTCGGTAGCCATGCTGGTAGAACAAATCGAAAGCGGCAAGCCAACGGTTGAAATAGGCTACCGCCGCGGCGTTAAGCCTGAAGGCAACAAGAAAGCCCTGGAGCTAATGGACAGCGTTTTCGAAGTTGACAGCGCCGATTGGCGAGGCATAGGTGTGGTTCCTGCCAGCGGGTTAAAGCTAAGGAAAAAATATGAGCGCTTTGACGCCGAGCAAGCCTTCTCAGTAACCCTGGAGCCGGTTCGAGAGGCAAAGGGCTGCATCTGCGGCGATATCCTTCGCGGCATAAAAACTCCAACCGAATGCAAGCTATTTCGCAAGGTCTGCTTTCCAGAACAGCCTGTAGGCCCATGCATGGTATCCTCAGAAGGTGCCTGCGCCGCCTATTATCAATATGGAACTGAATAATGGATGAGGTCATCTTGCTGGCTCATGGCAGCGGCAGCCGGCTCAGCCACGAGCTGATAGAGAAGAATTTTCTGCCGCCTCTGGCTAATCCACTATTAGCCAAGCTGGACGATTCGGCGGTCTTCGACCTCAGCGGCCGTCTTGCCTTCACTACCGATAGCTATGTAGTCAATCCCATCTTCTTCCCTGGCAGCGATATCGGCAAGCTGGCCATCTGCGGCACCATCAACGATTTAGCCATGAGCGGCGCCATGCCTCTATACCTGAGCCTGTCCTTAATCATCGAAGAAGGGATGACTCTCGACGCACTAACCAAGATAGTTAAATCAATAAAAGCTGCTGCTGAAGAAGCTGGAGCGAAGATAGTCACCGGCGATACCAAGGTGGTGAATAGGGGCAGCGCCGACAAGTTGTTCATCAACACCTCAGGCATAGGCATCGTCCCGCCAGGCATAGATATCTCCGGGGCCAATGCCAAAATAGGCGACAAGATTATCCTCAGCGGTACCATCGGCGACCATGGCATCGCAGTGATGAGCCAGCGCGAAGGACTGAAATTCTCAGTGCCTGTTCAAAGCGACTGTGCCCCCTTGAATAAACTGGTGGCACAGATGCTCGAAGCCTCGTCGCAAATCCATTGTCTCCGCGACCCGACGCGAGGCGGCTTAGCCACTACCCTTAACGAACTCGCCAAGCAGTCCAAGGTAGGCATCAGGATAGAAGAGGAAAAGATACCGGTGCGCGATGGCGTGCGAGCTGCCTGCGAACTTCTCGGCTTCGACCCGCTCTATGTCGCCAACGAAGGCAAGCTGGTGGCTATAGTCGCCTCAGATGATGCTGAGAAAGTTCTGGCCAAGATGAAACAAAACCCCTACGGTGCTGACGCCTCAATCATCGGCGAGGTAACCGATGAACATAAAGGCAAGGTGATAATGAAGACCCGGCTGGGGGCATCCCGCATCGTCGATATGCTCAGCGGCGAGCTGCTGCCTAGGATTTGCTGACCAAGAGAGTGGTCAGTAACTCTGCCTGTCATTGCGAGCCCTTCGCTTTCTGTCATTCTGGACCTTCGCCTCTTGTCATTCTAAACCTTTCCCTTTGTGTCATCCTGAGCCCTTCGCCTCTGTCATTCTGAGGGAGTGAAGCGACCGAAGAATCTCGCTCAGGACAGGCTCCGCGAAGAATCTAGCGAACTACTGCCCAGACTTTGTTAATCCTATCAACCTTTTACCCTTTATCTCTCTCGAAAGAGGAGGGGAAGGATTTTACTAAAAGAGCTTAGCCCAGTCCCTGAACAAGACAGGCTTCTGTTCAATCAGGCAACAATCCAAGTGATTGTTAACCTATGACGGCCATATCACTAAGTATGGTAGCCTCTAGTTTTGCTTCTCCCTAATATAAACAAGAACTCTCAATGAGCGACATCGCGGTAACTCTCCGAAATCTTAATAGGATTTTAATATCCACATGCTATACTGACTTTATCTTACAAAGAAAGGAGGTTAAACAGAAATGTGGCGAAGTAAGAAGTTTATTATTGTTGCGGTGTTGGCGGCTGTGCTGCTGTCCGGGAGCATCGGTGCGGTAGCCCTTGCTGCCGACAACGGGGATGACAGCCAGCCCAAGGCTCGGTGTGGGGCTCTACTGGACAGAGTCTGTGAAATTTACCAACAGAAGACGGGTGACGTCATCGACCAGGAAGTGCTGAAGGAAGCCTTTGCCCAGGCGCAGCGTGAGATGCGGGAGGAAGCTCTGGATAACTATCTTAAGAACCTCGTTGCCCAGGGCAAGATAACCCAAGAGCAAGCTGACCAGTACAAGAATTGGCAACAGTCAAGGCCAGACACAGAGCAGTTCAGGCAGCAGCTAAAAGTGTGGCAACAGGAGAGGCCGGGCATTCCACCCGAGTTGAAGGAGTGGCAGGAGGAAAGACCTGATGTACCACTTGGATTTGGCCCTCGAGGTCATGGCGGCTTCCCCGGTATGGGCCGTTTTCCTGGCTGGGCTGGACCCTGCATGCCGCCTAACAAATAACCGACTTGCAGCGCCCGTTCTTGGGCAGGATAATAAAAGAGGGGGAGAATATCCCCCTCTTTTTTATGCTCTGGATGAGAGGAAAACAGGCGAACTTAACAATTCCTTAACATTTGTGTTATAATATTATAGAAACATGGGAATCGTTAAGGTACCTAGAGATGGCAGGCAAAAGAGTTCTGGTAGTCGATGATGATGTAAAGACAGTGGAACTGGTCAAGCTCTACTTGAACCGGGATGGTTACAAGGTTCTGACCGCCTACGATGGTGTTGAGACCCTACGCTTAGCTCGTGAATATCACCCTGATCTTATCGTCCTGGACTTAATGCTGCCTGGCATGGATGGCCTTGAGGTCTGCCGTACCCTTAGAGATGAATCCGATGTGCCAATAGTTATGCTCACCGCCAGAACTACGGACGAGGATAAGCTGACTGGTTTAGGTCTAGGAGCGGACGATTATGTGACCAAACCCTTCAGCCCGAGGGAGCTGGCAGCCAGAGTCCGGGCAGTGCTCAGGCGCCTGCCGGGGGAGCGTGGTCCTGCAGAGATTAAGCGCGGCGAACTTGCCTTGAACTTCCTCAAGCAGGAGGCGTCCGTTGCCGGCAGACCTCTGAATCTTACCCCCGTTGAATTCAAGCTGCTAGGAGTTCTCATCAAGGAACCGGGTAGGGTTTTCAGCCGAGCACGGCTTGTTGAAAAAGCCTTGGGCTATGACTATAAGGGCTTTGACCGAACCATTGATGTTCATATCCTCAACCTGCGTCGGAAACTAGAGCCTGACCCCAAACACCCGAAGTACATAAAGACAGCATATGGAGCTGGCTACAAGTTCTCAGAGGTTCAAAGTGGTACATAGTTTGCAATTTCGTCTCCTAGCGGCCTTCACCCTCGTAATACTGGTTGTAGTTGGCGCGATATACTTATTTGTCAATCAAACTACTGAAGGTGAAATCCGCAGGTATGGCGAGCGAAGCGAGCAAGCCCGCTTTGGAAGAGTGGCATTCGAGCTGTACCGTTATTACCGCGAGCAGGGAGACTGGGAGGGAATTCAACCCTATGTGGAGCAGTGGGGGAGCCTCTATGAACGACGGATCATACTGACAGACTCCAGCGGGGTGGTAGTCGCTGATTCCCAAGGAGAGTTGTTGGGGCAGCAATACCATCCTGGCACACCGGGTAGGCGCTTGCCACCATCGTGGGAAGGAAGCAGCGTGGGGACTTTCTACATCAGCCCCGAACCATCGGCAGTTTTCCCTTCACCGCTGAGTCTCTCCCAGGCAATAAATCGTTTTCTCCTCTGGGGTGCACTACTGGCAGTTGCAGTTGCACTATTAATAACTTATTTCCTATTGCGTCGAATTTCAGCGCCGGTCAAAGCTCTTACTCTTGCTGCCAGACAGATGGGTCAGGGGGATTTGTCTCAGAGGGTACAGTCTAAGGAGAAGGGTGAAATCGGAGAACTGGCACAAGCCTTTAATGCTATGGCAGAAAACCTGGGACGAAATGAACAACTTCGCCGCAATATGATAGCTGATATTGCTCACGAGCTGAGGACCCCCCTGTCCAATCTTAAAGGTTATTTGGAGGCAATACGTGATGGTATGGTAAAGCCAAAACCAGATGCCATCTGCTCCCTTAACGAAGAAGCAAGCCTGCTGTCACGACTGGTTGACGACCTTCAGGAGTTGAGCCTGGCTGAGGCGGGCGAACTGAAGCTGAATTGCCAGACAGAAGATATCAGCAAGTTAATCAAACAAGCGGTAGCTGTGAGACAAAGCCAGGCGGCGGCAAAAGGAGTGTTGGTATCCGCTGACCTGCCCAAAAAGCTGCCGCCGGTGAATATTGACTCCCATCGGATCAGCCAGGTCTTGCTCAACCTCATAGATAACGCCATAACTCACACACCACAAGGCGGTATCATAACCATAACTGCCAGGAGGCTTGATAATTGGCTAGAGATAGGCGTGGAAGATACCGGAGAGGGCATTCCTGCTAAAGACTTGCCCAATATCTTTGAGCGCTTCTACAGGGTGGACAAGTCTCGAGCCAGAGCAACCGGCGGCGCGGGTCTGGGGCTCGCTATTACCAAGAGCCTGGTGGAGGCACACGGAGGTAGGATTCAAGTCTGGAGCGAGGAGGGGAAGGGCAGCCGCTTTTCTTTCACCATCCCCCTGTCACAGTAACCTACTCTCATTTTGTCCTTTGTATGAGCATCATTTATTGTAGGACTATTGTTGGGCGAAACCGCGACTGAATTAGTCTTTGCATAAATCTGGTCGCCTGTGGGTCATTGGCGGATGCTTGCTAGCTTCAGCACCTTCATGGTTAAGACTTCCTGAACCCTCCTGGTTTCTTCCCATCTCACGTACTTCTTGATCCAGACATTCTTGACATATACCGTGACTCATACGTTTTTCTCCTGATTCACCAGCCTCTCCCATTGCCTTCCCACACCATGCGCACTCTATTTTCATTCTCTATTTCACCACCTGTCCGCAAGCTACGTCTGAAAGCTTTATGTAGATTTCAATTTCTGTATAAATTCCCAAAAAGCTGCTGTTGCATGATTAAAACATAGGCTCAAAAACCCAGCCTGTCATCTCACTCAGTACGCGCGGAATAATTCGACTATAAGACCACCGCCAGCACTATGCCTGTTATAACCAGTACCAGGCCTATAGCCAACAAAGCGACTAGCAACCTTATCCTGCTCATTGTTCGCCTCTTTTTGCCGTATTTGCCACCTAGTATAAGCGTCAATTGTTAATTTCTTGTTTAATTAGTGGCTAGTAGCTTGATCACAAGCGAAAGTTCATACTTCAAATTGCTGGGCAAGTCAACAAAATTTTAAGCTATCGGGTTGCATGATTGCGGTAACCTCCACATTCGCACCATCCGAAAATTACACATGCCACCGCGTGTTTTGATTTCTTTAGGAAACAAATCAAGGTATACAAACTTGGATCCTAAAAGATACTGATTTGGGGAGGCGGTTAACTTATTCGTGTCTCAGGGCTTCAATGGGATTGAGTCGGGATGCGCTCCAGGCAGGATAGAACCCAAAGAATAGACCGATGCCGGCCGATACGCAAACGGCTAGGATAACTATATCAGCGGTAACCACCGTCGTCATTAGTCCCATGCTGGAAACGATAAATGACACTATCCAGCCCACGATAACCCCGATGATACCACCAGCCAATGTCAAGAAGGCTGCCTCTATGAGAAACTGAGTCCATATATCCCTCTCCTGGGCGCCCAGCGCCTTGAGGATGCCTATTTCTCTGGTTCTCTCCAGCACCGATACCAGCATGATATTCATCACGCCAATGCCACCGACAAGCAATGAAATCGCAGCGATGGCACCCAAGAAAATGGTCATCGTGGCCATCGTTTCCGAGAGCGTACTGGCTATCTCCTCCATGGAGGTGACTGTAAAGTCATTATCCGCACTCGGACCAAGATTATGGCGGGAACGGAGCAGGCTGGTGATTTCCCCAACGACGTAGTTTGCCTTCTCCTTGTCACTTACCGTCAGCGATATGGACGATACCACACGCTCGCCTTTGGCAGTTCGTGGCTGGGCAACCGTCTGCTGCATAGCGGTCAACGGGATAAATATAGCGTCATCAGGCGAGCCCCACATGGCTCCTTTACTCTCCAGTATGCCAATAACACGCACGATAGTGCTGCCCATCCGCATCTGCTGCCCTATGGGGTCTGTATCTCCAAAGAGTGTCTCTTTAACGTTAGAGCCGAGCACAGCCACCTTAGCACCGCGCTGATAATCATAGTCGGAAAAGAATGAACCGCTAAGGATGTTCAAATTGTTTGTCTGCATGTATTCCGGAGTTGTCCCGGTGACCTGGGAGTTCATGTTCTTGTTACCAGCGACCAGTTGGAGGTTGCTGGAATACAAAGGAGCTACTGAAGATATGTAGGGGACCTGCTGGGCTATTGCCTCCGCATCCTCCATAGTGAGTGTGACAGCACTGCCGGCGGCACTCCTGACTCCACCAAAACCAACACTCGCCCCAGGTCTGATAGTAATAAGATCTGAGCCAAGAGTCTCGATACGGGACAGAATATCCGTCTCAGCACCTTTGCCGATGGACATCAGGCTAATCACGGCGGCTATGCCGATAACGATGCCCAATATAGTTAAGGAGCTGCGCAGTTTGTGTGAAGCCACCCCGACCCAGGCAGTAGAGAAAGGCTCAAACCACTTCTTCATACCTTCTCCTCCCTTTCTATCTGTCCATCCTTAATGTGTACAATGCGCTGACAGTGGTGAGCGATGTTAGCGTCATGTGTTATCATCACCAGGGTAATCCCCTGCTCGGCATGAAGTGAAGTGAGAATAGAGATTATTTCTTCACCGGAGCAGCTGTCCAGGTTCCCCGTAGGTTCGTCCGCCAGAATCAGAGGCGGGTTTTTCGCCAGAGCCCGTGCGATTGCTATCCTTTGCTGCTCTCCACCGGAAAGCTCGGTGGGGCGGTGATTGGCACGGTCAGAAAGCCCGACTTTAGTCAGCGCCTCCATAGCCATAGCTCGCTGGCGGTCACTACTGCCAGCATATCTTAAGCCCAGTTCAATATTAGCCAGTGCTGACAGTCTAGGCAGTAAGTTGAAAGTCTGAAAGACAAAGCCAACCTTCTGACCTCTTATTTGCGCCAGTTCACGGCTGCTGAGGCGGCTTACTTCTCGACCATCAAGGTGGTAACTGCCTGAAGTCGGTACATCCAGACAGCCGATGAGATTAAGCATGGTCGACTTGCCAGAGCCGGAGGGCCCCATAATGGCTACTAGCTCGCCCGTCTCAATGGTAAGGCTTATGCCTGTCAACACCTTCAGCTCTCTATTGCCCATGGGATAGACTTTGGCTATATCCTGTAACCTAATCATCGCAACATTCGCTGCATCCCTGGTACTACTCCGCCTGGAGACTGTTGTTGCTGCGCCGCTGGTGTTGTTGTGGCGGTAGACCCTTGTGGGACAGCCACCTGCTCGCCTTCATTGAGCTCGCTGGTTACCTCGGTGTACTGCCAGTCGCTGATGCCGGTCTGTATGGCACGTGCTTCGGTAACACCAGACGAGGATAACACCTGGACATAGGACGTCCCTCCCTGGCTGGTTATCGCTTTGTTGGGCACCAGCAGCACATTGTTTCTCTCATCTAGCCAGATGCTCACGGTAACGGTTAGTCCTTCTTTAAGATGAAAATCTTTAGGCATCGTTGCTAGTATCTGCCCTTGTTGTGGGCGTTGTTGTCTTTGACTCATCATTTCTTCCGCCTGCTCCTGGGTAATTTGACCTGCTTCAATAGCTTGTTTGAGACGCTCAGGTATCTCTCCAGCAGAAACAGGTGGCGTTGCCTGCGACTGCTCTCCAATTGACGTTTCCAGTGAACTAATTTGCACCTTTACCTTATAATTCACCACGTTTGACTGGACAGTGGCAACCGGTGAAATGTGGGTGACTCTAGCCGGAAACGCAATCGTCGGTATAGCCGCCACCGTTAGAGTAGCCGGTGCTCCAACATTGACCTGATAGATTTCCATCTCGTTGACCAGCACTTCCACCTCAAATTGTGTCGGGTCAATAAGCCGTATAACCACAGTATTCTCGCCCACCTGGTCGCCAACTATTACATTTACCTCGGCGACCAGCCCGGTGAAGGGAGCGGTAAGGGTGGCATTTGCTAGATTTTCCTCCGCTTCCTTCAAGCTCTGTTTGGCGTTTTTCAACTGCAGTTCCTTTATCTCAATATCCAGCGGGTCAGGTGCTGATAAAATCTCGGTCCCGCTGGAACTGGTCTTTGGCTCCAGAGCCCTCTCCAGACTGAGCTGTGCTGATTTCACATTTACCTGGGCCTGAGTCAAGCTTCGCTCTAAGGCTAGAGTATCTATTCTGGCCAGCACCTCGCCCTCTTCCACGTAGTCTCCAATTCCCACCAGCACTTCCTTCACCGTGCCTGATGAGCCAAAGGTCAGGTTAACCTCGCGTGACGTTTTCAAATTGCCACTGGCCGTGATATCTATCTTGATATCCCCACGTTTCACCGTAAATATCTGGTTTCCTACTGCTGCGGATGTGGCAGCTTTAGAAGCACAACTGAGCGAGAGCATGCAAACAACCACCAGCAATAGAGCCGCTGCGCTCACTTTAAGCACTTTCATAGTATCACCTCTGCTGTTTTCACGGTGCTGAGTCATAGTTTAAAGATACCTTCAACTATAGTCTAACCAGAAATTGTTAGGATTTTATTAAGACCCAAAAAGCATGGGAAAACGCTCCGACTTAATCACATTTTAACATTTTGGGGCTATCTTAATATTTGGCCTGTGGGGCTCTTTTTGCCTTGAACTGAGCTCCTCCGGATAGAAAATGTAAATGAAGCATGGGAAGCTGGTACTCTGCTTAGCAGGATTGCTGTTGCTGGCGATGCTAGTCAATGTAGCTGTGTCACCGCTGGCTCAGGCACAGTCACCGGCGATCCTCAAGTGGGCTGAGGTCGATACACCAGGGACAAAAGGGGAGGTTATTGTTCTCGGCTCGGAGGTCAGCAGAATCGCTGTCGGGCGTGGTGACGTTCTATACGCCATAGATAGCGAGAACGACAAGGTTTACCGGTCAGATAATGGTGGCCTGACCTGGACCGACATAACTCGCGGCTTGCCGGCCGGTGAGTTGCCAGCCAGCGAGATTGCCGTGGCTCCGGACAGGCCGCAGAATGTGGCCGTGGTCACCAACGGCGGGAAAAAGGTCTACTTATCTGACGACAGTGGTGCTAGCTGGAGTGATACCGGTGTGCCCGGCCTCAGCGGCGCTACTATTCAATGCATCACCATATCCAAGGGGTATGGCAGGGGCAGTGACCTGGGGTATGACATCGCAATCGGCACGGCACAGTGGGGGGATGCTACAACTACCGGACAGATATGGGTACTTCAAGGTGGTGCCTTAATCTCTGTGTGGCAAAACCAGAATATAACCGTCGACGGAAGCCTTATAGGTGCCGAGGTATCGGCGATTGCCTTCTCGCCAAAGTACGCTGATGAAGGAACGATTCTGGCCGTTGCCTCGACGGCTGCCGATGTATCTCCCCCTAATGGCAAGACCTGGCTATGTATTGGGCAGAGAGATCTCTCCGCACAGACCACGTCATGGAACGGATATACAGGATATCCAGTGGAGATTGCCGCAGCCGGTGATGATGCTGCTCTGGTCAGTATTATTTCCTCCATATCTTTACCATCCGACTATATAGGAACTAGCCCGACATCAAGGAAGGTCTTCGTGAGCTATAACAGGCAGCCAGATATTACGAGCGATAACGACGTTTATAGGCTCGATGATACGACGGTGTACAGGCTAAACGCTGCCGGTGGTGCCGGTATCGATATATGCAGCATCTCATATTATGGGACACTGACTAAGGGCAGGCTCATTGCCGGGGATGTTAATCCAGATCCAGCAAACCCATTTCGTGTCCAGGTGCGGCGGGCTTCCGACCCAGCTCTTGCCTCACCCCCTGGTTGGCAGCCAGCCAGTCAGCCACCCTCGGGGCCAGGCAATGCCCAGGTAGCCTGGAGCTACGGGGGCCGCATGGCCTTCTGTGGCACCGGCCAGAGCCCTGTAATTCTCCCTGTCCCTGACGAGAGCGCCTTTTCCCGGAGCGTTGACGACGGCGATACCTGGGAGCAGACCAGCCTGATAGATACTGTCATTCACATATCGGATGTAGCCCCAGCACTTGATTCTAAGGGCCTGTTTTTGGCTACATATAGCATCTTTGGTATAGAGGGTGTCTGGCGGAGCGCTGGGGAGCCCCTGGGTAACTTCTGGGGGCGTATACTTACTATGAATACCACTTCAAACAGGATTATTTTGAGGTTAAGCCCCGATTACATCACAGACTACACTATTTATGCCATCGAGTTAGGTGGCTATCAGATGGCGGTATCGCACAACAGGGGAAACTCATGGCAGCAGCGCTATGTTCCAGGACCGGTGGTTGATTTAGCAGTGGAGGACAAAGATACTATCTATGTTGCTTTGCCGGGCGGCTACATCCGCAAGAACACCAATGCCGGCGCCGCCTGGCTAAGCCCACCGGTGAGCTGTTTTCCCGACAGTGCTTCTGAAATCAACATGTTGACTGTAGTTGATAAGGGGCACATTCTCGTTGGCAGTCGGGACAGCAAGGTAGCGTATTCCACAGATGGTGGTGAGAGTTTCACCGAAATCGACAAGGCCATAGGCTATCATACAGGCGACGTGCAGGTAGTAGCTGATGCTAACTACGGCGAAAACGGTATCATCTACGCTTCCAACAATATCACCGACAAGGGTATCTGGCGCTGGGCTATCGGCCTTTCTACTGAATGGGAGCAAATTGACGAGTCGGTTACCAAGCTTGGCATGGGACAACGCATCAGCGGCCTCATTACCGGTGACGAGGGAACGCTTTATGCGCTTAGATCAGAGCCAGTGGAACCAGTCAATGGGGCCCATGCAGGCGGTATGACCCGAACACTGAATCCTTGTGAGCCACAAACTACTCAAATCGAGTTTGATATTGTAAACGCTACATTGTCAGAGGGCACCAGTTTCGACCCGCTTCTAATTTTCACCTATACTTTACCTCACCTCAAGCTGTCGGGGGGTGCTGTGCAAAATGAGCTCTGGGCTGTCGGCACTGCTGACAATGTCACTGCTATATACAGGTTTCAAGACAACCTGTGCAAGGTTGGGCCAATGACCATTGCTTCTGGTGGAGTCGGCTGTGACCCTGTGTCCGGACGTGCCCAGGAAGTCAACTTGTGCTGGGAGCAGCTCTCCCTGGCTGATGCTTATGACATCGAGGTTGCCAAAGACAAGGACTTCAGCATAAGGATAATCGACTGGGTCGCTGAGGATGCCGTTACTGGCTTCCTGATACCGGCGTCCGTCACCTCACCATGCGCCTACTTCCCGACTGGCGGTCGCGTAGCTGAACGGGCGGGCTCAGCCATAGCTCAGTGGGGCAACCTGGAATGCGGACATACCTACTCTTGGCGGGTAAGAGTTCGCCATGCGGCCACCACAGAGGTAATCAGGAGTCCATGGTCTGAAGTCCGTAGCTTCACCGTCCAGGCCGGCCTGCCTGCAACCCATCCATATTATGGACTTCAGTTGTTATCACCGAACAATGGCTGCATGGGCTGCCCGGTGAAACCGGCTTCCTTCTCCTGGTCCCCGTTCAAAGGGACCGCGAAGTACAGGTTTGTCCTGGCTAAGGACGCTGCGATGACACAGGTCGTTGCCCAGGCCACTGTAACCACCACCGCCTACGAGTACAAGGGCACGCTGGACTACGGTACCAACCATTTCTGGCGCGTGATGGCTCTTGAGCCTTCACCGAGCGACTGGAGCGCTACCTTCAGCTTCCAGACCGAACCGGCTCCGACTCCTCTGCCTCCACCTACTGAAGCTTCAACCACGCCGCTGTGGGCCTGGGTGCTCGTCGCCATCGGTGCCATCCTGGTGATCGTTACACTCATCCTGATCTTCAAGACCAGTTGAGCGTAACCTTCACCTGTCTCAAGGAGGTACAGGGGATGACATTAACCGCTTTTTATTGCATTTGCTGCTCGGGTGAGAAAGGTAGCTACCCAGTCCCTCTGCGTGGGATTCGGGATATCCACACTATGAGAAGTAAGGCATGTAATCCGAATAGCTGATGGGGTGGTTGTTGGCAGCCGCATAATTTAGCTCATGAAAGCACAGGACGATTTCGCCTCAGCAGGTGACTTCGTGAGAAGGTTAAAACAAGCGACGCATGAACGACTTTCAAAGAATGGCTCTGGAAGAATATACTGGAATGGCTATTTTACAGCACAAACATTTTGTCAGCCTTTCGGAGATCTCTGATCCGAAAATCATCCTCCTTCCACGGCTGACCTGAATACAATACTGCGTTGAACAAACGCTAGATTAGCCGCCTGTCTACCGTGGGCAAGAGAAAATGATGTTCGAGAATCTAGAGTTAAGAAGAATGTTAAAAGGTAACGAAAATCCCAAGAGATCGTTTAGCAACGCTTTTTGTCATTCTGAGCCCTACGGGCGAAGAATCTCACAGACTCTTCGCAGAGCCCGCCCTGAGCTATGAGATTCTTCGTCGCTTCGCTCCTCAGAATGACAAGGAGAGAAGGGCTCAGAGTGACAGGCTAATAAACACCCTCAATCCCAACCTAGCGTGTTGCGTCAAAATAAACTGTTACCAAACTGGGCATGGTTGCGTCATAAATTGTGTTACCGAAGCCTGATTAGTTTTGCCCTTCTTTTGTTGATTAGTGGGACGCTCTGCCAAATCCCATAGA
>VGNX01000022.1 GCA_016865855.1 Chloroflexota bacterium | reverse complement strand
CTCCCCGGAGAAGCTGATGCAGGTCTACCTGGAGTTTGGCTTCCGAGAGAGGAATGAAGAAACCGAAACTAAGCAGGAAGAGGTGCTCGCCATTGCCTGACATTTACACACCTATTGACAAGACCTCTCCAAAACGTTCAAGTGAGAACACAGAAGCCTGGAAAGTGCAATAAGAAATATATCTAGCTTTTGATTCTAAAAGTTAGACTGAAAGTTCTACCTATTGATACCCCAGCTCCACAAAGCTCAATTTGTTCAAGCAAACGTCGTGACGTGAAATCACTGTTCGACGTTATTATTTTACATAATGTTAAGACTTTGAGGTAATGGACAAGTACAAGCACTTGATAGCAATTGCGATTTGACTTATACTCTCTTTGGTTAGGCATAGGCATAGAATCTCATCTGGCAGAATAGGCAGTGCTGTTTCACTCGGTAGTATTGAGCATTTAAGCAGGCACAAGTTCACAGGAGAAAGTAAATCATAGGTGAGGATAAAATGACTGAAGACTATGAAAGCAAGAGCTTCTGGCTGGCCAACTCGGGGCCGTACCAGGAAAGCCCGCCTCTAGCCGGGGACTTGAAATGTGATGTGGCTGTTGTCGGTGGCGGCTTCGCCGGTACTACCACGGCGTATTTTTTAAAAAAAGCTGAGCCTTCGTTACATGTGGTGGTGTTGGAAAGCGAGGTGATTGGCTTTGGCGCTTCTGGCCGTAATGCCGGGTTTGCCATGACCACGTTTGGGCTGATGATGTCGCTGACCAAAACCATGTTTGGTCCAGAGAAAACGCGGCAGTCGCATCATTACATGGAACGAGCGGTCGATCTTGTAGGGGAGCTGGTAGCTGAGCATAACTTAGACTGCGAATATGAGCGCACCGGCTTCTTGCGCGCTGCGACGACACCGGCCTATATTAAGCGTATTCAGGATGAAGTTGAACTGGTGAAGTCATTGGGGCTTGAAGGTATCGAGTGGATTGATGCCAAAGCTACACGAGCGCGTGTAAACTCACCATTGTACTTGGGTGCGTGGTGGGAGCCGCGGTGTGCGCTGCTCAACCCAGCCAAGTTAGTGCGCGAAATGAAGCGCGTGTCAATGCAGTGTGGCGCGCAAGTTTACGAGCGTACGCCGGTGACCGAGATCCAACGCAATGCTGATAATTTTTGCCTTAAGACTCCCAAAGGCTGTGTCACTGCCGGCCGACTTGCCCTTACAACTAATGCTTACTCGCTTTCCATCCCGCAACTTCGGCGCAAACAAGTGCCGGTCTGGACGTACATTGTCCTGACCGAGCCACTTAAGCCGGAGCAACTGGCTCCAATTGGTTGGAAAGACCGCGAGGGAGTCGAGGATTACCGCAATCTCGTCCACTATTATCGGCTAACTGCTGAGAATCGCCTGCTCATGGGCGGCAGGGATATAAGGCTAACCTTCGGTGACAATATGGACAAGGATTTAGATGACCGCATCTTCGGTGAGCTGGAGCAGGATATCATCGAATTGTTTCCATCTCTGAAAGGCGTCAAAATCGCTGACCGCTGGGGTGGTCCGGTGTCTGTGCCGGTTGATATGACACCAGCGCTAGGTTGCCTGGGTGACCATCGAGCAGTTTATAGTCTGGGCTGCATGGGACATGGTGTCTCGCTGATGCATTTGAACGGCCAGGTTCTTGCTGACCTTCTACTGGAGAAGAAGACCCAGTGGACTGAATCCTTCCCCGTCGGGCGCCGAGTCATATCATGGCCACCTGAGCCCATCAGGTATGTTGTCAGTCAGGCTATTCTGGGGTATCTTCATGCTGAGGATGCCTGGGCAGAACGCAAAGGCTTTGGCATTTCGTGAGTGCGCTAGTTCCACCAATATGTGAAAATGGCAAATCCTGACTGTTGTGCATGTCCTTAGAAGGATGAAACGAAAGGAGGCTGGCGATAATGAAGGTTTTAGGCATTGTGGCAAGTCATAGGCGATTAGGGAATACAGAGATATTGGTCAAGGAAGCATTGATGGGTGCTGAGGAACAAGGTGCTGAAGTTGAGATAATGCGATGGACGGACTACGAGATACTTCCCTGCGAAGGACTAGCAACGTGCTTGTTTGGTGGCACGGGTTGTAAGCTTAAGGACAAAGATGACCACCACTACTTACTGCAAAGGATGTATCAGTGCGATGGTCTGATTTTTGGTGCCCCTTGCTATTTGCTGGAAGTTCCTGCAATTGTTAAGCGGTTCATCGACCGGTTATTCGTGCTGATGAGTTCTCCACCTCCTCCCTCAATGAAGCGAAAGCCGGCAGCGATTATCATTCCCTATGCCACGCGTGGGTGGACATCTTACGCTTTGCTCCAGCCGAATCTCATGTTACTTGAATTAGGGATGGCAGTTATTGACCGGGCGCTCATTCACATTCAGGGCATGAGCGAAGCAACAGCCGATCAAAGAGCGCTTGACAGAGCACGCAAAATTGGAGTTGAAGTTGTCACAGCAGTTAAAACTGGAGATACCACGTATCGTGGGGAACCGGGGATATGTCCTGTTTGCCATGACCGTAACATCCATATCCTCAAGGATGACGAGACTGTAGAATGTGGTCTCTGTGGCATAAGAGGCAAGCTCAGCATAGAGAAGGGCAAGATCAAGGTTAATTTCCCTGAGGAGCAGGTTAAATGGCACCGCTTCTCGGTGGAAAATATATACCGCCACTTCACCTATGAAATAAAGCCCTCCAAAGATTACTTTGTAAGGACATGGCCACTTCTAAAGGAAAAGCGACGGGAATATCGGGGCTATCTGCATATCGACCGTGAGCCTGTGACATCTGAAGGGAGAGGATGATATAGTGCCAGAAATCATGGCTAAAATAAGGTGGTATCCTCTCGGTCCTACCGCTGGCCCTTTTGTGCCTATCAAAAAGAATGACCTGGATAGCGTAGCCAAGAAACTTGGGGTGAACATCTCTTTGGAGGAAGTAGTGGGCAAGAATTATCAGGAAATAGAGGGTGTAATTCGAGAGGAGACAATGGATAGTACCCTCGAGGAGATTACCCAGACTGTGGTTACGGTCTCGGCTGATGATGAGCGAAGGTTTCGGGATGCAGTGCGAGCCCTGATTAGGAAATATGGTGCGCCTCGCACTACGTATGCTACTTGGGGCAGCACCGACAGAGGCAAGTGGATTGTGGCTGAGTTGTGTGATGAGAAAAATGGCTGGTCTTAAAGGTGAGTTTAACTTCTCTCACGAAGATATTTGAAGGCAGACATAGCAGCGGTAGCACCATCACCGACAGCGCTAGCTACTTGGCGAGGTGAGTCTTTACGGATATCACCGATGGCAAAGATACCGGGTCCTGACGTAGCCATCAATTCATTGGTTTTGATATGCCCAGTTTCATCCATCTCCACTATGTTGGCGAAGCGTTGACTATTGGGTTCAAGCCCAATGGCAACAAAGACTCCAGCCACCTGTAGGTTAGTAGTTTCACCTGTTTTCACGTTGCGCAGCCTGAGTCCGCTCACTTTAACCTCTCCGGTAACCTCATCGACCACCGTATCCCAGATGAACCTCAGTTTAGGCTGGGCGAAAGCCAGTTGTTGAAGGACTTGCCCGGCTCGGAGCTGGTCCCGCCGGTGTATAATGTAGACCTTGCTGGCATGCTCGCTTAACTCTAGGGCATCAGCGATAGCCGTATCACCCCCTCCCACCACTGCTACATCTAGGTCACGGAAGAGAAAGCCGTCGCAAGTAGCACAGTAGGAAACACCACGGCCCAAGAGCTTGTCCTCACCAGGAACTCCTAACTTGCGATACTCCGAGCCAGCAGCGATAGTTACTGCTTCAGCTTCAAAATTGCCCTCGGTGGTGATGACATTGTAGGTGTGTCCTGGCTTAATGGCTGTGACCTCGGCAGTGATGGTCTCAAGTCCATATTTGGTAGCTTGCTGGTGCATGAGTGAAGCTAGTTCAAAGCCGGAGATGCCTTCGGGAAAGCCGGGATAATTATCTACTTGCCTGGCATTAACTATCTGGCCTCCGAACATGCCACGTTCTACGAGAAGAGTTTTGAGACCAGCTCGAGATGTGTACAGGCCGGCAGTGAGCCCGGCTGGGCCACCGCCAATGATTATGACTTCGTATCTACTCATTTCCCTACGTTCGCTTTGGCCCTAATTATAGCAGGCGGTTTGATTATTTGCCCTGAAATTTAGGCTGTCTTTTTTCCAGAAATGCCTGAACGCCTTCCTTGAAATCATCGGTTAGCTGCTGGTTCACCGATGCTTGGTAAGAATACTCATAGCCTCCGAGACCTCTATTAACCGCCTCTTTGATAGTTCTTATTGATATCGGTGGCATATTTTTGATTTTGTTAGCCAGTTCCATGGTGGCATCCATCAGTTGCTCATGAGGTACGACTTTGGTTACCAATCCCCATTGGTAGGCTTCTTCAGCACTTAAGTATTTGGAGGTCATTAGGGCTTCTTTGGCACGAAACCGACCAACTTCAGAGGTAAGGCGAATGATAGCGTAGGGGCAAGCCATTCCCAGGCTGGTCGCTGGGAAGGCGATGGTGGCTTTGTCTGAAGCTACCATGAGGTCGAACTGAAGTAACCATTGAGCTCCCTCGCCAGCAGCAACGCCATTAACAGCACCGATAATCGGTTTTTCAAACCACAGGATCCGTTGTGGCTCTCTTTTCAAATTGATAAGGTTCCTCCTGATTATCTTAGGATCAATTTCAAATGTTGAGATATCAGCGCCAACACAGAAAGCCCGGCCGGCCCCAGTGACAATTACCACTTTGACTTCGTCATCTATTTCCAGCTCGTCGAGGGCATTGAGAAATTCTTGCCTCATCTCGACATTGACGGCATTTAATTTCTCAGGGCGATTTAGGGTTATGATGGCTACTCCGTCTTGCTTTTCCACAAGAATGGTCTTATATGGCATCAAAAATACCTCCTCGCATTAAGTGTGTGCCACTGTTGCCTTTACAATTTAGAGTGGGGGTTGTGGTATACAGCAGGGCACTCTCCATTCTATAACATTTTCTCGAGGTCTTCCAATAGTCGGGATTACGAGGCTGAAGGTTGCAGCTACGTCGAGGCAGTTCTGGTCATGCCATTGCTGGTAGGTGAGTTGAATAGGGCAAGGAGGATTACTTGACATAATACTAGAAAACACGTAGGATAGCTACATCTGCTTGACATAATATGATTAGTATTTTAGGTCAGGCTTTGTCTCTGTCAGGGGGTGAAATCTCCTGTGGGTCTCCATTATCGGCCTTTATTTCTACTGTGATAAGTCTGGTGGACTTCCTTTAGATGCCTGTTGGTAATATGGGTATAGATTTGAGTGGTCCTAATGCTTTCGTGGCCTAACATCTCTTGGACGGAACGGAGGTCGGCACCGCTGATTAGGAGGTCTGTGGCGAAAGAATGCCTCAAGGTGTGAGGGGTGACTTCCATAGGTAAACCACATCTCTTGGCATATTTACTGACGATTTCCTGTACAGACCTTGCGGTCAGCCGCATCTTCTCACCATCCTTTTTAGTGTCGACTCTGCCGCTGTATCGAATGAACAGCGGCTTAAAGTGGTCTTTTCGTGCTCGCAGGTAGCGCTCAAGCCAGTGCGCTGCCGTATCTGAGAGAAAGACAACCCTTAATTTATCTCCTTTGCCTCTGACGCCGAATTCCTTGCGGTCTAGGTTTATCTGGTCGCGATTCAGCCGTACTAACTCTGAAACTCTCAATCCGGTACTGAACAGAGTTTCCAGAATTGCTTTATCTCTGAGTCCGACCTCGTTTGATATTTTCGGGCTGTTCAGTAACCTGTCAATTTGCTCTGAATTTAAGAAGCTGACTGAACGAGAGCCTAGTTTTGGAAGTTCGATTTTATCCGGCGACAGGGTAGGGATATCACGCTGAACAAGGAGGTATCGCAGAAAAGCCCTTAAAGCGATGATATGATAGGTTTGGGTGATACGTTTTAACGGTGTGCCATTCTTGTCACGCAAATGAGCCAAGTATAACCGGTATCTTCTAATGATTTCTAAATTTATTTCTGCAGGATTTGTTACAGAAGTATTTGCGGTTACCCAGTCATGGAAACGCTTCAGGTAATGTCTGTACTCACGGATGGTGAGAGCAGAACGACCCCTCTCAACCTCGAGGTATTCCAGGAAATCGTCGACTAATGGCTCTAAACTCATCTTCGTGTTGACAACCTTTTCTCAGATATATCCTCGGTTCGCCAAAGTGTCATTTTGCGAACCGCTTTTATGTTAACATTTCTCTATATGTCTGTCAAGTACTTATACTCGGATATACTCGGAGAGTTTTTAGCAATGTAGCTTGGGGGGTTAGTCCCGACATTATCATCTACATGTAGCCCCGAGGTTTTAACCTCGGGAACTCGACCCTAAAGGGTCGAGGCTACATTAGGAATAGATTTGGGATATTCAGTTACGGCTACGCATATACCATCACCACACTTCCCGGGCTGACACTTTTCATAGTTGATGACAACTACTGGATATGGCACTTTTTTCTAGCCTATTGCGGCTCAAGATTCTGGCTTAAGTAAGCAGCAATTCTATCCAAGAGCTTGTCCAGCCCCCAGCCTTTTAACGCTGAGATAGCCACCATTGTGTCATCTGGCGGTTTAGCAGGCATGGTTAGAGCTACAGCTGCCAGGTCCTTCGGGGCTTTCACAACCAGGTCCATCTTGTTAAGAGCTGTGATCTGAGGCTTGCCGGTCAGGTTGAGGTCAGCAAGTATTTCCTCTACCGTCTGGAACTGCTCAGCGGCGTCATGATGAGTTATGTCAACTATATGCAGGAGTAAATCGGCTTCAGTTAATTCCTCCAGTGTAGCTCTAAAGGCAGCAACTATGGGTGGTGGCAATTTGTGAATGAAACCTACGGTATCGGTTAGCAGAAATTGCTGGCCATTGGGCAAAGCCAAACGGCGAGTTACCGGATCGAGCGTAGAAAAAAGTTTGTCTTCTACCAAGACATCGGCTTGGCTCAAGATGTTGAGCACGGTGCTTTTGCCGGCGTTGGTATAGCCGACCAGAGCGACTACAGGAATACGGCTTTTCCTGCGCTTTTGGCGATAGAGTGCACGATGCCGTCTTACTGCTTCAATTTGAGTCTGGAGACGGTCGATTCGTTTACGGATGAGACGGCGGTCTGTCTCCAACTGTGATTCTCCAGGTCCTCTGGTTCCGATGCCGCCGCCCAGACGTTCAAGATGGCTCCACTGTCCGGCGAGCCGTGGCAAGAGATATTGGTGCTGAGCCAGTTCTACCTGTAGTTGACCTTCGCGGGTGTGGGCTCGCCTGGCAAATATATCTAATATCAGTGCTGTGCGGTCGATAACCTTGACTTCCAGAGTTTCTTCTAGATTTCTCTGCTGCCGCGGTGACAGCTCATCATTGAAGATGACTACATTGTATGGACAATTCTCCCTCAGCTTAATTAGCTCTTCTAACTTTCCCTTGCCTACATAGTAAGTGGGAGAAGGCCTTTCCAGTTTCTGGGCTAACCTGCCAACTACTTCAGCGCCGGCTGTCTTTGCCAGATAAGATAGTTCCTCTAAAGAACTGTCAATCGACCAGCTGTCGGCAGAGGCTTTGCTGTCAACCCCAACCAGAAAAGCCTTCTCTATTTCAGCTTGAGTTTTAAACAAGGTTTGTCGCATGGTTTAAAACATTATGTTAACTTATTTTCTTTTGGTCCTGTTCCAGTTCAACAGTCGGCTTATGCCTTCATCAAGACGGTCATCGGGCAAGGTTAACGATAAGCGGGCATAACCTTCACCGGCATTACCATAACCGACTCCTGGAGTCACTGCCACATTAGCCTTATCCAGTAATTCAGCGGTGAACTCTATCGATGTATAGCCATCGGGTATTCTAGCCCAGATGTAGAAGCTGGCTTTAGGCGACCTGGCTCTCAAACCTATATCGTTGAGAGCTCTAACTAGTTTGTCTCTACGTCGCTGATAGATAGCGTTGTGCTCGGCAACGCAGTCCTGGGAACTGGTTAAAGCTTCGATAGCTGCTCGCTGAATTGCCTGCGGAATGCCTGAGTCCAAGTTGGACTTAAACCGGAACAGAGCGTCTATCATTCTGGCGTTGCCTACGGCCATGCCTATTCGCCAGCCAGTCATATTGTAGGTCTTGGACAAAGAATGAAATTCTACGCCGATTTCTCTAGCTTCAGGTACCTGCAAGAAACTCGGCGGGCTATAGCCATCGAAGGCAACCTCAGTGTAAGGGGCATCGTGGCATATAGCCAGGTTATGTTTTTTTGCGAAACTCGCTGCCTTCTGGAAAAAATCGAGTTTGGCTACCGCTCCGGTGGGGTTATTCGGGTAATTCAGCCATAAGAGCTTAGCCTTTCCGGCGATTTTCTTGGGTATTGTTTCCAAATCAGGCAGGAAGTCATTCTTCTCAGTCAGTGGCATGAAGTAAGGCTCGCCGCCAGCCAGCAACGTGCTCATGGAGTAAACCGGATATCCCGGGTCGGGTACCAGAGCTACATCGCCAGGGTCAATGAAACAGAAAGAAATGTGCCCTATGCCCTCTTTGGAGCCGATGAGCGGCAACACCTCTTTATTCGGGTCAAGTGTTACTCCAAAGCGCTTCTGATACCACCGGGCGATAGCCTGACAAAGTTCAGGCAGTCCAGCGGTCTCAGGATAGCGATGATTAGCCGGGTCATGAGCTGCCTGACATAGCTGGTCAATGATATGCTGTGGCGTTGGTATGTCAGGGTCGCCGGTGGCAAAGCTGATTATATCCTCTCCCCTGGCGCGCTTCTCGGCAATCTTTCGATTGATTTCTACGAATAAATATGGTGGAAGCTTGTCAAGACGATGCGAAAGTTTCATTTCAGCCACTCTCCAGTAAAAATGTCTTCTACCTGACCGCTCAGGTATACCTCCCCTACCCCATCCCAATTGAGGGTCAAGTTACCACCTGGTAACATTATGTCAACTTCGTTGTCTATATAGCCTTTCAGCCTGGCAATTACGGCTATGGCGCAGGCACCGCTGCCGCAGGATAGAGTTTCGCCGACTCCTCGTTCCCAGACTCTCGCCCCTATTTTGTTTCGATTTAAGACTCTGGCTATCTCAAAATTCACCCGTTCTGGGAATATAGGATGGTTTTCTATCTGCGGTCCCATTACACGTAGAGGAAAATCAGCTACCGGCTGAGATAAGAAGCTTACGGCATGAGGATTGCCCATAGACACAAATGACAGGGGCAGACCTCTGCCAGCTATAACTAAAGAATAATCCAGTATTGATATTATGTCAACTTCTCCCCTACTTTTCTGGGGCTTGTCTATTAACACTGGTATATCTTCAGCTTTAAAGCGAGGCGTGCCCATGTTCACTTTGGCACGGCTAACTTTGCCTTGGGACATAATAGCTTCGATGGTTCTAATGCCTGCTAAGGTTTCCACAGTCAAGTTCGGCCCCGGATTTATTTGTCTGTCAATGACGTATTTAGCGAAGCACCTCAAACCATTGCCACAGACCTCAGCCTCAGAGCCATCGGGATTGAACGTTTGCATTCTCAGATTAGCGGCATTTGAAGGCATCACCAAGAGTAGGCCATCGGCGCCTATGCCGCAGTGGCGGTGGCACATATCTCGTGCCAACTTTGGCCAGTCCCGTTCCATATTTCGGGCATCTATCAAGATGAAGTCGTTCCCAGTAGCCTGCAATTTAGTGAAGTTCATAATTGACCTGCTTGTAGTGAAGCCCAGCCAGAAAGGCTGCCACTAAGCTAGTTGCTTCGTTTTGTATGTCATCATATTCATCGAACCAGTGAATTCTGGCATCATCCAAGTGAAACCAGGCATATTGATGTCGGGCAAAGCGATGTGTTTCATACTTCATCTGCTGAATGACTGAAGGCAAATCCAATTTTCCCTGAAGAAACATGCCTATCTGTTTATACCCTATGCCAGACATGGAAGGCAAATCCAGACTGTAGCCCTTTGCTATCAAATGCTTCGCTTCATCTACTAGCCCTTGTTTTATCATCTCGTCCACCCGGGAGTCAATTCTACGATATAAATTGTCTCTCTGCATAGTCAAGCCGATAATTAACACAGGGTATGATGGTGGTTGCTTCTGCCATAGTTGGGAAACTGGTTGTCCTGTTGCCTGGCATATCTCCAGAGCCCTGATGATGCGTCGCAGGTTGGTGGGCATAATGTTGGTGGCAGCTACTGGGTCTACCTTCTGAAGTTCTTGATACAAAGCGTAGCCACCTTCTTCTTTGGCTCTCATCTCAAGGCTATGTCTGAGTTCGGCATCGGGAGCCACCGGCGGTATTTTCCAGCCTTCTATTACCGACCAGACATAGAGGCCGCTGCCACCAACTAGGAGGGGAAGTTTATGCCGCTGCTGAATATCTTCAATGGCTTCAAAAGCTAATTTTTGGTAAATGGCTAAACTAAAAGACTCATCGGGGTTAATCAGGTCAATAAGGTGATGTCTAATCAAAGACAGCTCAGCATGACTGGGCTTAGCCGTACCGATGTCCATATAGCGATAAACTTGCCGGCTGTCAGCATTAACTATCTCACCATTGAAATTCTGGGCTAGGCACAAAGCAAGCTGGCTTTTACCTACTGCTGTCGGGCCGATAACAGCAACGAGGCATTTCATCGGGGTGATTTGAGACTGGCTGTCTGGCTGACGATGCTCACAAACTCACTAGCTTTGAGGCTAGCACCACCGACCAGCGCACCATCGATTTCAGGTTCAGCGATAAATTCAGCGATGTTACTGCTGGTGACGCTGCCACCATAGAGTATTCGCACTGCTTTGGCTGTTTCCCTGTTCCATAGATTAGCCATAATACTCCGGATAAGGTTGATTGTGGTGTTGGCTTGTTTGCCTGTGGCTGCCCTACCGGTGCCAATAGCCCAGACCGGCTCGTAGGCGATAACAAGCTGGCTTGTAGGACTTACCTCTGCCAAGCCTGCTTTTACCTGTCTGGCGATTATTTGCTCTGCCTTGCCAGACTCATTGTCTTCCAGGCTTTCGCCGATACATAAAATGGGCTTCAGACCAGATCCCAAAGCCTTCTTTACCTTTTTGTTGATTATCTCGTCTGTCTCGGCAAAATACTGTCTGCGTTCCGAGTGCCCGAGGATGACAAAATCGCACAAATCAGTCAGCATAAGGGGTGATATTTCGCCAGTGTAGGCGCCTCTGTCCTCAAAGTGCATGTTCTGAGCGCCAAGCTTAACTGATGTAGTCTTGGTAAGCTCTTTTAGGATAGCCAGAGAGATAAAGGGTGGACATAGCACTTTTTCCGCACCATCTATACTATCCAGTTCAGCCAGCATAGCTCGAACGAGATTTTCAGCTTCTTCAAGCTTAGTATTCATTTTCCAGTTGCCAGCGATTAAAGGTCTTCGCATGGTCAGGCTCCAAACTTAGTTAATTTCAGAGCGTTAGCCATAGCCAAAGGCATGATATCTGTGGTGGAGAGTCTACCCAGTCCGCCAGAAATACAGTCTGATTCAGAGAATTCTTTAACGTTGTCAGGTCGACACCACTGGGAACGTAGCAAGACGGGTACCGGATGCCAGCTATGGCCCTTCAGCAAAGCCGGAGTTGAATGGTCGCCGGTGACAATAATAACTTCCGGTTTCAGGTTTAACAATTGAGGTAGAGCGTAATCGACTTGCTCAATAACTCTAACTTTTCTCTTGAAGTCGCCATCCTCACCGGCACTGTCAGCTTCTTTGACATGGATGTAGAAAAAATCGTGCTCACCGTAGTAATGTGCCAGAATATTCAGTTCTTCATTGATACCACTATCAGCATTGAATATTTTCATTCCTACCAGCTTAGCCAGTCCCTTATACATGGGGTAGCTGGCTATAGCTGCTGGCGTCAGCTTATATATCTCAGGCATAGATGGGATATCAGGTAGTTTAGAAAAACCTCGGAGCAGAGTCATGTTAGCCGGGTGATGTCTTGCCAGGATTTCTGAAGCCTCATTGATGAAAGTATTCACAATATGTGCTGTGTGCTTTGCCTGTGGCTCTGTAGACAAAGCCATATTAGGGGCGACCCCGGTCTGTTGAGGATCGGTGTCGCTAACCTCTGCAGCTAGGCCATCACCGCGTAGCGCGAGCAGAAACCGATGTTCTTTAACTGGCAAGACGAAGAGTTCCACCCCTTCCAATTTGATCTGGCCTAGCAGCGTACATAGTTCGGCGCATTTATCCGTGGTAATACGGCCAGCTCTGCGGTCGGTGATAAGCCCTTCGTCATTAACCGTGCAGAAGTTACCCCGGGCAGCAACGTCGCTTCTCGTTAATTCAAAGCCAATCCCTAATGCTTCCAGAACTCCTCGCCCGACGATAAACTTGAGTGGGTCATAGCCAAATAATGCCAGATGACCTGGCCCACTCCCTGGAGTAATCCCCGGGCTTACCGGGTCAATAAGTCCACATACCCCTTTCTTAGCGAGGTGGTCAAGATAAGGAGTACGAGCTGTCTCCAGTTCCGTCTTGCCCGTCTTAGCATCAGGTAATCCGCCCAAACCGTCAATGACCAACATCACTATCTTAGATGGCGAAACTACACTAATTTGCCTTATTTCTTCCAGGGGAATCATTTCTCTTTATCCAGCAACACAGATACACCAGGCAGCGATTTCCCTTTGAGGAAATTCAAGCTGGCACCACCACCTGTGGAGACATGAGTCATTTTATGCGTTAGGTTCATCTCTTCGACGATTTCAGCCGTTGAGCCACCACCGATAACGGTTGTTGCTTTCATGCTGGCCAGTAGTTCAACCATGGCCTTGGTTCCTCGGGCAAATTGAGGTATCTCATAAACCCCCATAGGACCGTTCCAAAAAACCGTTTGACATTGTCTTATCTGTTGAGAGAAGAGTTCAACGGTTTTCGGTCCAATATCGACAATGCTTTTATTCGTTGGTATATCGGCTATTGGTACGATCTCGCCTGTAGCTTCTGCGCTGATGCTATTGGCTACCATAACATCTGCAGGCACGAGTAAGGATATCCCTTTTCGCTTGGCGGCTTCCATTAATTCATGAGCTAAATCTTGTTTGTCGGTCTCGACTAAAGAGAGGCCTACTTCATAGCCTTGGGCTTTCAGGAAAGTGGCTGCCATGCCGCCGCCGATGAGCAGCAGGTCAACTTTGTCTGAGATATTTTGAATCAGGCCGATTTTATCGCTGACCTTGGCGCCTCCCAGCAGAGCACCAAACGGGTGTTCAGGATTGGTTAAAAGGCTGCCGAGAGCCTTCAATTCTTTTTCCATCAAAAAGCCAGCGACTGCTGGCAGGTATTTAGCTATTCCTACTGTTGAGGCATGAGCTCGGTGGGCAGTGCCGAAGGCATCATCTACATAGATGTCAGCCAGCTTAGCTAGGGCTTGGGCAAAAAAAGGGTCATTGGCTTCCTCCTCAGTATGAAAGCGTATGTTCTCCAGAAGCAGAATATCACCTTCCTTAAGGGTACTTGCTGCTTTTTCCACATCAGCACCTATGCAATCAGAGGCAGTTGATACCGGCAAATTTGTGAGTTGAGAAAGACGTTGTGCTATAGGGGCCATTCGTAACTCCTCAACTACCTTGCCATCTGGGCGTCCAAGGTGAGAGCATAAAATAACTTTTGCCCTATGGTCTACCAAATATCTTATGGTTGGCAAAGCAGCCCGAATGCGGCTATCATCGGTAATGGCACCGGTCTTCATATCCAGCGGCACATTGAAATCAACTCTAACGAGGACTCTTTTCCCCTCGACTTCTATGTCTCGAATAGTCTTTTTAGCCACTTTGTTCCTTTGGCGTGATTTGTTCTAGCTTTCGCTTTATATCCTTGGCTTCGGCTATTGCTGCTGGAGCTGTTTCGAATACGCTTTTTCCTAGCCGGTCAGCTTTAGCGATTTCAGGGTGGTAATTGATAAAACCTAACACGTCAAAGTCAGGCAGGTTGTCAATAATAAACTGACGCTCATCGTCATCGTGTGTTTTCGAGCCGACAATATAGCATTTTTTAACGCCCAAGTCTTTGGCTAAATCTCGAATTGCTCGAGCTGTCTGAAAACTGCGCTGTCCCGGTTCAACTACTATAATGAAAGCATTTACACCTTTAGCCGTCCCGCGTCCCAGGTTCTCTACGCCGGCATCCATGTCCATAATGACTACTTCAGACCTACTTAATATCAGGTGGCTAATCAGGCTCTTGAGTAGGGCTCCCTCTGGACATAGGCACCCGCTGCCTCCTTTTTTAACTGTGCCCATGACTAGGAGCTTTATGCCATCTTTTTGAATTGAAAATTGCTCAGGGATATCGTCAACCTTAGGATTAAGCTTGAAAAATGTGCCGAAGCTGCCTAGTTTGGCTCCGGTGCGTTCCTGTATCAGCTCCTGGAGTTCGGCGATTGGAGTTATGCGTCGAGCTTCGTCATCACTGATGCCCAAGGCTGTAGCTAAGTTAGCATCAGGGTTTGCATCAATGGCTATGACCTTGTCGCCTTCAGTGGAGTATATCCAGGCTAGAAGGCTCGTCAGCGTGGTCTTGCCTACGCCACCTTTACCAGTAATAGCCAGTTTCATACCCTATTGCCGAGTTCTGAAGAAGACTGGTTTGCCAGTGGATTATCCCCAATCTTGGGATTATCATTTTCGTAGCAAATCTATGTGGAGTATATCTGATGCTGAAGACAAAATCAAGGCGTTTTTTCTATTAATTTAGTTCTCAATTTAATTGGAGCAATGCTATAATAAAGCGATGCGCCTTGCTATCATTGGGCTTGGTCTTATTGGTGGCTCTGTAGGCTTGGCTTTGAAACAAGCCAATTGGCGACAGGCTGAAGTAGTTGGCTATGTCCGCCGTCATGAAGTAGGCTCTTTAGCCCTGAAATTAGGTGCTGTCGATAAGGTTGAATCAAACCTCCGTGAAACAGTCAAGGATGCTAACATTGTTATCATTGCTGCGCCAATTCTGGCCATAAAGGATATTTTCTCACAAATAGCTCCTGACTTGTCAGCTGATTCTATTGTTACCGATACTGCCAGTACTAAGCTACAGATCATGCGATGGGCGGAAGAGTTGCTGCCGCCAGAGATAAATTTTGTTGGTGGTCATCCCATGGCAGGTAAAGAAACATCAGGAATCAGAGCTGCCACAGCTAGCCTGTTTCACAAATGCACTTATTGTCTGACACCAGCACCCCACGCTAGGCCGGCAGCAGTGCGGACTGTAAAGGGAATGGTAAAAAAACTGGGAGCTATTCCTCTAACCATCGGTGCTCAGGAGCACGACAGCTTAGTAGCTGGCGTTAGTCACCTACCATTATTACTGTCGGTGGCTCTGGTCTCAGCAACTACCAAAAATCCCTCTTGGCAACAGATGTCACGTCTAGCAGCCAGTGGTTATCGCGACCTTACTCGCTTGGCTTCAGGAAATCCAGAGGTTAATGCACATATCTGCCTTAGTAATCAGGCTGCTATTGTCTCTTGGATTGATGAGTTCAGCGAGGAGCTACAAAGGCTACGTAAGCTGGTGGCTGATGAGAGTAATGAAATAGAGAAGGCTCTGGCTCTTGCTAATGAGGCGAGGCAGAAATGGCTGAAAAGGCGCGGTTGAAAAAGATCTTACCTCCCAAGGAATTGGTTGGAGAAGTTTCTGTGCCTGGTGATAAGTCAATTTCACATCGGGCTCTTATCTTCAACAGTTTGGCGCTGGGTAGCAGTAAAATTAGTAATTTTTCGCCCGGGAGAGATTGTCTATCGACTATAAACTGTCTGAGGGCTCTGGGTGTAAGGTTTACAAGACAAGAAGGCAAGCCGACGGCTATGCTCGTTCATGGAGTTGGTAACACGGGCTTAACTGAAGCTAAGAATATTCTCAATGCTGGAAATAGCGCTACAACCATGCGTCTTCTCAGTGGTGTGCTTGCTGTCAAACCCTTCCTTTCCATATTTACTGGTGATATCTCTCTTCGCTCTCGGCCTATGAAGCGGTTGATTGAGCCACTTCGTTTGATGGGTGCTGAAATCTATGGGCGTGGCGAGGATTCTTTTGCTCCTTTGGTTATCAGGGGTAAGAGACTCCACGGTGTGACATACTCCTTGCCAGTACCCAGTGCTCAGATTAAATCGGCAATTTTGCTGGCCGGCCTCTTTGCTGATGGGAGCACTGCGATAGAGGAACCTCAGCATTCTCGCGACCACACTGAGCGACTGCTCAAACGGATGGGTGCTAAACTTGAAAGCGACAATTCTCATATTTTCTTGACACCATTAACAGCCCCCTTAACTTCAGTCGACCTTTGTGTGCCCGGTGACATCAGTTCAGCAGCTTACTGGCTGGTTGCCGGGGCTATCCATCCAAATGCTAAGATTAAAATAGCAAATTGCGGCGTTAATCCGACGCGGACTGGGATTATAGATGCACTTTTAGCTATGGGTGCCAAACTTAAAATAGAGAATCAACGATTAGAAGGTAATGAGCCACTTGCTGACCTATACGTAGAATCTAGCCGCCTGAAGGCTATTGAAATCAGCGGGGATATAATTCCTCGTTTAATCGATGAAATACCACTTTTGGCTGTGGCAGCCTGTGTAGCCCAAGGCGATACGTTAATCAAGGAGGCTGGTGAGTTGCGGGTCAAAGAATCTGATAGAATTAAGACTACAGCCCGAGAGCTTTCCCGCCTGGGTGCCAATATCGAAGAATCATCCGATGGCATGATTATTCATGGTGGTAGACTATTGCTAGGCGCAGAGGTCAGAAGCCACTTTGACCATAGGCTGGCGATGAGTTTAGCAGTAGCTGGTCTGGTAGCCAAGGGAAGCACCTTAATCCATAATGCTGGTGTGGCAGAAATATCCTATCCGGATTTTTGGGAAGAGATGGAAAAGCTTGCCAGATAGTAAGAGAGCTTCAGGGAGATTGTGATGAGTGCAGAGCTGGTTCATATAGGTTTTGACAATATAATTGCAATGAATAGAGTGGTCGCCATGCTGTCGCCGACTCAGCAACCGACGAAACGTCTCATTCAGGAGGCTAGAAATAAAGGTATGCTAATTGATGCTACTCATGCCAGGAAGGCTAAAGCAGCTGTAGTCATGGATACTGGACTCATAGTGTTAGCTGCTATTTCTGCCGAGACTATTGCCAGAAGGCTAGATGCCAGTCGGGGAGAAGCTAGTTTTAAATCAGGAGGTGATGAGGAAGAAAAGTGACTCATGACAAGTTAAATGCAACTCTATCTGCACATCCTCTCTTTATTGTTATCTCTGGCTTTTCTGGTGTTGGCAAGGATGCTACATTAGATAAGATGAAAAAGGTGGGTTTCCCTTTCCACTATGTTGTGACTGCTACGACTCGCCCGAAGCGTCCAGGAGAGAAGGACGGTGTTGACTACCATTTCTTGTCCGAAGACAAGTTCCGTCAAATGATTAAAACGAATCAGTTTTTGGAATGGGCAAAGGTTTATGGTAATTACTATGGCGTGCCTAAGCGAGAAATAGAGGAGGCATTAAGACAGGGACAGGACATTATTGTAAAGGTGGATGTTCAGGGGGCAGCTACTATCAAACAGATTTTACCAGATGCGGTATTTATCTTCCTTATGGCTCCATCAACAGAAGAATTGGCTAACCGTTTGAAACAGCGGCATGGCTTGCATTCAGAAGATTTAGACTTGCGATTAAGCAAAGCTCGGGAAGAAATAGAAAGATTACCCCTTTTCGATTACGTCGTGGTAAGCCATACAGACGATCTAGACCTCACTGTTACCCAGATAAATGCCATAGTCACTGCTGAGAAATGCCGGTTAAAACCAAGAGTGGTAAGGTTATAGGACTGTCTAGCACTGTTCAGCGTCTCCTTGTTGTAGCTGATGAAGATAGCCTTCTATATATTTTTTTACCTCGCTAGCTGGTTGATAGATACCGAAATGCCCTTCGCACAATATATCGGCCTTAAGATTAATGAGCTTCTGAAGTGAGATAATTGCTTGGCTTGGGTTACCTCACCAAGCAACCTCACATGGCCCGTGTATATCCTGTCCAAAGAGTATTCTCTTGCCAGCAATGTCTATATAGACGACGATGCTGCCTCGAGTGTGGCCGGGAATGTGAAGGGTTTTTAACTCATGCCTACCAAAGCGAAGGTTGTGTTCAGCTTTTTCTAACCGTATATCCACTGGACATGGCTGGTAGTCAACTCCATAAAATTCGGCACTAACCCATTTCCCCGACTCAATAGCCAGGGCATCCAATTCATGAGCTATTATTTTAACGCCATATTCTTGCCTAAATTGTGACAAGGCACCGATGTGGTCAATATGACAGTGAGTAACAATGATTGAGCTCAGCTTTTCTGATGTGAAGCCCAGGGCAAGGATATTGTCAACCAAGCGGTTGAAACCTTTCCCGGCACCGGCATCAATGAGAACGAGTTCTCCAGCATCAACTAAGTAGACACAACAGTCATAGGGGTGGGATATTTCAGCGCTGCCAACAATATAAATATCCTGCCAAATATGGAATGGTTGTGCCATTTTTGCCCTCAAATGGACTCTAGCCTCTCCAGAATCTCGTTTTCTCTAGCTTTCATCTGTTGTTCCTCCTCAGGAAGCTCATGGTCGTAACCTAAGAGATGAAGAACCCCATGAACAATTAGCAATGCTAGCTCTCGTGCTACACCATGGCCTTGCTCTTGCGCTTGTCGGACTGCCTGAGGGTATGAAATCACCACTTCACCCAAATGATGAACCCCATCCGGAGGGCCTACAAAGCGTAGTTCAGATTCTTGACTCGTGCCAGGAATCATGTGGAAAGCGAGTACGTCGGTAGGTTTATCCTCCCCTCGATAGGTTCTATTTAGCTTCTGAATTATCTTGCTATTGGTGATAACCAGCCCCATCTCCGCTGGTGAGACAATGCCTTCAGCTTCAAGAGCTTTCAGGGCTATGTTCCGAAGCCAGCTTTCTTCCAAGGAAACTTTCAGCTTCTGTTCCACAGAGATGTTGATTTCTGGCTCAGTCATAACTTGCTCCTACCGAGGCATCATATCAAAATAGCTCGTTTCAATAAAGGTTCATGAGTCCTCTCATTTGGTTGAAAGTAATGAAAAAACTGTGATATATTAAAACTCGTAAGCCTCGTTGCGCAATTGGAGGGATCGCATAGTGGTCTAGTGCGGCCGCCTGCTAAGCGGTTGCTCCGAGAAATCGGGGTCATGGGTTCGAATCCCATTCCCTCCGCCATTTCAGACATAGGATCTCAAGCTATATCGACTTTCTTTAGGCGTGCTAATTTAGGGTTAAGCTTATATAATTAAGTTGGAGATACTAATCTCAAAATCTGGTGTCCGCGAAACATTTAACCAAAAGCAATTACCCTGCGCTACACCAAAAGATTGACCAAGTAACCTTTGGGAGGTGAATTCGTGAAGCAACCTTTAGAAGGAATTCGGGTCTTAGAGCTTGGGATGTTCCATGCCGGACCCGGCGGCTCTGCCATTCTAGGTGACCTTGGGGCAGAGGTAATAAAAATAGAGCAGCCAGGGACAGGTGACCCAATGCGACACATGAAGATGGTCGGTAGCGTTCCTTTGAAGATTCAAGGAGAGAACAGCATCTGGCATGAGGCTGCCAATCGCAATAAGAAGAGCATCACCATAGATTTGAATAAAGAAAAGGGGAAGGAAGTTGCCTATCGCTTGGCAAGCAAGTCGGATGTTTTTCTTACCAGTCTACGCCGGCCAGCTGTGGAGAAGCTGAAGATGGATTATCCCGTCCTTTCCAAGATTAACCCCAAGATTATTTACGCCTGGGTTTCTGGTTATGGTCCCAATGGCCCTGACCGCGACGTGGGCGCCTTTGACTATCAGGGGCAGGGGAGGTCAGGGATGATGTTCTGCGTGGGAGAGCCTGATATGCCTCCGCTTGTCTCGCAGTTTGGAATTATTGACCAGGCAACATCCATTATGGCCAGCCACGAGGTAATTACTGCCCTGCTGATGCGTGAGCGTTTCGGGATTGGTCAAGAAGTCCATGTTTCCATTTTGAGCACAGCACTCTATCTACTCTATTGTAATGTTCTCATCGCATTAGTTGGTGACTTCGAAGTTCCCAGGCATCAACGGATAAAGGAATATCCGTTGAGAAATTATTACAAATGCGCCGACGATCGCTGGTTTATCCTAACGGCTACCCTCTTTGACAGGTACTGGCCGGGACTTTGTCAAGCAATTGGGCATCCTGGGTTGGAAAAGGATGCAAGGTTTGACACACAGGAAAAGCTCCATGCTAATTCAGAGCAGTTTGTTGCTCTTCTCGACCGGATTTTCGCCACTCGGTCCAGAGACGAGTGGCTCGACATTTTCGCCAAATATGATTTGCCTGTAGGTCCTGTCAATAGGTTATCTGAACTTGTCAGCGATCCTCAGATAACAGAAAATGGCTATATAGTGGATTTCGAGCATCCTAGGCTAGGAAAGATAAAAATACCCGGCTATCCCGTCCATTTCAGTAAGACATATGCCAGAACTAGAAGCGCTGCTCCAGAACTAGGAGAGCACACTGACTCCGTTTTAAGGGAGATCGGTGGCTATTCAGCCAAGGAGATAGCCCAACTCAGGGATGAAGGTGTAATTTAGGTCTAATTCTCATATTGTGAACTAGCCCCTCGCTCGTTGGTTGCTTTTCAAATCATGCACTAGGGTGGCTATTATTAGGGGGATAGCTTTATATTTAGGGCTGCGAATTCCAAATTGACACAATTTCTTGTTTTGAGCTAGCATATTCTAAAAATGAACATAGCTTTCTATTACTAAAATTGGAGGGGAAAATGAGTTTAGCACAATTTAGCTTGGCAGACAGGGTGGCTATTGTAACTGGAGCTGGTCGGGGTATAGGCAAAGCTATAGCTCTGGGTCTGGCTGATGCTGGCGCCACTGTTGTAGTAGCAGCCCGCACTGCTTCTGACATTGAAAATACAGCTGGGGAAATACAAAAGAAAGGCAAAAAGGCGCTGGCTATGCCGACCGATGTACGTCTTACCGATCAAGTGAATAATCTTGTAAAGAAAACAGTTAATAAATTCGGCAAGATTGATATCCTGGTCAATAATGCCGGTGGGTCATTCGTAGTGTCCACGATGGACATGAGCGAAGGTGGTTGGGATGCTATCGTCCATGAGAATTTAAAAAGCGTGTTTCTCTGTAGTCAGGCAGCTGCCAAGGTGATGATAACTCAGAAGAAAGGTGCTGTTGTAAATATAGCTTCAGTTGCCGGACTTAATGCCTATGTTTTCAATGCTGCTTACGGAGCAGCCAAGGCTGGGATAATAAACTTGACCAAGACTATGGCTACAGATTTGGCTAAATACAACATCAGAGTCAATGCGATTGCACCTGGATATATTGCTACTGAGGGGATGCTTCGGCTGTTTGGTGTCCATCAAGAAGGGGCAAAACAAATCCCTTTAGCTCGGCTGGGACACCCTGAGGACATTGTTGGGGGCGTTATCTATTTGGCTTCCGATGCCTCGCTTTATGTAACAGGTGAAACTATAGTTATTGATGGTGGATTGACAACTAAACCGAGTTTAGGCTTTATTTAAGGAAACCTTGAAAAATCAGGAATAGGTATGCCCGAGTATTACATTTGGACAATAGGTTGCCAAATGAATAAAGCTGAATCACAACGAGTGGCTGATTATCTCGAGCTACTCGGCTATCAGGCTACTCTTGTGCTGCAGAAGGCTGACTTAGTTTTGCTCAACACCTGTGTGGTCCGGCAGAGCGCTGAAGGCAAAGTCATTGGCACACTTGGCTACTTGAAGGGCATTAAGAACAGCAAACCTGATTTGGCTATTCTAGTTACCGGCTGCTTTGTTGATTCTGATGTTAAGCAGCTTGAGAAGAGCTTCCCACATGTTGACCTATTCTTCAAGCCCGGTGATTATGTCGGATTGCTCAACTGGGCTGAAAAGCAAGATATTGGTGTACCTAGGGACAGAACGGGCTTGCCTTCAACCAAGAACGTAACAGTTAGTGCTCTTGTCCCCATCATTCGGGGTTGCAACAATTTCTGTTCCTATTGCATTGTCCCCTACCGGCGGGGAAGAGAAAGGAGCCGGCCTGTAGATGAAATAGTTTGTGAAGTGAGCGAGCTAGTAAGGCATGGAGCGAGAGAGGTCACTTTATTGGGCCAAAATGTGAATTCCTATGGGCATGACCTCCCAACACAGCCTGACCTTAGCGACCTGCTCACTGAAATAAACAATATTAACGGGCTGGCCAGAATGCGCTTCCTAACCAATCATCCCAAGGACATGAGCCAGCAGCTTATTCAAGCAATCGCTTCTCTAGATAAGGTATGCGAGCATATAAGCCTTCCTCTCCAGGCAGGAGACAATGATGTGCTCAAAGCTATGCGGCGAGGTTATACAGTAGAACAATACCGGCAGCTTGTTGGTAGCATTCGCAATTACATCCCCGAGGTGGCCCTTAGCACCGATGTCATCGTTGGCTTTCCTGGCGAAAGCGAGGAGCAATTTGAGCGTACCTTGGCTGTGCTTGAAGAAGTCAGGTTCGATACTGTCCATGTTGCTGTCTACTCTCCACGCCCTGGCACTATCGCCTCAAGAGAATATGAGGACAATGTTCCACCTGAGCTTAAAAAGGAACGCCTGAATAGAGTTGAGACACTTCAAGCCAACATAGCAGGTGAAATTAGCTCTCGGCTTATAGGTAAAGCAGTGGAGGTGTTGGTAGAGGGCAAAAAAGGCGGAAAATGGTGTGGGCGCACCCGGAGCAACAAACTGGTCTTCTTTGAAAGTGGCGGTGATTGCTTACGGAGATTGGTAGATGTTATTATAACCAAGACCAGTCCATGGGCATTACAAGGTGAAATCGCAATTGGTGCCAGTAACTTGAAAGAGTCAAAACGATGAGCTGTTATGATTACGTTATAATTGGCAGTGGTATTGCTGGACTCTATACTGCCCTGCTAGCCAAAGAGGCAGGCAGTGTTCTGATTCTAACCAAAGGTAGCGTTGAAGATTGCAATACCAGGCATGCTCAAGGGGGGATTGCTGCTCCGATAGGCAAAAATGATTCTCCTGAGCTTCATTTCCAGGACACCATGAATGCCGGTGATGGCCTATGTGACCCTGAAGCAGTGCGCATTCTGGTTAATGAGGCACCTGACCGCATTGCCGACCTTATAAAATTCGGTGTTCCTTTCGACACGCTAGATGGAGAAATTGCTCTAACCAGAGAAGCTGCTCATAGTGTCCCTCGCATTCTCCACGCTGGCGGTGATGCTACTGGTGAACACATTGAAGTTACCCTGAGCCGGCGAGTGCGCATGTCTTCAGTAAATGTCCTTGAATACTGTTTAGCTACTCAGGTTCTGATAGACGGTGGCAAGGTTAAAGGTGTGCGAGCCCTCGATTGTCGTACTGGCTTGGTTGAAGAGTATGAATGTCGTTTTATTATTCTAGCTACAGGTGGCGCTGGGCGACTGTTTAAGTACACTACCAACTCTGATGTAGCCACTGGTGATGGTATTGCACTGGCTTTTCAAGCCGGTGCCGAAATCACCGATATGGAGTTTTTTCAGTTCCATCCGACTGCTGTTCGCCTCCCTGGGGTTCCACCGTTCCTCATCAGTGAAGCTGTACGCGGAGAAGGTGGCATCTTACGCAATGTCGAAGGCTATCGCTTTATGCCCGATTATACGCCTGAGGCTGAGCTAGCACCTAGGGACGTAGTAGCCAGGAGCACTCTCTATGAGATGAGAAAGACTGGGAGCGACCGAGTATTTCTGGACGTGACTCATATACCTGCTCACCGGGTTACCACACGTTTCCCGCATATTTACCGCTTCTGTCTTGATCATGGACTAGACATCGCTAAAGGCCTTATCCCGGTAGCTCCGGCTGCACATTACTTAATGGGTGGGATTAAAGTCAATATCTGGGGCGAGACCAACATCGCTGGATTGTTCGCTGCTGGCGAAACTGCTTGCACTGGTGTCCATGGTGCCAATAGACTGGCCTCGAACTCGTTGCTTGAGGTTGTGGTCTTCAGTAAACGGATCATTGAAAGAACTCGGGAGGCGGATAAGGTCATTCCGACATCGGTAGCTACTCAAGCTGACTGCTACCACCTTGAAGAGCGAAAGAAGTTAAGGACTGTACCACAGCTTAACTTATTAAACCTCCAGTCTCTTCTCTGGGACAAAGTAGGTATTGTTCGTTCTGGCGAGGAGCTGTCTAAGGCTGCGGATATTTTGGCTACCTGGCAGGATTTGCTGTCTCAACCAACAGACCGGCCTTCTTATGAGTTGAACAATATGATATTGAATGCTCGCCTTATGGCTGAGGCTGCATTGCTTCGTCAAGAAAGCCGGGGTGCTCATTTCCGCACTGACTTCCCTAAACCCTCAAAAGACTGGCAAAAGCACGTCGTTTTCAAGACGTCTAACTAAGCGCGGAAAGGCAAGCCGTACCCGTATGAAACGTAAACCATCTTTGCTACCAGTTCAAATTTATCGGAGGGAGGCTTATGGAAAAGATAATTCATGATCTAGATGTTCTTATGAAAGGTGGACCTTATTCTCATATTGTGGAAGCAGAAGGCTTTATATTTGTGTCTGGCATACTTCCTACAGACTCAGAAAAGAAGTTAGCCATAACTGACGATGTCAAAACGGCTACTGAGCTGGTTCTAACCAATATAAAGAAAGCCTTAGAGTCTGTAGGCAGCGGGCTGGATAAAGTTGTTAAAACAACTGTTTTCCTGCGGGATATAGCTGATTTTAGTGGTATGAACGAGGTTTACAAGGCTTTTTTCTCTGAGAATCCTCCAGCGCGCTCCTGTGTAGCCGTAAGGGAAATCCCCGGCAATTTCCCCCTGGAGATAGAAGTTATCGCCATAAAGTGAAGCATTCGGTCAATGTAACAAAACAGGCTATTGTTGGGTGTTGGACGGATCGTGTTTCTTGTGTGCACTTCTGCTTGCCGCCTATTAATCCACCTCGATTAACTGACTCCCTGCAGCCTTAAATAACCTGTCAAAGATAGCCAGCCCTATACCTTTCTTTGAGGGAGCGAGTGCAAGGATGTAGTTTACCCCTATCTTATCAAGAGCCCGCATTGTCTCAAACAACTTCTTTGCTGCTGCTTCCGTGGAGGTAAGAGAACCTAACCCTACCGCGACTACGTTTTCATTGTTGAAATAGGTAAGATATTCCTCTGGAACCATGACGCCTATTTTGCCCACTTTCCCCATTTTCCCGAGTTCTTTAATTCTTTCTCTCATGGATATAATAACCTTTTTCCGGCGCTTGCCCACAAATAGCATCATTTTAGCTCTCGGGGCGTAGTGTTGTTTCATCTGCCCCGGTGCTCTGAATACATTGTCTTCGTTTCCTAACGAGACTGAAACCTTGCGCAGAATTCTTTCTAAACTCTCCCGGCTCACTCCTCCTGGTCTCAGGATCGATGGGGGTGAACAGGTAAGGTCAAGTACGGTCGATTCGATTCCTATCTGAGCAGGCCCATCATCAAGGATTAGGTCTATCTTGCTACCCAGATCATCTATCACGTGATTGACAGAGGTGGGACTGGGACGACTAAAGCTGTTTGCCGATGGAGCAGCTATGGGAACCCCTGATTCCTTAATAAGGGCGAGGGCGACTTTATTCCGGGGCATACGCACCGCTATAGTGGGAAGGCCGGCAGTAACAATATCGGGTATTTCATCCTTTTTAGAGAGGACAAGAGTAAGAGGGCCGGGCCAGAAGGCATCTATCAGTGTCCATGCTATATCAGGAATTCCCTTCGCCACCATACAAAGCATCTCCATACTGGCAACGTGAACGATAAGAGGATCGAAGGCGGGTCTTTCCTTAACTGTAAAAATTCTGGACACCGCCTCACTGTTGGTAGCATCAGCGCCGAGTCCATACACAGTCTCTGTGGGAAAGGCAACTAGTTTCCCGCGTAGAATCAAGTTAGCTGCTATTTTTATGTTCTCACTGATATTGGCTTTAAGAACTTTAGCCTGCACACAAAAGCCTCTTATACGCTTCTAGATATTTCTTGCTTGTCTCTTGGATTACCTCAGGTGGCAGTTCTGGCGCTGGAGGATTCTTGTCCCACTTAATTGATTCTAAGTAATCCCGCACAAATTGTTTATCAAAACTGGACTGAGGCTTCCCTGGTTCATATTCCTCTTTTGACCAGAATCGGGATGAATCAGGTGTGAGAAGTTCATCTATCAGTATAAGCTCTCCCTCGTATAAACCGAACTCGAATTTGGTATCAGCAATGATTATGCCCCTTGCCTCAGCATAGTCTGCTGATTCAAGGTAAATCTCCAGTGAAACCTCTCTAAGCTTTGCGGCTATTTTCGCACCCACGAGCTCCTCTAACTCGCTAAAAGTTATATTTACGTCATGACCGGTTTCAGCTTTGGTTGAAGGGGTGAAAATCGGTTGTGCTAGTCTATCTGATTCTTTAAGGCCTGCAGGAAGTTTAACACCGGAGACCGACCCATCCTTCTGATATTCCCTCCATGCAGAGCCTGAAAGATACCCCCGCACGATGCATTCTGCCTTAATAGGTTGAGCATGTTTCACTAACATCGAGCGCCCTTCCAAAATTTCCTTCTCCGCTCCTATTATAGATGGAACCTCTTCTGTCACGAAATGATTAGAAATAATACCCTCAGTAAACTTAAACCAGAAGACAGAGAGAGCGGTCAGCACTTGACCTTTTTGTGGTATGCCATTTGGAAGAACCACGTCAAAGGCGGAAATACGGTCGGTGGCAACTATAACAAGTCTGTCTTCGTATTCGTAAATGTCTCTGACCTTTCCTCGCTTGAGCAGTCTAAGGTTTTTTAGATCAGTTCTGATTATGACTTCGTTTTCCATTTGACTTTCTTTCTTTTAAGCCTCATTTTCCTTTAACCCGGCTATTAGATTAACCAGGAACTCATTCCATGTATCAAGCTTAAGATTTGGGAAGGAATAGTCCGCATTTGGATGGTAGTTTTGACATAAAGTCATAGTCTTAAGGTGGGGAGCAAAATGCTTTAAGGTCGAAAGACCCTGCTCCGCAAGGTCACATCTGATGCCGAGAAAAATGACTAGGTCATGGTTGCCCTCTTTGCGCACTCCCTTCCACTCTCTGTCTTTAAGATGATTAATAATTTCGATAAGGTCATAACTGCTTTCTGGAGTCAGCCCTGATTCCAGCAACTTCTTTTTAGTATGAGCTGTAGCACATACCGGGATATCAACTGTTTTAGCTATATCCACAACATGTTCAATAAGGAGTCTGCCATCCAGTGACGTAGTTAAAATTCGTGGCCCCAAAACTAGAAGTGGTCTTCTGGCTCTTTTAATTAAATGAGCATATTCCGCAGTATCTTCTATCATCCGTGCCCTTTTGAATCCTGTAAGGACATTAACGTGGTGATATGGTTCATAGTATTGCGGACGTGTTCTGTACGCTGAGGTAATCCTCAGCATACTTTGAACACCTAATTTATCCAAAGCTTCTACAACTTTTTCCGCCAACGGCAGATCAGTTTTTGAGCTTGCTTCTATTAGTACCTTTATCATTTCTTCACCTCACTCGTTCACACTCCTAACTGTATCCTCCTATTTATACACTTGAGCGTAGTGATAAATTAATTTGTTTGCCATATACGACCTATTTACTGATAATTCTTACTAGCCGCGGTACATTTACCAGCTGATATAAAATTGCATTTTTTAGAAAAGCCAGCGTAGTCGCACAAATTACACTGAGGATGATATTGCCTAAAGACTCCGTTAATTCCATTGTTTCGCTTCTCATCTCGCTTCGTTGTTGCTGTCTGAGGCTCAAGTGGGTCTAGTTCAGATATTTTGGTTTCTAGTTGCAAGTAAGCTTCCATATAGTGTATCCTCCTCTTAATAAAGTTAATAAAGTGATGCTCCTGTGTATTGACATCTTGGTTGGGGTTCGCTAAAATATGAATGCTAACATACGAATTATATTTCGTATTATATGCTAATGCTTTACACTTGTCAAGGCTTTTTTGTGCGGTGGGTAGAATATATTGAAAAGGCGTGAATGGACATTCCTCACCAACCATGGACGGGTGCTTGCTTACCTAGCAAAGCACCCGCGGGCTACAGCCCGGGAGATTGCTCAGGAGGTCGGTGTCACTGAACGGGCAATTCAGAAGGTAATCTTTGACCTGGATAGGGGTGGGTACATTGTGCGGCATCGAGAGGGCAGGGGTAATCGTTACACCATTCACCCCGAACTACCCATGCGGCACCGTCTGGAGCGGGAGCATGCCGTGGGTAAACTGCTTCTGGCACTGGGATGCGACCTGCAAAAATTGGCTCAGCGCGCGCGGAATAAAGCATGTGACGGCAAACCTTAAAGGTCACATGTGGGTAAGCTGCTGGAACTGCCAATGCTCACATTTTTATGCGACGCAGCGAGATTGAACATTAGTCAGTTTTAGTATATGGAATAACTAACGGAGATGGCTCCGGCTACAATAGAAAGAGGTGTACAGCTTAGCACCAAATCTAAAGTAGGAGGAACCATCATAATGGAGAATACCGCAGCCAGGAAACGAAGGCAAGTACCGGAGGGATACTTGGTCATAGGAGTCGACCCGCATAAGAAGAGGCATGCCGCAGTCGTCATAACTCAAGATTTTACCACTCAGTCCAAATTCAAGTTCGACAATACCCGGGAAGGCCTGGAAATAATGTTGGACCGAGCCAGAGTGGAAATGTTGAAATCCGGTTGCCGGGGTGTTATGTTCGCCATCGAGACGGGAGGCCACTACTGGCGAAATATAGCTTACTACCTTGATGAGCGGGGCATTCCATTCCGTTTCATCAACCAATACACCTTGAAGCGGAGACGCGAAGGCAAGGATATCAATCACAGGAAGAATGACTATCGAGACAGTGAGGTCGCGGCGCAGCTCCTGTGTACCGGGGAATTTGTTGAGAGTGTCATCCCGCAAGGTGTCTATGCAGAACTTCGTACTTCAAACAACGCCTATCACCGGCTGGTCAAGGAAAGGACCAGGATAACCAACCTGGTAAAAGGACTTCTGGATGCGCTTTTTCCCGAGTTCACCCAGGTCTTCAAAGACCCCGGTGGGCTGACGGCTCTGAGCGTACTTTCCACAT
>VGNX01000021.1 GCA_016865855.1 Chloroflexota bacterium | reverse complement strand
GTCTATGGGATTTGGCAGAGCGTCCCACTAATCAACAAAAGAAGGGCAAAACTAATCAGGCTTCGGTAACACAATTTATGACGCAACCATGCCCAGTTTGGTAACAGTTTATTTTGACGCAACACGGGGGTCATTTAACAGATGCCGATCTATCTTCTTTCTGAGCCCTTCATCTTATGTCATTCTGAGCGAAGCGAAGAATCTCACACAGATCAGAGTAGACTCCGTGAAGAATCTAGACCCTTCACTTCGTTCAGGGTGACAAAAAATTCTCTGATTGCTAAAGGGTTTGTGCGATAATTTTTGACTTTACCCCCTGATTCCCCTTTCCTTCCAGGGAGATAGGATGCAAAAGAATCGTGCATTGATTTTTAACCTATGTTATAATCTTGGTTTATAGACGGACATTAGAAGGAGCGTAAATTTGGACAAAGAGAAGAAGGGAGCCATTATTTCGGATTTTAAAGTTCACGAGGGTGATACTGGCTCTGCCGAGGTTCAGGTGGCATTGCTCACCGAGAGGATAAACCAACTGGCTGAGCATTTGAAAGCACATCCTCATGACCAGCACACCCGTCGTGGGCTTCTAAAGCTGATAGGACAACGAAGACGCTTGCTCGCTTATGTTTCCAAGAGCGATGTGAAACGCTATCGTAGTCTTATTACCAGGTTAGGTTTGAGGAAGTAAGTTACCAGGTATTGTAGGTGAGTTATGTTTGAGTCTGACAAATGTGAAATTGGGGGTAGGTTGCTAACTATTGAGACAGGCAAGTTGGCCCAGCAAGCTGACAGCGCTGTTACTGTGCGCTACGGTGATACCGTGGTATTGGTCACTGTCTGTGTTAGTGATGAGCCCCGCGGAAATGGTGATTTCGTTCATCTGACTATAGATTATGAGGAAAGGCACTATGCTGTCGGCAAGATTCCCGGTAGCTTTATAAGACGAGAGGGACGCCCCAGTCAAGAGGCAACCCTAGCCGGACGACTAACCGACCGCAGTCTACGTCCACTTTTTGACAAAAATTTACATAACGATGTTCAAATTGTGGTTACTGTCCTTTCCACTGACCAGGAAAATGACCCTGATATACTAGCGGTCAACGGGGCTTCGGCTGTAGTAACCCTTTCTTCTATTCCGTTCTATGGTCCGATAGGCGCGGTGCGTGTCGGCTATCTCAATGGCAACCTTGTGTTAAACCCAGCATTGCCTCAGTTGAACGATAGCCTGCTCGACCTTGTTGTTGCCAGCACCAGAGAAGCCATAGTCATGGTGGAAGCAGGAGCCAAGGAAGTTTCTGAGGAGATAGTTCTTGAAGCGATTAAGTTTGGGCACGAGGCGAATCAGGAGATTATAAGGTTCCAGGAGGGTTTGCGGCAGGTTTATAGCAAGCCTAAGATGGAGGTGAAAGCTTCTGAAACTGCCTCCGAACTGCTCGCCGCCGTCTCTTCGGAGTTTGGGCATAAGTTGACTGAGGCAGTTAGACGAACAGAGCGGGCTGAACGGGAAAAGGCGATTGAGGCAGTCAAACAGGAAGCCATCGAGAAGCTTAAGGAGACATTTCCTGAAGCTGATATTGATGCTGCTCTCGAAGACCAAATTAAAAAGGCAGCTAGAGCGAGCATTTTGGAAAAGAAACAGCACCTTGATGGCCGCCAACTCAAGGAGGTACGTCACATTACTGGTGAAGTCGGTTTCCTGCCGCGTACTCATGGCTCAGGGCTGTTCAGCAGAGGGCTCACTCAGGTATTGACCATAACTACTTTAGGTTCTCTACGTCAAGAGCAATTGATTGATGGCTTGGGATTGGAGGCGACAAAGCGTTTCATGCACCACTATAACTTTCCACCCTTCTCTAATGGTGAGGTAAAGCGCCTCGGGTCGCCAGGACGACGTGAAATAGGACATGGTGCTCTGGCGGAAAGAGCTCTGGCCCCGGTGATACCGAGTGAAGACGAGTTTTCTTATACTATACGCTTGGTTTCTGAGGTACTTAGCTCTAATGGCAGCACTTCGATGGCAAGTGTCTGCAGCTCAACTCTAGCCTTGATGGATGCTGGTGTGCCCATAAAGGCTCCGGTGGCGGGGATAGCTATGGGACTAGTTACCAGTGAGGATAATAACTATGTCATCCTTACTGATATTGAGGGCATGGAGGATGCCTACGGTGATATGGACTTCAAGGTGGCCGGTACCAGCCAGGGGATTACGGCTCTCCAATTGGACATCAAGCTTAGAGGTATAAGTTATGAGATTTTGGCTGAAGCGATAAAGCAAGCTCGCGAAGCCCATTCGGAAATACTTGACAAACTGAAGCAGACTATCAGCGCCAGCCGGCCTGAACTTAGCCCTTATGCGCCCAGAATGTATAAGATGACTATTGACCCGAGCAAGATTGGTGCCGTGATTGGACCTGGGGGCAAAACTATTCGGTCCATAATTGATGAGGCGAAGGTGACCATAGATGTTGAAAATGATGGGACGGTGATTATCGGCTCACCCAGTCAGGAAGCAGCTCAGAAAGCAATTGAAAAAATAGAGAGCCTGACTCGAGATGTGGAAGTTGGCGGTGTTTATACCGGGAAGGTCACTCGTTTGACAAACTTTGGTGCATTTGTTGAGATTCTGCCCGGAAAAGAAGGGCTGGTTCATATAAGTGAGCTGGCTGATTATCACGTGGCTAAGGTTGAAGATATTGTGAAGGTGGGCGATGAGGTTATGGTTAAAGTTATTGAAATTGACCATCTGGGAAGGATAAATCTGTCACGACGGGCAGTTTTTTCAGATTTGTCACAAGTTCGAGGAGCTAAAGTTGTGGACTCTACTGCAGCAGGACATCCTCCCCGAAAGGAGCAGGAACGCCGCCCTGCTGCTCACCAGCGGGATAGCAGAGATAGCCGACGCCGCCGTTACTGAGTGGCTTAAAAAGCCTTTGCCTTTATAAAAGCAGTGAGGGGTGGGAAATGGAACCGATAACAGTGTTAGTCCACGGAGCCTTAGGCAAGATGGGGAGGGAAGTCACGGCTGCGATATGTCGAGACCCCGAACTAGAGGTGGTTGGTGGTGTTGACATTAAGGCGACACAAGAGCAGTTCACCTTGCCCGATGGTTCAAAGAAGGTGCCTTTTTCTTCCGATTTGAGTTCGCTTCTTGAAGTCTGTCATCCTAAGGTATTAGTAGATTTCACGATTGCTGAAGCCTCTATATCGGCGGCTCGCACTGCCCTTAAACGGGGCGTTAACGTTGTTATAGGCACATCGGGGCTGTTAGAGGACAATCTCAAAGAGATTGCCCAACTGTCTGAAGCTAATAGGGTAGGTGCCGTAGTAGCCCCTAACTTTACCATCGGGGCAGCAGTGCTACTAAATGCGGTTAAGGCCGCAGCCAGGTTCTTTGACTACGTTGATATAATTGAGATGCATCATCATGAGAAGGCTGATGCACCATCAGGAACTGCGCTGGCTACCGCAAAGGCTATGCTGCAGTCGCGGGGCAAGCCCTTCCTTTATTCTAAAACCAAAAAAGAAACGCTCAGTGGCACCAGAGGTGGACAGGTTGACGGCATAACCATCCATAGCGTAAGATTACCTGGATTTGTTGCCAGTCAGGAGGTTGTGTTTGGAGGGCAGGGGCAAACGCTGAGCGTTCGTCATGATACCATAGGGCGGGAGTGTTATATACCAGGCGTTATCATGGCTATAAAAGAGGTGGTGAAACGACAAGGATTGGTTTACGGACTGGACACCCTGTTGAATTTAAGAGGGAGCGATGAAGGCATATAATGTGGCTATTGTAGGTGCCACGGGAATGGTTGGGCAAGAGTTCATAAAGGTGCTGCAACAGCGAAATTTTCCCATGGCATCTGTCAATCTCTATGCCTCCGACCGGTCGGCAGGCAAGAGGCTATATGTAGGTCACCAGGAGATCGAGGTTAAAGAGACCAGTCCTGAGTCTTTTCAAAATATGGATATTGCCCTTTTTTCGGCTGGTTCTGAGATCAGTCGCTATTTTTCGCCTATTGCCGCTAAATCTGGAGCTCTAGTGGTTGACAATAGCGCCGCTTTCAGGATGGAGCCCAAGATTCCTTTGGTTGTCCCTGAGGTGAACCCTGAAGACATAAAGTGGCACGATGGGATTATCGCCAATCCGAATTGTTCCACCATTCAGATGGTGGTGGCTCTTTACCCGCTGCACAAGGTTAATCCAATTAAGCGGGTTGTCGTCTCTACCTATCAGTCAGTATCGGGCACTGGCGCAGCGGCCATGGAGGAGCTGACTACGCAAGCCAAGTTAATCCTGGAAGGGCAGAATGTCGTTCCTCATGTTTATCCTCATCAGATTGGATTTAATCTATTACCGGAGATAGATGTCTTCCTCGATAATGGCTATACCAAGGAAGAATGGAAGATGGTCGATGAGACTCGCAAGATAATGCATGCTCCTGAAATGGCTATCTCCGCAACTTGTGTCAGAGTGCCTGTTTTTATCGCTCATAGTGAGGCGGTGAATATCGAATTTACTGACCCTATGAGTCCCGAGGAAGCCAGGCATATATTAGCTAATGCTCCTGGCGTTAAGGTCCTTGACGACCCTAGTGTCAGCCTTTATCCTCAGCCTTGGCTGGCTGCAGGCTCGGATGATGTTTATGTGGGGCGTATCCGGGCAGATGCCTCTCATCCCAAAGGCTTGGTGATGTGGGTGGTATCCGACAACTTGCGTAAAGGTGCTGCCCTTAATGCCGTCCAGATTGCTGAAGAAGCAGCACGACGGGGCTGGGTTAAGAGCAGGAAATAAACTATCTGTATGGAGGCCGGTGATGAAGAAGTTTGGTCGCTTGCTGACAGCAATGGTTACCCCCTTTGATACTAAAGGCAAAGTTGATTACGCACAGGCTAAAAAGCTGGCTAAAGCCCTGCTCGATTCAGGCAGTGACGGGCTTGTGGTGTCGGGCACTACCGGGGAATGCCCGACTCTTACTCGTGAGGAGAAGCTGCGCCTTTTTGCTGAAGTTAAGTCAGCCGTTGGTAACCGGGGCACGGTGATAGCTGGCACTGGTAATTACAGTACCGCGGAGAGCATAGAATTGACCAAAGAGGCGGAAAGGACTGGAGTTGATGGTTGTCTTTTGGTAGTTCCCTATTATAATCGCCCTACACAGGATGGTTTATATGAGCATTTTAAGGCCATCGCTGAGGCGACCAGTTTGCCCTGCATCCTCTATAACGTGCCATCGCGTACTGTTACCAGCCTGGCTGCTGAAACCGCCGTCAAACTCAGTCAGGTTGACAACATCATTGGAGTAAAAGAGGCCAGCGCCAATTTTGAGCAGATAGCCAAGATTATACAGGGAGCTAGGAAAGGTTTCCTGGTTTATAGCGGTAATGATGGTGATACGTTTCCTATATTATGCCTCGGTGGCTATGGTGTTATCAGTGTGATTTCCCATCTGGTCGGGCTTCAGTTTAAGCAGATGATGGATGATTACATTCAGGGCAATATCGAAAAGGCAGCAGCCGTACATCGTAATTTATTGCCTTTGGTTAACGCTATGTTTGTTGTTGCCAATCCCATACCGCTTAAATATGCCTTAAACTATTTAGGCTTTTCGGTGGGCAAGCCTCGCTTGCCGCTTACTGAACCGGACGAGAAATCCAAGGCTGTTATCGAGCAGACCTTAAAGAACTTCAAGATTGATCTGCCAATAGCTGCTAGAGCTTAAGGCTGAGATCGAAGTCACATCTTCTGCAAGGATTTTTCGAAGTTTTTTACCCGAGGTGGCTTTCTGCCCTTGCCTGGCTCGATGCTATGACCTTCTTCCTTCAAGCGAGCAGCTTGCGCTTGTGCACCGCCGGGAAACTTTTCATTCAAGCTGCCATCTGCCTTGATCACCCGCCAGTAGGGCGTTACTTCTCCTTTTCCGCTTCTCAAGTCCTCTTCTGCTACTTCGGCAACAATGCGAAGGAAAATTCCGGTTGTCATAGGGCAAGCACAATGGGCGTGCGCATCTTTCGCTAATTTCTCCCGAACTTGAGTCACAGTGGCAAGTTTCCCTTTCGGGACTTTGCTGATTAAGGTATCTACATCCAGCGGCTTGGGGATAAGCATTGTCCCGGTCCCAAATCTGTTTTGCATTTTTGGCGGAACGTCAACTACTTTGCCATGCTCGGAATGCCCTTCTTCTAATTTCTGCCGCCAGGTTTTACGCGTTTTAGGCATAGTTTTATCTCCTTGTCAACAGGGATTTGCCTTAAAATTTAGAAAGTCTTATACAACCTGTTTGACCATTATTGACTGGTCTCGACTGGCGCCAACGGAAATGACGCTAACGGGGCAGGAGAGAAGCTCTTCTAGGCGGGCTATATAGCGGCGAGCTTGGGACGGCAGTTGGTTGTGGTGGCGGATGTCGCTTATCGGAGTCTGCCAACCTGGTAGTTCTTCATAGACTGGCTGACATTTTCCCAGGACAGCTATATCGCTTGGGAAATTTCTCACGATGTCTCCATTTAATTTGTAACCTGTGCATATCTTAAGAGAATCGAATGCGTCGAGGACATCGAGGCGGGTTAGGGCTATACTGGTGAAACCGTTGACTTGAGCGCTGAAACTGCCAGCTACAGCATCGAACCAGCCGCAGCGGCGTGGTCTGCCCGTAGTAGCACCATATTCGTGAGCTCGTTCTCTGATGAATTCACCCGTTTTGTCCTTAAGCTCTGTCGGCATAGGCCCACCACCTACTCTCGTGGTGTAAGCTTTGAAAACACCAATGATTTGGTCAATTTGCTTGATGCTTATCCCAGAACCTGTAGAACTGCTCGCAGCCATGGGTGAAGATGAGGTTACATAAGGATAAGTGCCGAAGTCGGGGTCAAGCATCGTGCCCTGAGCCCCTTCTAATATAATTGGCTGCTTCCGGGACACCATGTCCTGGAGAATGGGGCCAGTATCTCGAATGAACGGGGCTAGCTGCTCTCCATAAGAGCAGTATTGCTCGAAAATCTCTTCTAGGGATAACGGTGGGGCGTTGTATATTTTGGTCAGGATGGCATTCTTGAGTTCGAGGATTAAGCTAAGTCGAGACCGGAAATCCTTCTTATTCAGTAGGTCGCAGGCACGGATTCCGAGGCGAGCTATCTTGTCACTGAAAACAGGGCCTATTCCTTTGCGTGTGGTGCCTATAGCTCCCTTACCTCGTCGCTCCTCTTCTAGTCCATCCAGGAGGGTGTGATAAGGCATTATCAAGTGTGCCCGGTCACTGATTAAGAGATGGCTGGTATCAACCCCGTGTTTCCGGAGGTTATCAATTTCTTCCAGTAGTACTACTGGGTTAATTGCTACACCGTTACCGATTATACAGACTACTCCAGGGTGGAAGATACCTGAGGGGACAAGGTGAAGTTTGAACTCACCGTAAGGATTAACTACAGTATGTCCAGCATTATCGCCTCCTGAGAAGCGAACTACTACCTTTGCTCTCTCAGCCAGGAGGTCGACTATTTTCCCTTTGCCTTCGTCTCCCCACTGGGCGCCAATAATCGCTACAACTGACATTATCTTCGTGCTAGCTTAGTGTGAAAGTTGGGGAAGGTGACCATATAGGCTAATGAAGCTTCGAGCTTACACTCGCGACATATATTTCTTGCCCCAAAAGTGGAGCAAGGTCCCGCCACCTGCAATCCATACCACTAAGCCAATAATTATTACCCAGGCGATGCTCAATACCCAGTAGAAGAAAATACTTCCGAGCACTATCCATAGCAGAGCAATGATGCTAAGAGCCGTTAGGCTCCGTTCAAATGTCTTGTCGTTCATATCTTTTCACCTCCGGTTTGCTTTATTGACTTTTTGTTTGTTGCCATACATATATCAGCCGTTGACCCACGGTAACGAAGCCAAGCACTACCACAAGAAGTAAAGCTATAAAAATGCTGAATTTGTACAATGGGTTCAAAAGTAATCCAAGCGCTAATATTATAACTCTCTCAGACCTTGTAAACAAACCGACAGGGCAGTTTATCCCAAGGCCTTCGGCTCTAGCTCGTACGTAGCTGGTGAGAAATGAGCTGATCAAGGCTAGGAAAATAAGCACCATTTCAGTAGTGCCTCCACTCATTACGTACAAAACTAAAAGACCTAGAAGTAACACCGCGTCGGAAATCCGATCGAAAGTGGAGTCTAACAAGGCGCCGAAGCGAGTGGCTTGGTTAGTTAAGCGAGCCAGTGCTCCATCCAGAATGTCGAATAACCCAGAGAGGAGAACTAGAAATCCGCCGATGAGAAGGTGATTGGTGGCAATAGTCCCAGCCGCGATTATGCTTATTGCCAGGGCAAGCCAGGTCAAGGTGTTAGGTTTTAGTCGGCTTTTGATTAGGGTTGTTTTTAGCGGCTCAGTAATCCGCCGAGCAGCGATTTTTCTGAATTCAGCTAAGTTTATCACAGAGTGCTCCTACGCACAGCTACTAAGCAAGCTGTCATAGTAATCCATAATTTGTCGTGCAATGTTTGGCCAGCTGTATTTTTCGGCTTTGGTTCTTCCTTTAGCACCCATTTGGAGGTGCAACGATTTGTCATTCAGGAGGGATAGCAGGGCGTGAGCCAAGGATTCCTCATCTCGGGGTGGCACAAGCAATCCTTCCTCACCGTGAGCTAACACGCCAGCATAGCCTTGAATGTTGGTGGCAACTACCGGTTTGCCGCATGCCATAGCTTCCAGCAAGACTATGCCAAAGCTTTCACCACCAGTAGCCGGGGCGCAGAAAATATCAGCACTGCGGTAGTATGAGGGTAGCTCATCACTGGGGACAAAACCAACGAAAACCACATTGTCAGTTAGGCCCATGTCCTTGACCAGCTTTTCATATCTAAGGCGTAACACAGTGCCTGGGCCAACTGCGATTAGCCGGAAGTTGGGGAGACTGTTCTTGATCTTGGCACAGGCATTAAGTAAATAGCCCAGGCCTTTTCGCTGTTCAAGCCGACCGACAAAGAGGATGTTTATTTTGCCGTCAGCGAATTCTTTTCGCTGAGGGGCGTCAAGGCAGAAGTGTTGGGTATCTATGCCATTTGGGATAATACGGTAGTCACCTGGCAGATGTCGGCTGACATATTCCAGCGCCGGTTTGGAAACGGCGATTTTACCATGTAGTTTGGAAAGCCATCTTCTTAAGATGGGTTTGCCCAGCCAGTAGGTTCTAGGCTTACTGTGGCAAGCGTGAAAAGTACCAACGTTTATGCAGTTCGACTTAAGGAGAGCGCTTAAGGAGAGCATGGGTGTGAAAGGCTCATGAATGTGCAGGATATCAAAATCCTCCTTGGCCAAGATTTCGCCTACTTGAGACGGCAACCAGGGGGATACAGGGATGCGGGCGATAGAGCCACCAGATGGCACAGGTAGAGGTTTGCCAATGGGGGTAACCTCCTCTTCGAAGTAGCGGTTCCACCCTTTTGGGCATGGGGCTATTATCTTGACCTTATGCCCCCATTGGATGAAATTATGGGACAGATAAGCGATGTGGTTGACAACCCCACCTGGGAAGGAATAGTCGTATGGGCAGACTAAACCAATTTTCACTGCTGTTACTGCTCTGGTTTGGCGAATCTGACAGTTGTGTTCTGCTTAACTTTCCTTTATCTTCTCGCTGACTATCTCAGGGAGACAAATCGGCGTTTGTTGATCCTTGCCAGCGATGAAGTTCTCAACCCGTCTCCGGGCTTCGTCGTCGGAATATTGGATGGGTGGCGACTTCATGAAGTAGGCACTAGGAGCTACTATAGTTCCAGTTAGGCCTCTCTCCATAGCTAATTTGCAGCACCTTATGGCATCGATAACTACCCCAGCAGAGTTAGGGCTATCCCATACCTCCAATTTAAGCTCTAAATTGAGAGGGACATCGCCAAAAGTGCGTCCTTCCATCCTAATGTGACAGAATTTACGGTCGGCCAGCCATGGCACATAGTCGCTGGGGCCGATGTAGATGTTGTCGGGCTCAATCTCATAATCTAGCTGGGAGGTGACGGCGTTGGTTTTCGAAATTTTCTTTGACTCCAGGCGCTCCCGTTCCAGCATGTTATAAAAATCAGTATTGCCGCCGAAGTTGAGCTGATAAGTTCTTTCCAGCTTGACTCCACGGTCACGAAAGAGTCTAGTTAATACGCGATGGGTGATTGTAGCTCCGACCTGAGATTTGATATCGTCACCGATAATTGGTAATCCTGTCTCTGCGAAGCGTTTATACCAGTAGGGTTCGCGAGCAATGAAGACTGGTATGCAGTTAATAAAGCCACAGCCAGCAGCCAGTACTTGTTCTATGTACCATTTGGTTGCCTCTTCACTACCCACCGGCAGAAAATTTACCACTACATCTGTTTTTGTTTCTTTGAGAATGCCAACAATATTAGCTGTGGAACCTGACGATTTTGTGATTATTTGCGACAGATATTTCCCCAACCCATCATGGGTCATGCCCCGAGTTACTTTGACCCCTATGTTGGGCACGTCGCAGAACTTGAATGTATTATTAGGTGGAGTGAAAATAGCTTCGGCTAGGTCCTTACCGACTTTATTTTTATCTATGTCAAAGGCAGCTACGAAATTGATATTGCTTATGTGATAGCCGCCCAGATTAATATGCATTAGCCCGGGCACAATTTCACCTTCTTTGGTTTTTCTATAGTAATGGACGCCCTGAACGAGCGAAGAAGCGCAATTACCGACACCTATTATAGCTACATTTATTTTTCCCATAACTGTTTCCTCTCTATTTCTACTGTACACTGGACTGATGGGACTACTATCCTAGCCCCTTGGTTTGGGGATAACCATCTTGGGTGACCTGACTAATAATATGGGCATCCTGGCACCGTGTAACACCTTGTCGGCTACGCTGCCTAATACCCACCGGGCAAGGCCCGTTCGACCATGAGTTGACATAGCTATCAAGCCAACCTTCTCATCCTCAGCATATTCTACTATTTTGTCAGCGGGGTCACCAGTGACCACTTCGTATGTGGATTTAATTCCCTTGCCACTTAGTCTTTCAGAGATGCTTTTCAGGTAATCTACGCCAGCATCATGCATGGCTCTGACAAACTTTCTCCAGTCTGGGCCACCGAGTAAACTGGCTTCTACTGTCCCAGGCGGTGAGACAACCTGGAGCAGGCTGATCGAAGTTCCCGAGTTTATAGCTAGTGTTTCGGCATAAGATAGAGCTGATTCACCAATGTCTGAGCCATCTAAAGGGGCAAGGATTTTGTGAAGAAAGAGTAGCTTTCCAGCAGTCCCGGTTTTACTGGGTCGTTTGCTTCGGATAAGCAGAACTGGAGCTGTAGCTTCACTTGTCACCTTTTCAGCTACGCTTCCCATCCACCAACGTGTGATACCACTTCGGCCATGGGTAGCCATGATAATCAGATCAATCTCCTTTTCTACGGTGAAATCAAGGATTTTATCTGCTGCGATACCATAACGGATCACCGGTTCAGCTTTGATATTATCGCTGTGTAGACCTTTTGCGATTCTGTTGATGTAATCTTCAAGGAGGCGGTTTACACGGCGTGTCTTTCTTCCGATGCCCACACCTAAAATGTGCACGTGGGAACCAAATCTTGGAGCTAAATCTCTAAGGTAGGGGAGTATACCTTCAGCTTCCCCAGAACCGTCTAAAGGGGCTAGAATTTCTTGCAATTGCAACATTCTTTTTGCCATTTTATTTGGTGATTATAGCGGACGCTCTTGCCTAAGACAAGGCCTTTATGGTATTTTTGAAAGGTGCTTTATGACTTTCACACCCACACTTTTCATAGCGATGGTATTTTATCACCAATCGAGCTAATACGTCGTGCTTTTGTCAAAGGCTATTCAGCTGTTGCTATTACCGACCATGTAGCCTTTGGCTCACTTGGCAGGATAATCAAGGAAATAAGTGACGATTGTGCTCTAGCCAGAACTTATTGGGACATTCTAGCCATCCCGGGTGTAGAGCTTACTCATGTTCCGCCTCAGGCTGTCTCTGAGGTGGCTAAAAGAGCCAAAGAAATGGGAGCTTGGCTAGTGGTAGTTCACGGCGAGACATCTGTAGAACCAGTAGAGAAAGGCACTAACCTTGCCGCTGTCCAATCTCCATACGTTGATATGTTGGCCCATCCAGGTTTAATAACACCTGAAGAAGCCACCTTAGCAGCCCAAAACGGCATCTTTATTGAACTCACGGCTCGAAAAGGACATTCTGCGGCTAATAGTCATGTTGCTCTGGTTAGCCAGAAAGCAAAAGCTAAAATGCTGGTTAGTTCTGACGCCCACGACGAGAATGACCTACTGACGCCGAGCTTAGTTGAGTCTATCCTTCGTCAAGCAGGATTAAACCAGCGGCAACGCCAACAAATTCTTGACCGCAACCCTAAGCTTTTCATTGAGAAAGTTAACAGATCGTCTTCACGCTCTGGCTAGAACATGTAGATGATTAACCCTTGCCGATTCGGAATAGTTTGGTACCACAGACTGGACAAGTTCCGCGTGTCGCCGGCCTCTTGTTCTTCAGGGTAACGCTCTGCGGGTTCTTGATCTCCCTCTTTGTCCGACATTTAAAGCAATATGCCTGCGCCATCTGTTTCACCTCCTTTCATCAAAGCTAAATCATATCCATTATAATACAGACTGTCAAGACCCTTATGGTGTAAATACCCAAACTGTACAAAAATGGCTGATTGTTCAACTTTGAATCTTCGGGAGTCTTCATTCCAAATTTCCCAGAGACGATGCTTTGAGATAGGAGGCAGGTAAATTCGCCTCTTTATCTGAAATTCCAGTTTGTCTTCCAACCCTGCGACTCCAGCCAATGGCGTAGGGACCTCGGTGCCCTCAGTAGTGAAATAATGAAAGAAACTAAAGATATTTTTTAGACACAAGGCCGGAGCCTGCCTGCAATTCTACCGAAAAACGCTTTGTTTGCTGCCCAAAGAGCAGAAATGAGAAGAATCGGAAGCGACACGACCAAGACCGTCGTAATTTCAAAGGTCTTCCAGGGAATTTGGAACAGACGAGCCAATTTGCCTGTAATTGTCTCGGGATTCTTAACCTTTACCTCTTCATAATGCCCAAAGCGGTACCTAAAAATAGCTGACTTGACTGGGCCAAGAAAGACCATGTGAAACTCGTACAGAGCATATTTAAAGCAAGTCTTGACCCAGCCATCGCGTTCGAATCTCTTAGTCCAAGCCAGAGTTGGTGAGCGTCTCAATATACAAAATCTTCCAATTTTTGCTCCTGCTCTAGCATAGGCATGGTCCTCAGCAATCTTTATTTCTTCATCGAATCCCCCGATCCTCTGATGGAAGCTCTTCTTGACGAGGATAACATTTGACGCATGCGGCAGGATTTTTTCTGTGGCTAAGGCAGGCCAATTATAGAACAGGTCATATAAGAAATTGAAGAATCTATTCTTCTTATATGGATAAAGGCGAAAACCGGCAACATCTATCTTTCTTTCCTCGAATTCCTTTAGATTTTTGCTGAGGAAATCTTGTGGCAAAATGGTATCACCATCGACGAAGAGCAATAAATCGCCTTTGGCAATCCTGGCTCCCTGATTTCTTCCCTTTGCTGGCAGGCCACCTGCGATAACCTTACAGCCGTAATTTTTGGCTATTTCAACCGTTTTGTCTTTCGAGTTAGCATCAGCAACGATTATTTCGTAGTCATCATTGAAATTTTGTTTGCTTATACTCTCAAGCAGCAAAGGAAGGCGAGGCTCCTCATTCAAAGTCGGAATGACTATGGTAAGCATGCCTCACTATATCCTTCTGCGCCATAAGTCAGGCAAATATTCTGGTTGACTGCCTTGTATGCCAATCATCTCGCCTACCTATGCTGCAATATAGCAAGAAGCTGTGGGTATGTCAACTGACGCTCAGTGGGCCGAGGTCGTCTCTATGACCAGGAGTGCATCTTCGGTAAACACTTTGGCCTTCAGCTCAAATGCGCTAGTTAGTGTGCAATGTCGCTTATCGTTAGCTCGTTCTAGAAGAGGCTAGGTCTGTTTAGGCGCTTTTTTGACCTCTTTGCTGCAGAATTTTACGATTTCAGCAAAACCGTTGATCTTTGCCAAGTTATTGGTTTCGGGGAAGCCGTCATATGTGAGGCTGATCCAGGGCTTCTGATACACCGTGCTGAACTTTTCTGCCATTGCCGCCACGATTCCCCCAGGCATGCAGCCGTGTGGCATTACCGATATGACCCCGGAGAATCTATGATCATTTGTCCAGTTGATTCCACTGCCTATACTCAGAACTGCCTCGCTGCCGCATTTTGTGGAAAGATACTGGCTTGTTAGCCCTAGTATTTCAGAAGTAGGAGGCTCTCTCGACTCCAAAAGGTTTTCACAATTAGCGGCTGTGGAGTGTTCATCATGCTCCTGAATTCGCTTTTTTATGTAGCTGGTTACGATCTTCTTGATTTTCCGGTCCAGCATGGCATCCTCGAGATGCCTGTGGTAGATGTATTTGAGCCATTCACCCATTGGAGAAACGACGCCTTCAAGGCCGGCATCTTCGCACACCTTCACGAGGTTGTTGTTGCTGAACCTGTTGGACCGCAAGTATATCTCGCCGTTGATGCCGACCAGTGGCTTTCTGGGCTGGCCGGAGTCAATTAGAGACCTGAATTCACCGGTCGCCTGTTGCAGGATATCATCGAGAGTTTCTTTCTTACGAACATGGCTTCCAATCCGGCTTATATATTCCTCGAAAAGACTATCTGCTGATCTGGCATGTCTTTCATAGGGACGAGTACGCCAGAGGAGTCTTTCTAGGCAGTCTACAGCGACGATTCCTTTCCATGCGAGTCGCTCAAAATCAGGGCTGAGGTTGATATCTCGATAGGCATTGTTTGACACTGTAGTGCGAATTGGAAGGTCGAAACCGATGTCCTTTAATACCTTCATCTGTTCTATTGCGTACTTGCCAAAGCGGCATGGGCCATATGCTCCAGCAGTAAACCCCTCAAAGTCTTTCAGGTTGGAATTATTCTCGCGGCAGAACCTTATGAAGTCGCCTAACGTTATACGATAAGGCAAACATTCTGTGCCTGATGTTAGCTGGTTACTAAAGAGTAGGTTTCGTTCATCCGGCTCGGGGAGCACAATCGACTTGGCCCCACAGGCCTCCATTGCAGCGCTTATAACCTCGACATGAGGTGACATTCTCGTAATGATAAATGTCTTCCGTGAGTTGATGAGCGTGGATGTTCCCCTGTAAATATCTTTGTGTCGGGCTTCAGGTTGTTTAGTAGAGCGGGCGAATCCGTTGATGGTATCCACAAGAGCTTCGAGGCGGGTAACGATGCCGGCCTCAGCCGCGTGCTCGTCAATTTCTAGCTGCCCTAGAGGCTTAGTTCTCATTATATCTTCAACAATTCTGAGTATGAATGAATTTGGACCACAGCCGAAGTTTGTCAGTATTAACCCATATAGCTGCGGGTCTGATGCTACTATGGCAGCGCCGGCTATATGTTTGCTTTCACAGGACCAGTACGGGCGGTCTGAGTATTGCTTGGGATTCACTGAAGCAAGAGGCAGAAAGTCGAGCGGTATAGGCACTACACCAAGCTGTGCAAGCTTCTCGGCTATGCCGAGGTTAGCCCCCGAATCCTGAGACATATAGGACCTGGCAAAAAGAACCACGCCTAACTGGTTGCTTTCGTGTAGTTTTTCCAATAGCTTCTTGCCAAGAGCTGCTGTATCTGCTTCGAATCGCTGCTGTGCTTCGATGCCAGCAAGAGCTGCCTTCTTGCCTTCGCTTTTGCTAAATCCCAATTTCACAGCGACGTCTGCGAGATTGTTTATTGCGTCGGTATAGCCGCGACTGAAGTCTAGTACAGGTATCAAAAGTCGTTCTCCGAGGTCGAGAGCTTCACGTGTTATGAACGGAGATGCTTGAATAAGAGGACAGGCATACTTCTGGTTTTCATCTCCTTCTTTTCTGCCTAGTCGGGTAGTACATGGATAGAGGATATAATCGATGTCTGTAAAGCTGGCCACATGACCGTGGAGAAGTTTGAGAGGGAAACAACTGTCAGTGTAACTTAACTCAACCGCCTTCTCCATTATTTCCTTGGTGGTCTTGCTGGAAAGGGTGACCTTTACATTAAGCGTGTTTAGAAAGCCGATAAGTAGCGGTGCGTAGTCATATACCAATAGTGCCCTCGGGATCCCCACTGATGGCACAGAGCCGGAGTCTTCCCGGTATTCTCGAAAGAGCAACTTTTCCCGCTCATCAAAGAAGGTTTTTATCTTTCCCTGGCTGATGGTGCTGTCGTAGCGATCGCACCTGCTGCCATAGAAAGTAGGTTTCTCATCGGGTACCCGCATGCGAGTAATGGTGCAATTATTTTCACATCCTTTACAGATGAATGTAGAAAGAGTGCACTGGCTATCTATGACATTCTGGAATCCTTTGAATTTTGATCCTTGTCCAGACATATGTTCTTTTGCCAGGAGTGCTGCGCCTATGGCACCACTGATTTCCTTATGTTCTGCTACAATCAGGGTTTTGTCTTTAAGTTGCTCGTGAAACGCGGAGACAACAGCTTGGTTGTAGAATACAGCCCCGGTAAGGATAATTTTATTCCCCAGTTTCTTGTTGCCAACTACCTTGGATAGGTAATTTTTGGCTATGGAGTTGGCAAGGCTAGCTGTGATTATCCCAAGTGGCACACCTTCCTGTTGGACCGAAGCTACTGCTTGCCCCATGAAGGCAGCGCATCTTGTACCTAGATCGATGATGTATGGTGCCGTGAAGGCTAGGTTGGCGAAATCACCGTTACTTACTGAAACACCGAGCATTTCAGCCAGTTCATCAATAAAGCTTCCAGTTCCAGTGGCACATGCCTTGTTCATTTGATAGTCAACGACAACGCCATTTCTTTTGATGACAAGCTTTGAATCCTGGCCACCGATCTCAATAATGTCCGCTTCTGGGTCTATTTTTGAGGCGGCTTTAGATTGTGCGGTAATTTCGTTCTTAATCAAATCTGCCCCGATTAGGCTGCCGATAAGGTATCTACCGGAGCCGGTGATGCCGACACCAACTATTTTGACTCTGTCCGCCCCGTTTCGAAGCAGGTTTTTAAAGACCTCTTTGACTGCGTCAACAGGTCTTCCAGCGGTCATGAGGTAATGTTTTGTCAGTACGGTTTTGCCAGACTCGTCTAGAATCACTGCCTTGGTGCTGGTAGAACCAACATCAACCCCGAGATAGCCCGTGCATGGGCGCTCTATTTTCTGAATTACTCTGCTGTCCTGAAAGGCAATAAGTTCTAACTTGGGCATTTTGAAATAGCGCTGCCGGGCATCGGTTTCTGGTAGCTCAATTACTCGCGCACTCCTTCCAATCGAAAGTAAAGCTGCTCCCAGAGCCTCAATGTAAAGGTAGTTCTCCGGGACAATTACCTTTACCGGACACCCATTCCTTTCAGACAATATATCATTGAGAGATTTTACTATCGCATTATTAGCCGCAACGCCACCAACGAAATAAGCTGGTTCCTTAAAAGCCCCTTTCTGGAGAGAGGCGACCATGCGGGCAACACTTTCGCAGAGCGCATAGAGCATGGCTTCAATTGGGACACCCTTTTGTTGTAGATGGATTAGGTCGGTTTTAGCAAAGACGCTGCACCGGGCAGCTATTCTGGGTGGGTTGTTCTCGCATTTCAGTGCCAGTTTGGCAAACTCTTCCATACTGATGCCGAGCCTGTATGCTTGCTGTTCAAGGAATCTTCCAGTGCCTGCAGCACAAAGGGGATTTGATGTTACCTTCCATGGCTTTCTTAGCCCATCCTCCAGTTGTATGACAACAGAACTCTGGCCGCCAATTTGCATGATGGTTTTGGCATCAGGATAACAGTGAAGGAGACCTGAAGTAATCGACAGCGAGCTACTGTACTCCGACCAATTGAGTTCTTTTGGGATTATGGTTTTGCCAGAGCCGGATATGCCAGCACTGACAATCTGGTCAAGATTGAACCTCTCGCTTAACCTGGTGATGAGTGAGTTGACTGCAACCTTTGGACTCGAGGTTATCTTTTCGGTATCAAGCTTGATAATGTTGCCATGTGCGTCGGCTAGTGCCAGCTTGGCATTGACGGAGCCGACATCTAAACCCAGAAAACACTGCATTTGCCCAATGTAGTTCTGTAAGTAAGTTTGGGGGAGCCCCCGCTAATTTTTACCTCTCCACTCGGAGATTATAGCAGACTTTGTGCTTTGGAAAAACCTTTAAATCTGGCATGGCCCCTTTTGCTCTGGGCAGCCGACTTGTAGAGGGCGAAAAACCTTTTCTGTATGCCAGAGCTTCTTTTCAGGGATAAAGTGTAGCACAGCTATGAAATGTCCATCGAGGTTGTAAGCGCGACAGTATTGCTCTGAAGGCAGGAAGGCTTCGTCTAAAGGCAATGAGCAGCCGTTTCTGATAGATAGTTCATTTCTTTTGCCAACAATGGTTGCTTTCCAGTTTGAGAGCGGGCTGTCCAAAGGATGAAGAAACTCTTTCCAAGTGCTCTTCTGAAAGGCATCTTCAATTTGGGGCAGAGATAGTGCGTCTTCAACGCGAAATGGCCCGCACCGTAAGCGGATCAGGTTTTTCAAATGAGCGCCACAGCGCAGGTATTGCCCGAGATCGTGAGCCAGGGAGCGTATGTAGGTACCCTTACTACAGTCCACATTGATTGTTATAAGCGGTGGCTGGCAGTTAATAAGCTCTAGGTTTACAATTTCGACCTGCCTTGGTTTCAGCTTTATCGGGACACCAGCACGAGCGAGTTCATAGTATCGTCTGCCCTGGTGTTTCAAAGCACTGTATACGGGAGGCACTTGCTTAATGACGCCCTGAAAGGCGGTAAGAGCCTCTTTTATCTGGGTCACGGTGATACCGCTGGGATCTCCACGCTCGATTATTTTCCCTTGCCTGTCAAAGGTATCTGTGGTTACGCCTAGTTCAATCTGGGCGAGGTATGTCTTGCTGCTCTCTGTTAGAAACCGGACAACTCGTGTCGCCTGACCAAAACAAATCGGTAGCACACCTGTAGCTATCGGATCTAGTGTGCCGGCATGTCCGACATGTTTCTCTCCAGTGAGACGTTTGAGCCAAGCTACTACATTGAAAGAAGTCTTGCCTTCTGGCTTGTTGACGTTGAGAATCCCGTCAATGCTCATCTTCGTTTTCGGTATCTCTGGAAGCAACCTGCTCGATTAGCCTTAGAACTTCAGCTCCACGCTCAATAGAATCGTCGAGGTGAAAGCTAAGCTCAGGCATGTGCTTTAATTTTAGACGGTTGGCCAATTGTTTGCGAAGAAACCCTGAGGCAGCAGCGAAACCCTGAAGTATCTCGTTTTTGTTCACCTTGTTTCCTAAAGTGCTAATAAACACTTTGGTAAGTCTCAAGTCAGGAGACGTCGAAACTTTGGTTATTGAAATAAGGCTGGTAAGTCTCGGGTCATTAACTTGCTCTCGGAGCAAATCACTGATTTCTTGCTGAATTATGCTGCTTACCCGCTCAGCGCGCCGTGTCATATATGTTCCTTTAAGTTAAAGACTGTGATTTGGGATATAGGGGAGAACCTAACCTGGAAAAACCGAAATCAGGGTGGTTTAGCTTATTATTTCCTGCCGGTAGGATTGAATAATATCGCCAACTTGGAAATCTGCAAAGCCTTCTATTTTAACGCCACATTCAAAGCCAGTGGCTACCTCTTTAACATCTTCTTTGAAGCGCCTTAGGCTGTTGATGCGTGATTCGTGGATTGATTCGTCTCGACGTATGAGCCGGGCTAAAGCATCTCGTCTTAACTTACCTTCTTTAACTGAAACTCCAGCTACATTGCCCTTTTTCCCTGTCTCAAAGACAGCCAGTACTTCAGCCTGTCCTTCGATAACTTCAGTATAGACTGGCTCCAACATACCTTTCAGTGCCTTATCCACATCCTTTACCAGTTCATAAATTACATTGTAATACCGAAGGCTTATTCCTTCTGCTTCAGCCAATCGCTGTGCTCCTGGCTCCGGTCGGCTGTTGAAGCCAATGATTATTCCTTTGGAGGCTAAGGCCAGTAGCACATCGCTTTCTGTAATACTGCCACTGCCCGAGTGAATGACTCTAACCTTAACCTTTTCATCACCCAGTTGCTCTAGAGAATTCCTGATAGGCTCGATGCTGCCTTGGACATCTGTTTTAAGAATTATATTGAGCTCCTTTATCTGGCCGGCGCTGATTTGGGTTGAAAGGGCACTCAGGCTCAAGGTCTTAGCGCTAGTTGGGGCTTTTTGTTGCATGTCCTTGTGCTTTTCCAAGAGCATCCTTGCTTCACGCTCGTTGCTAACAACTTTGAAAGAGTCTCCGGCATATGGGACCGCGTTTAGCCCAAGAACTTCTACAGGGGTGGCAGGTTCAGCTTTCTTAAGGTGCTTACCCAGCTCATTAAACATAGCCTTGACTCTGCCCCAAGTATTACCAATTGCAAGAGTATCACCAGGCTTGAGTATACCTTTTTGAACCAGAAGGGTAGCTACTGGCCCCCTAGTTTTATCAAGTCTAGCTTCAATCACCACCCCCTCTGCGGGACAATCATGCTCAGCTTTAAGCTCCAGTATATCAGCGACCAGAAGGAGGTTTTCTAGAAGCTCGTCTATACCCTGTTTTTTCTTAGCTGATACTGGCACGCATACAGTGTCGCCTCCCCACTCCTCAATAATCAAGCCTAAATCTGCCAGCTGCTGTTTCACTTTATCTGGATTGGAGTTAGGTTTGTCAATTTTGTTAATGGAAACCACTATGGGCACATCAGCGGCTCGAGCATGGTTTATGGCTTCTATAGTTTGGGGCATCACTCCGTCATCAGCAGCTACCACGAGGACAGCTATGTCGGTAACTTGAGTCCCTCTGGCTCTCATGGCAGTGAAAGCTTCATGTCCTGGTGTATCCAGAAAAGTAATTTTTCGTGAGTCCACCTCGACTTGGTAAGCTCCTATGTGTTGGGTAATAGCACCGGCTTCGGTGGCGATTACATTGCTTTTGCGGATGGCATCAAGTAGGCTTGTCTTACCATGGTCAACGTGCCCCATGATGGTGATCACCGGTGGGCGTGGGGAAAGTTTACCATCACCCGTTGGCATAGGGCGTTTTATTTGAGCGGACACCGGCTGTTTTTTAGCTTCATAGCCGAAATAAGCAGCTACCACCGCCGCAGTATCGAAATCTACGGCCTGATTAATATTGGCCATGACACCGTTTCTCATGAGCTGCTTGATAACCTCGACGGCACTAACCTGTAGAAGGTCAGCCAATTGTTTCACACTGAGAGCTGGGGGAAGGCTAACATGAGGCAGTACCTGTGAGTCAATCTTAGCTTCCTGGCTATCCTGCTCTTGGTTGGCAATCGGTTTTTGCTTCTTGTTACTCAACTCTAGCTCTCTCCCCTTCTGGGTAGGCTCTTGCCATATTCTATTAGCGCTTGGCGATTTTCCAAAATAAGCTCAGTCCGTAGGGCATACTCCAAGCGATTGCCTTTCAGTCCGGTGTCCCAGCATTCGCGTATTGGGCATAGATAAACTCCTCGGCCTGCCTCTTTACCCTTAGGGTCTATCTCTACAACGCCAGCACGACATACGATTCGAATTAACTCTCTTTTAGTCTTTTTTTCTCGGCAAGATATACAGCTACGCTCAGGTACGTGCCTTTGCCGAAGAATTTGCTTGTTAAGATTATTCTTCAAGCTCGCCTTCCTCAGAGTAGCTAATCGGCCTTGGACGCGCTTTCTTGGGTCTGCTTTTGCCTTTTGGTAAATCCACCTCCTTCTTGCCACTCTTCTTCTTTGTCTTATCTGTCCTTGCTGGTAGTATATCCTCAGCGAACCTAATCTTGCGGGCCTCTGCAGATTTGGCTGGTGAGGAAACCTCCGAAGCTAAAACAAGCTCAAAGGCGATTGGAGCTGCGGTTACCCCTGCCATTTCCTCCTCACCGACTGACTCCGGTTCACCGATTACCTCTGCTTCGCTGATGGGCATTGGACTAGGGAGTTCCTCTATGGCGGCAAATTCGGTGACAGGCTCTTCTACTTCAGCGACTGCCTCTCTGGCTTCCACGGTAGCTTCTCTGCCCAAACTGGCCTTTTCTGCCTCAAGGGCTGAGGTGCTCTTGATATCGATTCGCCAGCCTGTTAGTTTTGCCGCTAATCTGGCATTTTGTCCTTCCTTGCCGATGGCCAACGATAGCTGTTTATCAGGAGCAGCCACTATGGCGGTATTCTCCGTTTGGTTGAGTTCAACGCTTGATACCTGAGCGGGGCTGAGGGCATTGGCGATGAACACTGCTGGGGCATCAGCCCATTGGACCACGTCTATCTTTTCACCATGCAGCTCATTTACGATGTTTTGTATTCTAATGCCACGTAGCCCAACACAGCAACCCACAGGGTCAATACCTTCCTGGCGTGCTGCTACGGCCACCTTGCTTCGATGGCCGGCCTCGCGAGCTATCGACTTTATCTCTATGGTGCCGCCATATATTTCTGGGATTTCCAGTTCGAAAAGCCTGCGCAATAGGTTGCGGTGCGAGCGAGACACTAATATCTGAGGTCCTCTGCTGGTTTTGGTTACCTCCAGGACGTACAACTTGAGCCTTTGCCCAATACGATAGCGCTCATTGTGCACCTGTTCGCTGCTTGGAAGTATTGCCTCAGCTTTGCCTAAATCGATATGAATTTGCTCTGGCATAATGCGTTGCACCATTCCCGTAACGATTTCATCCTCTTTGCCGGTGAATTCCTCGAAAATCGCATGGTGTTCCGCCTCGTGCAACCGCTGCAGGATAACCTGTCTTGCCGTCTGAGCAGCGATTCGGCCAGCATTCGGGGGTGTGGATTCTGTGCTTACAATATCGCCAATCTGGGCATTTCTGTCGATCTTTTGAGCTTCCGCAAGGGATATCTCATGAATCGGATCAGTGGGTTTCTCAGCCACTATCTTCCTTACGTAGACCTTGACTTCGCCAGTGTTGGGGTTGATCTTGGCAGAGATGTCCTGACCGGCGGCAAAAGCATCTTTCCTGTAAGCGGAGACGAGTGCTGACTCTATTGCGGACAGCACCACTTCTTTAGGTAGATGCTTCTCAGCCGATAATTGGGTAAGGGCAACCATGAATTCAGTTTTCATCGAATACCACTCCCCGTTTTCTATTTCCTTCTTAACAAAAAAGTGGGAACTAGCCCCACTTTTTTGATGCACTCTTAAATTCCACTATCAGCATAACATAACTATAAGTAAAATGCAAATCGAGCCGCTATTGATAGTTTTTCATCTTTTGCCTTTATACCTCGCTTGTTTAACCTGGTTATATTTTACTCTGGCGGTAAGCCACCAAAACGGCGTTGGCGTTGGCTGTAGGCAATAAGGGCTTTGTCAATTTCTTTCTTGCCAAAACCGGGCCATAAAACTGGCGTGAAGTAGATCTCAGCATAGGCAGATTGCCATATCAGGAAGTTACTCAGCCGCATTTCGCCTCCAGTACGAATGACCAAGTCAGGGTCAGGGATGTCAGCGGTATAGAGGTATTGGCTGAAAAGCTTTTCATTAATATCTTGCGGCGAAATACAGCCAAGGACAAGACTCCGCGCTGCCTCAACAATCTCATCTCTCCCCCCATAATTGAAAGCTAAACTCACAGTCATCCTAGTGTTGTCATGAGTTAGCTCCAGGGCCCGTTTTACTTTCTCCCGTAGCCTTAGCGGCAGCCCGTCAGGCTTACCCAGGTGGCGGATTCTTATACCATTCTCCTGGGCGAACTTAATTCCTTCCTCTAGCCTTTCTTCCAGAATTTTAAATATCCCATCTATCTCATGTTGCGGTCGGTTCCAATTCTCGGTGGAGAAAGCATATAGAGTGAGGTAGGGAATCTTGTATTCCATGAAGATTTCCACTACCTTCTGGGTTGTGTTGACTCCCTGTCTGTGTCCAGCTAATCTGGGCAGGCCGCGTTGCTTTGCCCACCGCCCATTACCATCCATAATAATGGCTACGTGTTGAGGCAGATGTTTCAAATTTGGCAGTTTAGTCATTTTTCTGGTTCAATGCCGCCTAATTTCTCGAGTTTTTCTTTCAGCTCCTTTCTTTTTGCTTCATCAAGCTTAACTGGGTTGGGTAGAGTTCGGTAATGTGGCTCAGACACTATCATTTTTTCCGGTCCGAGGTCTTTTGTCAGACAGGCGTGAGAACCGACGATAGAGTTGGGACCAATTTTGATGCCAGGCATAACGCTAACGTTGACTCCAGTTTTGCAATTGTCGCCAATTATTGCTCCGAGCTTATCCCGTCCAGTATCGATAGCTTCCCCCCCAACTATTACTGAGATGTTCTGCTCATCAAAACGGAAGTTGGCTAGGACAGTGCCGGCGCCGAAGGAGCAACCTTTGCCTATTATGGAGTCACCAATATAGCTGGAGTGCATCCAACAGCCGTCGCCGATATAGGAACCCTTGATCTCTGTAGAGTAACCGATGACACAGTCGGCTCCGATATGGCTGTAGTCTCGTACTAGGGCGTTAGTACCAATTATGGAACCGGGGCCAATGTAGACTGGCCCTCTTATCACTGCATTTTCCAGAACTCTAACATTATCACTTATAAAAACCTTGCCCTCAATGGTGGCCTTTTCTGAGATATAAGCCGAAGCTGAAATCCTTGGCTGGCTTATATCCAGGAGATATTTGACCACATCAAAGATGTGCCAGGGGTATTTTATGGGTGCCCAGAAATCAGTGTAGGGGATCACCTTGATTTTGTGTCCATCTTTGACCAAGTTGTCCAGGGCACATTCGTAGACATCGTCCTTAGTCGTTTTGACCTTTTCAATGTATTCCAAGAGTCTTTTAGAATCGGTATGAAGGTGAACCAGGATATTTACCAAATTGCTTGGCTCCTGGCCAGGTTTCGGCTTTTCCACAATGTGTTTGAGCACATTTCTTGAGTTGATAACTAAGTAGCCCCCCGGGAAATAGCTCTTCGTCTGGTAACCTAGCATATATGAGGCTGCAGATTTCTTTTTGGCCTCTTGAAGGAGACTAGTATATGCCGAGGCTGCAAAAATATCGTTAGGATTCACTACTAGGATAGCTCCATCCGAGAAAAACGCGGTGCTTTTTAATGCATCAGCAATGCCCAGCGGTTGTTTCTGCAGAGCCAGCTCAATCTTAGCACCGGAGAACATTCTGGCTATTTGCTCTATTTGTCCCATATTTGCTGGATTACCAATGACCAGGAACTGATTTAGGCCAGCCTGCTTGGCTACTTCCATTTGATGCTGTAGAAGTGTCTTGCCCAGGAAATTGAGCAGAAATTTGTCCTCGGTGATGGGGAACATCCTTTTGCCAATGCCCCCACAAAGAAAGATTACCTTCATCTTTTTATCTCCTAGCTATCCTACAAAGCCAAAGAGGGTTTTTCGGCTTATTTTACTCTAATTTTAAACCTTTCGGCTTTGCCAAGCTACTGACAATTTAATGAATTTGCAGTTGCCTTATGTTTTATAGGGGGCTTGATTGCTTGGGCGGGAATAGCGACAGCCAAGTGCTTTAGTGTTTTCAAGATGAGCTCACTGTGCCAGTCAAAAGAGAAATCATCCAGCTCGGCTATAAACTGTGGTATGCCGTTTTTGCTTATGAAATTGTGCAGGCGCTCAATCTGACGATTATCAAGTTTCTGGTAAAGACGATGTGCCCAGTAGCCAACTTGAAGCTCTTTACCTAATCTGGCTCGCCACCCCTTCTGATAGGAAGCTAGTCTGGATTCAGAGAAGTCATGGGCTTGAAATGCTTGGTGGAGAGTATTAGCGGCTATGTCAGCACACACGAGTCCGTAATATATACCACCACCAGTAGTTGGCTTAACCTGTCCGGCTGCCTCACCAACTACCAGTATTCGGTCGGCGTATGTCTTGGGGAGAGGCCGGAGTGGGATAGCCCCGTAACCTAGGATGGCTTCGGTTGAGGTTATTTTGTCTTGAGTTTTAAGGCTTGATAGCAATTTGTTTAAGTACCATTCGGGTTGCTGGTGTGTTAATAGTCCAGCTAGGCCTTTACTGTCTCTGGTAGGTACCAGCCAGGCAAAACCGCCAGGAGCCAGTCTCTGGTCAAAGTAAATTTCTGCCTCACCATGGTCACTAATGTTTACCTCGGCTTGAGCCCCGATGATAAAATCGCTTATCTCTCCTAAACCAAGCTTTCCAGGCAAGGGTGAGCCAAAACCTGCGGCAATAACCACTGTCTCGGCTTCAAATAATTTCTTTTGCTCTCTGCAATTGGCTGCCACGCAGAAGCGGTCGGTTTCAGCCTGGATATCAGCCACCTGTGTACCGAAAAGATAACAGACGCCAGATTTCTGAGCATGGTCTGCCAGCGCTAGGTTAAGAGCTGGCCGGTCAATGACGTATGCCACTTCATGACTTCGCCACAGTCTAAGGGGTTTACCTGAAGGTGCTAAGAATGTGGCTGAGCTAGCTTGCCTTATGATGAGGTTTTTATCAATAGGTATCAAATCAAGGCATTCTTTGCTAACAATGCCAGTACAGCAAATATCCTGCCCGGCAGCCATTTTCTTGTCCAGGACAAGCACCTTGTAGCCAAGCTGGGCTAATTTCCCAGCCAGATAGCTACCAACTGGCCCTGCGCCGATTACGATGGTGTTATACAATTTTATCTCCTAAGGCAGTATGACCTTTTGAGGCCACCTGGCTAAGCTAAAGCTCTCCTGTGCACACGTATAAGCAGCCTGCTATGGGGAGATAACATCGATGTACAACCTGAGTGGCTCCTTCAAATAAGGCACATCTTCGCCGTTTTTGTATAGATAGAAATCGATTCTCTGTCTTTCCCCGGCGAACTGAGGAGTGAAACTGATTTTTCCCTCCCATTTTTCCCCGTTAGCCAGCGTACCTATGTTTACTTCGCTAGCCTCGATGCCACCTACCTTTATCTTTGCCTGATAGCTTGCTGGCTGATATTCGTGGTTAACTACACCAATTAGTATGTCAACAGGCTCCCCCCAGATAACTTGTTTTGGGTAATTCTGAGCCTTGCCCTCTGCGCTCAGGATATAGAATTCAGTGAATTTCTCGCCTTTTTTTGGCGTAGCCGCCATGTAGATAATAAAGCCTAACGTAGCCACTATGGCTACAATCAGGAAGATAGATAAGGCTTTATTCAGCTTACTCATGGCACTCAGTTAGGAAAGCTAACTTTCAGAAATGGCTCAGCGGTAGAGGTAACTGCAGGGAATAGATGCAGCTTGATGGCAGCCATAGCAAATGGTGAATTCTGATTGTAAAGTCTCATTCTAGATTTAGTTCAATTATACATAGGGTGCTGTCTAACTTGCAATCGTTGGTTCCATCTGGGGTTGTAGTTATTTGTTACCCTGGTTCAGGTATTCGCTGTACCGTGCCAGGTTAGCGAAAGCTGCAGCTGCCTGATGTGGCATGTCATAACACACGGAGTTCCTGTCCGCTAAGGCACGGATTATTTTTTTGGCGAGATTGGCACTGAAGGCGATTGGCTCGGAGGCAACAATAGTAGGCTTTTTGTATTTGTCGGTCAGTTCATTTAATTTGTCGAAGATACTAACTATTGCTGAAACGAGGGCCTCCCGCAGGCGCTCCCTTTCATCTTCTTTGGCAGCAGGAGAAAACTGCTCTAGAGGTAAGGCAGGCATTAATCCCAACATGATAACTCCGTCAACTACAGGACAGCGTAAAATCACTTCAACACATTTGATTACAGCATCTCCAAAGATGCCAGCTACCAGGTCAACTGGGTTACCTCGGTTCCACCATGCTGGCATGAAGCTATCCAGCTCCTTAATGGTCTCGGGAGGCAAAGAAACGACCTCGAGCCCTAATCTGGCACAGGCATCGGCAGCTAGAACTCCCCAACCCCCTCCAGCGGTGACTATGCCGACTCTGCGACCTCGGGGCAACGGGTGACACAGGAGAGCAATGCCGGTGTTAACGAGTTCGTCCAGACTTGTTACTCTTATTACCCCGGATTGCTTGCACATGGCGTCAAATACGGTGTATGAGCCGGCAAGGGATGCAGTATGGGACTTGGCAGCAATGGCTCCGGCTGGCGTTTCACCGGCCTTAAGCATTACGATCGGCTTTTTCTTGCTTACCTCCTTGGCCGTCTCAAAGAATCGGCTGCCGTCCTTGAAGCCTTCGATATAGCTAAGGATGACTTTGGTCTGTGGGTCTTCTGCTAGGTATTTAGTGTAGTCCTCGGAGTGGAGGTCTGCTTCATTACCGCTACTGATGCATTTGGCACAGCCGAAGCCGCTTTCTATCGCCAGGCGCATTATCGTTCCGACTATATTTCCACTCTGGGAGACTATGGAAATGGAACCTGGGTGAGGGAAAATGGGTGGCATCTCGGAATAGAGCTTGTCATGCGGGTTGACAATCCCGTTGGAGTTAGGCCCCACCAACCTCAGGCCAGTGCTGTGGGCTATCTCGACCATCTCTCGCTGGAGTCCTTCTCCTTCTACGCCGACCTCGGCAAAGCCAGCGGTTATGACCAACCCGGCTTTTATACCCTTAGCGGCACATTCCCTTAAAACTGTAGGTACACCTGAGGGAGGTATCACAATAACAGCTAGGTCGGGTGTCTCGGGGATTTCACTAACGCTCTTGTATACTTTTAGTCCCAGTATCTCTTCCTTGGTGGGATTTACCGGGTATATTCTTCCTTTAAATCCACCGTTTATAATGTTGGATAGTATACGGTACCCCCACTTTCCGGGGTCATTGGTGGCTCCTAGAAAGGCAATGGAGCGAGGTTCAAAAATAAGTTTGAACTTTGCTATTAGGTCAGTAGATTCGTTGCTCAAGGCGAGTTAATTGGCTTCTCTTGCTGCTCTAGGGTCTGCTTTTAAAAAGGCGGCTTATATTGTAACAACAAAGCGTACTTGAGGCAAGTTCGGTGCAGCGGGGATTTTACTTGTTACCCTGAGCGATAGCGAAGGGTCTCTAGACGGTGTCCTGAGCATGGTGAGATTTTTCGCGGAGTTTACCCTGAGCGAGATTCTTCGGTCGCTTTGCTCTCTCAGAATGACATAGGGAAGATCTCAGAATGACACGGGTGAAGGGCTTGCAATGACAATAAGGAAATGCCATCGCGAGGAGTTTTTCCTCTTCTGTCATCACGAGGAGCGCTAGCGACGTGGCGATCTCGATGGGAGGGACGAGGTGTTGGGATTGCTCAACGGTCTTGCATCGGGCGGCATGTGGATTTGGGTAACTCATATCCGAGGTTTGCCCAAAATGCCGAAAGTTGAGCTCAGAAAACCAGTAATTTTCTGCTCGATAAGGGGATACCATAGCCAGACGGTAACATGAGTGCCCGGAAGCCATATGATGGCCGGTTTATCGCAGGCTTCCCAAAAGTCGAGCGTAGCTTGCCTTGGAATCACCTCGTCCCAAAGCGCGTTAGCCATCAATATCGGACGTTCCCGAAGGTATGGAGCGAAGGTCATCGGGTCGGTAAAAAAGCACTCTTTAGCCGGGATAACATTCCCAAAGCCCTTCTCGGCTATCTCAGCAAGGTACTGAGGATAGTAACTGCGGATTTGGTGGCATTCTGCCTCGGTGCAACCGTGCCCTTTCACTACGGCCTCGCTCTTGGTATTCCAGGTAATCTTTTCTGAGTTTCCCCCAGCGATGAGAAACACCCCTGCCTTGATGCGTTTATCCAATCCCATGGCTATAGCAGAGACGAATCCACCAAGGCTTATTCCGATTATTCCTATCTGTTGTTTGGCTAGCTCTGGTCTGCTGCTTGCCCAGTCTATTATCTGGCGGATGTCGATTACCGAGGCCTTGTAGCCTTCAAACCATTCCTCAGGGGTAATGAAGGGAAGGTGGCTTTTCATAGTTTCTGGCATGCGGCTGGAGTGGAACACCAGATATAAGATGAAGGAGGCTATTCCCCTTTTTGCTAGAGTTCGCGCTAGGAATCTACATGGGATTATGCTCCGGTCACCCCATCCGTGAACCATAATAGCTAATGGGGCGCGGTCGGCATCCCGTGGCTGAAAGTATTCGCCGAAGACGGTGTTGTTTTCTTCATATTGTGTAGTGTAAGCGGTGGGGAAATCAACTGCGTAACGCAACCAACGTGAGGTCGTTTCTTTCAGATGCATGTTGGCATGAGGCTCGTGGCTTTGATAAATATACGGGTTCATAGAGGCTGTCCGAAAACTACTCTAACTGGCAATCTGCCTCTCCCACTTTGTGGGAAAAATTATAGCTCATTGGTGATACACATTAAACATGTAGCCCCGAGGCTTTAGCCTCGGGAGCCCGACCCTAAAGGGTCGGGACTACATTTTCGGACA
>VGNX01000020.1 GCA_016865855.1 Chloroflexota bacterium | reverse complement strand
CGGGCTCCCGAGGCTAAAGCCTCGGGGCTACATGTTTAATGTGTATCACCAATGAGCTATAATTTTTCCCACAAAGTGGGAGAGGCAGATTGCCAGTTAGAGTTTTTTATTTGCTGTTCTACAATAGGAGTGGGGGACAAGTAACAGGATGTTTGTTATAGGTACTGCTGGTCACATAGACCACGGCAAGTCGGTTTTGATACAGGCATTGACCGGAATAGACCCTGACCGACTTCCAGAAGAAAAAGAACGTGGCATGACCATCGACCTGGGTTTTGCCTGGATGAAATTACCCAGTGGGCAGGAAGTTGGGATTGTTGATGTCCCCGGGCATGAGCGTTTTGTTAAGAATATGCTGGCTGGTGTAGGTGGCATCGATTTAGCCTTGCTTATCGTTGCTGCTGATGAGGGGATAATGCCCCAGACCAGAGAGCATTTAGCTATACTCGACTTACTTGACATAAGAAAAGGCATTGTGGTTATCACCAAGAAGGACCTGGTTGATGAAGAATTGTTGAGCCTGGTCAGGCTTGAGATTGAGGAATTGATAAAGTCGACGGCTCTGGCTGAAGCTCCCGTCATTGCTGTATCTGCGGTGACTGGTGAGGGGCTACCAAACCTGGTCTCAACTATCGACCGGATTTTAATATCTGCTGAGCCAAGGAAGGATATCGGCAGGCCCAGGCTTATAATAGATCGTGCCTTCACTATAGCTGGCTCCGGCACTGTAGTCACTGGAACATTGGTTGATGGCTCGCTATCGGTGGGGCAGGAAGTTGAGGTCATTCCTTCGGGACTGAAAGCCAGGCTGCGAGGGCTGCAAACTCACAAGACTCGCATTGATGTCGCTAAACCGGGCAGTCGTGTAGCAGCCAACTTAGCTGGAGTGACTATTTCTCAATTGGAGCGCGGTGATGTGCTCACCTCTCCAGGCTGGTTAGTGCCGACAGCGAGAATAGATGTAAAGCTTCGCATGCTTTCAGACCTCAAACATTCTCTGCGTCATGGCGCTGCCGCCAGCTTTTTCACAGGCACTGCCGAGGTGATGACTAAAGTTCACCTGCTGGAGAAAGAAAAACTGGATTCTGGAGACATTTCCTGGGCTCAACTCGCCTTGGCTAAACCAGTGGCATTGGTTAAAGCTGACCATTTCATTATCCGTTCACCTATGGATACCTTGGGAGGTGGTCAGATTGTTAATTCGCACGCCCCGAGACATCGCCGGTTCCGCCCGGCAATCATCCAAACCCTGAAAGTTAGGGGGGAGGGTGCAATAGAAGATGTTATAGTTGCTACTCTGGAGGCGAATCAACCCTTGGAATTGGAGAAGCTGGTAGTTCAGTGTGGCCTGGCGGCTGATGAAGCCCATGAGGTTGTTGAGGAGCTTATTAAAAAAGGAAAGGTGGTGGCAGTAGGGCAGGGGGAGCATAGCCTACTTTTTGCCAGTTCTGGTTGGGAACGATTGGCTAAGAAAGCAGAAGCTGCAGTAGAAAACTATCATCGAAAATTCCCGGCTCGGTTGGGAATGCCCAAGGGTGAACTGAGCAGCAAAGTCGGCCTACCGCCGCATTCGCCTGCATTACAGAGGCTTTTCGATGATGGCATTCTGGTCGAAGAGGGAGCAGCTGTCCGCCTCCCTTATTACCGAGTTCAACTTTCTCAGCAGCAGCAGGCAAAAATTGATGTCTTCCTTCATGCTCTGAACCAGAATCCTTATTCTCCACCCGGTGATATAACGCTCGAACCTGACCTGCTCAATTTGCTTCTCGAGCAGCGACAGGTGGTAAAGGTAAGCGACGGTGTAGTCTTTTCCGCCTCTGCCTATAACGAAATGGTGGATAAAGTTATCACTTATGCCAAGGCAAAAGGCAAAGTGACCCTCGCCGAAGTGCGGGATATGCTGGGCACCAGCCGGAAGTATGCCCAGGCACTTCTGGAATATATGGATGAGAAAAAGCTTACACGCCGCGTCGGTGACGAGCGAGTCCTGAGATAGCTAATCCTGTTCTGTCAGTTGGCCGGTGTCCTCGTAGAAGAACCAGGAACCATTATATTCTGAGTTTATCGGGCAGGTTTTGACCACGCTCCACATTCCATTACTCAGATAGTTAGCAGTAAAAGTTGGTTCGGCGTCCTCATACTGAGGACAATAGTAGCCAACTCAGCCGGTTCGCTTGGCGGGCGCTCGACAATCAGGGCTGAGGTTCTTTGCTGCAGCTATGACCTGGTCAGTCGTGTAACGAGGTAAATCAGGGGCTGGTTTTGGTGTAGGCTGGGCGTCTGTACTGGGTGGTGTTGAAGGCGGGGATTGGCCCCCGAAGGTGAAGCCGCCGCCAAGCCAGTTAGACATTTCCCCTTGCGGACTTGTACCAATAGCGTAGAGGATTGCTCCAATGAAAATGATAATAGCTATGAGGATAAGATAGCGGCCAACCTGACCGATAGGCTGCGGTATTGCCTTTTTCTTTTTTGGTTTTTCTTCTTGGCGGGTTCTTCTGACTTTCTTAGCTGAAGGCTTTGCCAACTGTGTTTGCTGGTATAGTTTTCCGCCGCAATTGGTGCAAAACCCGGATAGGGTTTCAGCAACAGCACCGCAGTGGCCACATCTATATTCGAACCGTTCACCACAAGTGCTGCAGAACTGTTGACCCACGGGGATTTGAGCGCCACATTTTGGACATGGGAACGCTGGCTGCAACTTATGCTCCGGTTCTCCTTCTATAGATACTAACGTGTCGTCTGAGTCTGGAGTATTGTCATACATAGAATAAATTATATACCTACCCGAAGCAAAATAAAAAACCTTGTGCGCGTTCAATACATTATTGGCCTTTCCTTGTGTTTCGAAACCAGTCCGAGGTTCATCCTCACCTAGCCTCTCCCGTTCCCCATATCCCCGCGGGAGTAAATCCTCGCTGGATGCCTGCCCACTCTTCCTCCCGTCGAGGGAGAGGGAAAGAAGCGGACAGACCTGAAGGTCTGTCATCACAGATAAATCTGGTACTTAGGTCGTCTCTAATTTATGGTACACAAGTGCCTCTCTGAAACAGTACCAATTCATCATGTTTTGCCGACTATCCTGTGTGAAAATATAGAGGACGAGTCGAGGGGAACAATACATTATGGCAAAGAGGGAGAGATGAGCAGCAGTAAAAGATTCTTGGTTATCCTCAGAGGTGATAAGAAACTATTGGGGATGTTTGGGGGCATTGTACTTAACGTTGCTGTTCTTGTGGCTATTCTAGTTGCGGCCTGTGTTTGGTATTTGTCATAACCACCAAATACCGGGAAATTCGGAGCTACAGAATGGGCAAAGAACTTATCAGTGTAATTGGCGGCTTCTTATTCGTAGCTCTGCTTTTATGGGCCTGTGCCTGGTATTTACTGTGATGCCTGTTCAAGCCAGGAAAGCTGGCCTGTTTTATTACCCCGTGTCCTCGAAGACAAAAGCCCGCCTCAGACTATCCTGTCGAGCTTCAGCTATTTCGGTGTCAAACAATATCTGGGTGCCGAACATGTCCTGCCAGAATCTAAGCGTGGCCTCTATGTCCGAGACAAAGATGTGAGTGTGCTGAAGGTTTACTCGCATAACTCTCCTCTTTAAGATAATTGGCAATCCTCGCCTGTCGTTGCGACCGAAGCGAAGCAATCTCACTGCTTTTCTCCACACCTAGATTGCCACGTCACTGCGTTCCTCGCAATGACATGACGGTAAGCGTTCCCTTTTCTGGTGCTTGTTTACACTTGACTGGGTGTTAAGCGAAAGGTTGGCGGGAGCGTATGGGGGTCGAACCCACCAGAGACATTCTTATTGCCTCCCGACGGATTTGAAGTCCGCGAAGCCCACCGGGACTCAAACGCTCCCTCGTCTGTATCTCGACTCTGCTTAAAGCAGGTCATTCTTTCTTGCCAAGTCAGGCTATATAACATCATACCAGATTTGCATTGAACAATGAAGAAATTTGCTAGTCTGGTACGGGGGTGAAAGTTGTAGTGATAGACCGCTCAGTCTGTTTGTTTTGGACAAAGGCTGTCTGAAAATGTAGCCCCGACCCTTTAGGGTCGGGCTCCCGAGGCTTTAGCCTCGGGGCTGCATCGTCAGAGAATCAAATTTGCTATAATTGCGATACATTTATACTTAGCTAGGGTTTTGTGAGAAATAAACATGGGTGAACTAGCATCCCATTCTGAAAGGGGTTCATCAATCCGGTTAAAAAAGGCACGGCAAATACAAGCTATGAGAAAAGCCTTTAATGTGGTCAGGCGAAGACAACGGGCAAATATCCGCAGGATAACAGACCTCGAAGACCGGAAGAAAAGGTTGAGGCAAGCTCGGGAGAAAGCTATCGGTAACGAGGCACTTCTCAAACAGGCGATAGAGAATCTGAGACAAAACGGTATAAAGGTATACAGGGCGGATAGCCAGGAGGAGGCGGTATCGCTGGTTATCAGTGAGATAGACGATAACAGGTTGGTGGTCAAATCGAAGTCGAATTTGACCAAGGAAATCGGGCTGACTGAGGCTCTAGAAGCAGTGGGCATCGAGGTCATAGAAACTGACATCGGCGATAGGATAATTCAGCTTGGCGGTGATGTGCCATCGCATCCTACAGGCCCAGCCAGTCATCTCACCAGGTATGATATAGCTAAAATCCTCTCTGCTCATTTAGGCAAAACAGTAAAACCGACTGCCCAGGCGATAGTCGAGCTAATTAGAGATGAGATATCGGCATATATAAACAAGGCTACAATCGGCATCACTGGGGCTAATGCCATTGCTGCCGAAGATGGAGCTATTCTGCTGCTGCATAATGAGGGTAATATCATTCAGGTGGCAATGCGCCCCGAAAAACATATAGTTCTGGCTGGAATAGACAAGATATACCCGGGCATTGAAGAAGCTCTGAATATGTTGAAGCTCCAGACATTCTATGCCACCGGCGCTTTGGCGACCTCATTCCTAAATATAATCGCCGGCTCAAGCCAGACTGCTGATATCGAAAAACAGCTAATCAAGGGCGTTCACGGCCCTAAGGAGATCTGCCTAATTCTAGTGGATAATCACAGGAGCGACATAGCCAGAAGCGAATATAAGGAGTTGCTTTACTGTATAGGCTGCGGACAGTGTCTGCTGGTCTGTCCGGCCTATATTGTTTATGGTAATAGATTTGGCGTTGATAGCCAGCTAGGCGGGAGGGGATTAGTCTATTCTGTTCTGAGCCTGGAAGCCCCTGCCAGGGCTGATGACGGGCTTGAGCTGTGTCTTAGTTGCAGAAAGTGTCAGCAGCACTGCCCTTTAGCTATAGACATTCCCTCGATGGTCAACAAGTTGCGTTTGGAAAAGGATACTAAGGTACTGGAGCCTCATTTGCAGACCGCCTACGATTTTGTACGTGCTCATATAGAGTGGGTGGGTAGCGCCATACAGCTGGAGGCCGTGTTGCTGATTGCAAGGCTGTTGCGGCTTTCGGCCGGTGATTGATAACCTCTGACTCTTCTTGGTGGTTAATCCTTGCTGATGGGCAGTTCTACCACAAAGGTAGCTCCTTTATATGGGCAATCTCTGCGCTTGTCAAGCCAGCTATGGTATTGGGCATCAAAACATTTAACGTAGTGACATAGTTTTATGATTGTTGTACAATCGAGCTTAGGGTAGAGAGAAAGCAGGAGTTGGATAAATGGAGTTATACGTCTTAACTCAATCTGGTAGGAAGGCAATACCGGTGCTCAGAAAGGTGGGTAAAGAGCTCGAAGCAAACATGCTTGAGTATCTGGGCATGGCTGAGGGGGCAACGGTGGAACAAGTTGCTGATGCAATGAAACTGGATGAGAAGACAGCCTACGATAAGCTGAGGTCGTTCAGTGCTAATAGATGGGCTTGGCGCAAGACAACTAAGCTGGCGCCATTCTAATCTGGCAGGAGAAGCAGTTTTTCGTGCTAAGGAAGATTGTGATGTAAGGAGTACTCAGATGATGAATAGAAAGCGTTGTGCTTATTGTCGTGGACAAGGTTCAGCACCACCGGGTATTGGTGAGCCTTCTGCACCTGAGCCGTGCCCGGTGTGCAATCAACGGGGCTATAATCTGGTGCCCAGCGATGCCGTCCTGTGCTCACTCTGTCAAGGTAGCGGACGTGTAGCCGCTGGTGGTGGGGACTGGAAACCATGTCCTGACTGTGGTGGTATCGGCTCAAGATGGTGATAATTCTGGCGGGTTTATAAAGAGTATCGCTTATGGCAGAAGTGAAGATATTGTGTTGGAACGTTAATGGAATCAGAGCGGTGAGGGGTAAGGGGTTTTTGGGGTGGCTGTATAAAGAATCCCCAGACATTCTTTGCCTTCAGGAAACGAAGGCGCATCCTGAACAGCTTGATAAAGATCTGCGTGAGCCACAAGGATATCATGCATACTGGAATTACCCGGAAAGAAAAGGCTATAGCGGTGTTGCCACATTCACAAAGACGAAGCCTGTCGCTGTGAAATATGGCTTTGAAGGCGCGGGGTTCGATTTGGAAGGGAGGGTCATAATAACCGAATATGCTGATTTCCTTCTAATGAATGTGTATTTCCCGAATGGGAAAATGGGTGAGGAGCGATTGAAGTATAAGATCGATTTCTATGAGGCTTTCCTCCAGTTTGCTGATTCTCTCAAGGCAGCGGGAACTAAGCTGGCTGCCTGTGGCGATTTCAATACAGCTCATAAGGAAATAGATCTGGCCAGGCCGAAAGAGAATGAGAACATCTCAGGTTTTTTGCCCATTGAAAGAGACTGGCTGGACAAGTTCGTGGCTCACGGTTATATTGATACTTTTCGCCACTTCAATAAGCAGCCTCATCAATATACTTGGTGGGATATGAAGACGAGAGCCCGGGAGAGGAATGTGGGCTGGAGGATCGACTACTTTTTTGTAACGGAAGATTTGTTGTCAGTGGTTTCAAATGCCTTTATAATGTCTGAAGTAACAGGCTCAGACCATTGTCCTGTCGGAATAATATTAAAACGGTAAGCTAAAGGAGGTAACAAATGAAGCTTAGCGGCGGCGTGATTGCAATTATAGTGGTGCTGATTATTTTGGCTTTGGGAGGTGGGTTCGTCGCCTATCAGCGGGGCGACGCTGTAGGCTATCAAACTGGCTATGCCAAAGGCACTCAGGATGGGGAAAAGACAGGCTATGCTAAAGGCTACAATGACGGACAGGCAAAGGGATATGCTGATGGTCAGACAGCCGGTCAGAAGGCTGGCTATGACCAAGGATACAACAAAGGTCAGCAGGATGCCCATCAATCCTATGAAACGGGCGAGCAAGCCGGCGAGCAGATTGGCTACAACAAAGGCTACAATCAAGGATGGTACAACGGTTGGCTATATGGCTGGCGGGATGGTTGGTGGGCGGGCTGTAACAATTGTTGGCAAAATTGTGGTCCCCTTGTAACCGGTGGGGCTACAGCACAACATGCCAGCGGCCCATCACAAGCCTGGATGCCTTCTCCACCAACACCTCCTCCACCGCAGAAATAGTAAGCACAGAGCGATTCGAACTTGCAGTGTCCACGAAGGCAATGTAGATAGTCCTTCGTCGATAGCTTACAAGAATCTCCGATAGACTGTGCCTTGTGATAAATGCGTCCTGTCTTGTAAAGGCTGTGGATAGCCAGGCTAGTGACAATCAGCCGTCAATACAGACAGTCTGGCCAGTGATAAACGATGATTGTCAGCACCTTTCCATCTTGCTTAAGTCGTCAATGTCCCCCCGTCGACAACGAGGGTTTCTCCGGTCACATAGCTAGACGCATCAGACGCCAGATAAATCATGGCCCCGACGATTTCATCCGGGTCACCTATGCGCCCTATCGGTACTCTCTGCAAAAATTCTTCTTTATACTCTGGCACTGCCTCAAAGATGGAGTCGCCAAGGCGTGTGTGTATGTGACCGGGAGCTATGGCGTTTACCCTTATATTATATTTTGCCCATTCTTGGGCCATAATCTTGGTTGTCATTATCACAGCAGCTTTGCTGATTGAATATACACCGATATTTGGTTCGTGCCTGAAGCCAGCTACGGAGGCAACGTTAATAATCGTGCCGCCGCCGTGCTCTTTCATCACCCTAGCCACAGCCTGGCTGAGAAACACCAGCCCTTTCAGATTCAGATTTATGATTGAATCCCAGAGCCGTTCCTCTAAGTCCAGCATCGGGCTCATGGCTGGGCTGGTGCCGGCATTGTTCACCAAGATGTCAATTTTGCCGAACTCCTGACAACCCGTGTTGACCAGGTTCTTTATCTCTTCTAGCCTCGCTATATGTGCTGACACTGGCAGGGCTTTTCTTCCCAATCCTCTTATCTCAGCAGCCACCTGCTCTAGGTCGGGGAGTTTCCGGCTAGCAACCACAACATCTGCACCTGCGCTGGCAAACCCAAGAGCGGTGGCCTTACCGATGCCACGACTGCCTCCGGTTATCAGAGCTACTTTGCCTTTCAAAGAGAAATCTGGTTTTGTCATTTGGTCACCTCGCTTATAGATTCGCAGAATGCCTTTCCTCGATTTGATGCAGCCATCAATAGCCATTGTTGGAGGCCGTCGGAATAAGGATAGGCTGACGATGCCAAACGATTGTAGCAATTTCAGGTCAAGAGGGCAATTCCTTGTACTCGTTCAGTACATTAGTGGCACTTTCGTTTTCTTCCGAGATCGCAATGGCCACTCTGCAGTCTTGCTTATTTCCTTCCCTCTCCCTTAATGGGAGAGGGTTAGGGTGAGGGTGAAACCTGAGACAATCCCCCTCCCTCTAATTCCCTCCCGCCAGGGGAGGGAGGAAACAGTTATTAACCTTTTACTTTTCGAGCTGTAAAACGCAGCGTTACTTTTAATGTTGTTCTGCGAGATATGAAGTGTCACTCATCTATCTGAACGAGCTCACCACTCCCTACCCCCCCTTTAACAGATAGTCATAGTAAATCTACGTGTCCAGATTTTTGTAAATGTAAAAAGGCTTTGTGCTGAGGATAATCTCAGGGAAAGCTACTTCCTAGTCCTTAAAGTGAGCCCCTTCACTAATAAGGCAATACTAGCTACCATACATAGCAGTGAAGTAGCCAAGATGAGGTAAAAGAAGATGAGAAACCGGCGCTGGTCACTACGCCGGCTTCTCCATAAGTATAGGGGGGCAATGACTCGCCCAATTAATAAAACGCCAGAAACGACCAGAAGTTTATTCTATGTAAGGCCGAGAACGGAAAATTTGAATTTTTTTGCAGTGTAGTCTATTGCACGGAATGCCCTAGAGAACACTAGCGACTAGGCCGTGACTGGGTTGTCTTAAGCTTGGACTACAAGAGAAGAAGGAAACGAAAGAGGAGGTAAAAAGAAGATGAAGTGCAAACAGAAGTCTTTAAGGCAATTAGCTAGGGAGTTAGGAGTTAGTCATTCCTACTTATCTCAAATAAGGCATGGTAACAGGCCAGCCAGTGCTAAAGGGGTAAGCAAATCGGGCTTGGAAATGCTACAATATTAGGTGATTTTCTATCTGGGGAAGTGTCGGAATTGGCAGACGAGCATGACTTAGGATCATGTGCCGCAAGGCGTAGGGGTTCGAGTCCCCTCTTCCCCATTGAAGATAGAGAGCAGTCAGGTGGCAATAAGTATAAAAATCAAAAATTTTAGCTTGTAGGTGACCTTGGTACTATTGACATTTTACTCGTGATGGTTTATTGTGTATTGCTAAGGAGGTAAGAGATGCAAGCATACTGCATGAAGTGCCGCACTAAGAGGGAAATGAAGGATGCCAGAAACATAAGGATGAAGAATGGCAAGCCGGCAACCCAGGGTGTATGCCCCGTGTGTGGGACTAAGATGTTCAGAATAGGTAAGAGCTGAAGTCGTAGGTAGTTGGGACTTCTGAAGGGCTGGGTGTCTTTAATATAGATACCCAGTCCTTCAGTATTGAATTCGGCTGTCTGATAGGCTACTTGCTATGGGGTTAATGTAGCCGTGGCGAGGCCTTTGTGGCTCGTGGAACTCATTAAGTTGGGTTTTCCGGGCCGCTTTATTTTTGCTAAGTTGACCAGGGTGCCGATAATTGGCAAAGCCTTTGACCACTGGCTCTTCGAGGGCGACGATTTAATCTACCTGCCCAACGACCGAGTGATTCGGATAAACAAGCCGGTCAGTGTGCCAGACCAGATGGTATTACCCTCTCAGGTGGTGGAGCATTTTATCGAGAAAGCCAATTATCATTGGGTTATGAACACCTGCATCTGCCGCGATGCCTCTAAGTGTAAAGATTACCCGGTTGAGCTGGGGTGTCTTTTTCTTGGAGAAGCGGCATTGGGCATCAATCCGAAGCTGGGACGGCGCGTTACGAGGGAGGAGGCGCATGACCACGTGAAACGTTGCCGTGAAGCTGGTCTGGTTCATCTGATCGGTCGCAACAAGCTAGATACAGTTTGGCTCGGTGTTAGTCCGGGTAACAAGCTTCTTACCGTCTGCAATTGCTGTCCTTGCTGCTGTTTGTGGCGGATGCTGCCGCACATTGCTCCTCAAGTTGGCGCCAAGACTACGAAGATGCCGGGTGTTATAGTAACGGTTACCGAGCGGTGTATGGGCTGCGGGACTTGTACGCAAGGCGTGTGCTTTGTTGATGCCATCCGTCTGGTTGACAATCGTGCTGTTAGAAGTGATGCCTGTCGGGGCTGTGGCCGATGTGTTGATGTCTGTCCCCAGGGAGCCATTGAAATTTCAATTGGCGATGGGCAAGTTATAGAAAAGACGATTGACCGCCTATCCCCGCTAGTTGATGTTTCGTGATGTAGGCCAGTTAGGCTCGGGCTATACCTATTTGGTGGAGAAGGTTAAGTTTTTGACCAGTATGTTGTTAACAGCTACGCGGGTAACGTAGGAATTTGGCTTGAATGAGACCAGTTTCAATCTGGTCTCATTCTTAGATACGGAATAAGTCTGGCTGTACACAATCTTGCCCCCCGCTTTTGGCTCGGAGATACAGTCTTGGACTTTAGTGTCTGCCGGGCTTATCATCACCAACTCTAGCCTGTCGTTGCTGCTGAAAGTCAGTCCTGAGTCGCCTCATGTTTTAGGCAGAGTTGTCCCCTTGGTAACAATCGTCATCTGATTGAAATGCTGAGCGAAGACTGTCTCGTTGGCACTGCCGGTGAACGGACACTCTATTTGCCCATTAGTGGCTGTAATTGTAGCAGAAGATGCTGTGCAAAACAGGATTTGAGGATAGACGAATTGGGAATATGGTGGGCCATTGTGGACTCGAACCACAGACCCCGGTCTTATCAGGACCGTGCTCTAACCAACTGAGCTAATGGCCCCACCGAAGAAGTATAACTTTTGCCACGAGCGAGTGTCAAGGCTATGGCGGGGCTTTGAAATCAATTACATTATTCGGCGGCTCTTCGGGCTTCTGCGTATTTGACCAAAGCGTACATGGCACGAGCACATTGCTCAGGAGTGTCATAGACAGGTATCCCGGCTTCCTTCAGGATGTTGATGGTGGGGTCGTCAGTACGGCGAAAGCGTAAGGTAATTATAGGCTTGTTATATCTCTTAGGTAGCAAGGCGAACAGCTCAGCGGCTTGAAATGTGGCCTTAATTGTATCAGGTAAGGGCTTGTCGGTATCCGCTGAGGTGGGCTTGAGGCCCCAAACCATGGGATTAATAGGAACGTTGGTTATCACACCGTCGATGTAATCCAAACTGAGGAGTTTTTCTATTACTTTTGTCTCATCAAGGGTGGTGCGGTAGCTGCCAGCGAAATCAACCGGATTTCTGGCTGGTGGGGCGTGAGGTGGTAAAAGCTTCTTCAAGCTGTTTACTGTCTCTTCATCGAACTCGGGAACTTCAAGTCCTAGAGAGGCACAGGCATCGGTAGCTACAACACCTTGGCCACCGCTTCCCATAATGGCTACCCTTTTGCCTCTGGGTAAAGGTTGTTCTACAAGCGCTTCAGCCATCTCGAAGGAGTGTATGGCTTCGCTGGCCCTTATGAGACCTACCTGTCGGCACATCCCTTCAAACACGTCTTCAGAACCGGCGAGAGACGCAGTATGGGATAGTGTGGCTCTGGCACCGGCACCCGTGCTACCGCCTTTATAAATCACGATCGGTTTCCTCTTTATCACTTCCTTGGCGAGCTCGAAGAATCTATTGCCATCCTTAAAGCCCTCCACGTAGAAGACGATGGCCTTTGTCTCCGCATCTTCGGCTAAATATTCCAGGTATTCAGAAGCAGTGATGTTTGCCTGGTTTCCGATGCTTATGAATTTGCTCAGTCCATACCCTTTGGCGTTGGCTATTTCGGATAGGTATCCGCCGAAGGTTCCGCTCTGAGAAACGAAGGCAATGGCTCCTGGTTTAGGTGTTTGGTGAAAACACAGATTGAGATTCCCGGCAGCGCTCCATATTCCCATGCAATTGGGTCCCACAAACCGTATTCTCCCTGCTCTAGCTATCCTCACGACCTCGTTTTCAAGTGCTTTTCCCGCACTGCCAGCCTCGGCAAATCCACCGGGGATTAGGATTGCTCCCTTCACTCTTTTCTTTACACATTCTCGCATCAACTCAGGGGTAGCAGGGGCAGGAGCTGTCACTACTGCAAGGTCAACTTGGTCTGGGATATCCAGGACACTTCGATAAGATCGGAGACCGAGAATTTTATCTTTATTTGAATTCACGGGATATATGGCGCCACTAAATCCTGTCTTTAGTGGCCTGTCCACCATTATGTAGCCCCATTTACCAGGTCTATCGGAGGCGCCTAATATGGCAATCGATTTAGGCTTGAAGATGGGGTCGAATTGATCTACGATGCTTTTCAATTGTTTAGCTCCTTATTTGCAATAGCAGTGCTTAAATTTGACGTGGCCTATTATTATACTCGATTTGTTACTATCGCTGCTCCCTCCGTTTTGTTGACTTTGCGACTCTCGTGAGTTTATTATACAGGACGGCTATATCTAGAAGGGGGACAAATAATGGCAAGAGAGATCGTTGCGAGCCCAATGCCGGGGATAATAAAAAGCGTTGATGTCGCTGTGGGTGACAAAGTCAACGAAGGTGACACTTTGTGCATACTGGAGGCTATGAAGATGGAGAACCCCATAGTGGCTCCGGCAAGTGGCAAAATCAGCGAAGTAAATGTCTCCAGTGGCCAGTCAGTGAAACGCGGGGACATGTTGATTGCAATAGAGACTTGAGACATTGTATGAGGTAGGGAAATGGATATGAAATCGGGTCTAGAAGAACTTCATAGGCGCAGGCAGAAGGCACTCCGGATGGGAGGCAAAGCTAAAATAGACAGGCAGTACAAGCGTGGTCACTTGACTGCTCGGGAGAGGATAGATAAGTTGCTCGACCCGGGGACTTTCTTAGAGATGGGCATCTTAAATCAGTCCGACATTTCTGGCATGGAGGATGAAACGCCTGCCGATGGGAATATCGCTGGTTTTGGGAGAATAGATAATAGAACGGTGGCCGTCTGTGCTGCTGACCGCACAGTGTTAGCGGGTGCCGAAGGTAGGGTAGGAACTTTCAACAAGGAACGACGGATAACAAAAATAGCTCTTGAGAAGGGATACCCTATTATTAATCTGGGCGATGGTGGTGGGGCTCGCATGCCTGACATTATGGGTTCGGACGGTCTCAGCTCTATGACTTTTCCCGTCGAGGGGCTTAGATACCCCAGAAAGGTGCCATTTATAGCTACCATTATGGGTGATTGTTTTGGTGGCCCATCATGGATGGCAGCCAAGGCGGACTTTGTGGTTATGGTCAAGGGCACCTGTATGGCTGTTTCTGGGCCCAGGGTACTTGAGATTGCAATCGGGGAGAAGGTCACTCCTGAGGAGCTTGGCGGCTGGGAATTGCATGCTGAAGTCACCGGGCAGGTGGATGCCTTCGCTGAGGATGATGAGCATTGTCTCCGCATCGTCAGGGAGTTTCTAAGTTACATGCCTTCGCATTGTGATGAGGAACCACCATACGTTCCTACCAATGACCGCCCCAATAGGAAGCTGGATGAGGTGATGGATATTTTACCTGACGATCCCAACAGGTCTTATGATATGCATAAGATCATTAAGTCTATAGTCGACGATGGCAAGCATTTCCCTCTCAAACCTTATTATGACCCGAGCCTGATTACCTGCCTGGCTCGGATGAATGGTAGGACTGTAGGGATTATAGCCAACCAACCTTTGTTCTTTGCTGGGGCGGGAGGAGCAGGAGCCTGTGAAAAAGCTGCCAGCTTCATTGTGTTATGCGATTCCTTCAATATACCTCTCATTTTTCTCCACGACACCCCTGGCTTTTTTGTGGGTAAGGAGGCTGAAAGGCGAAAGATGCCGGGCAAGATTATAGTATGGATGGAGGCATTGGCTCTCTCCACCGTGCCCAAAATATCCATAGTAGTCCGAAAAAGCTATGGTATGGCCTATTCCAACATGGCAGGTACTAATTGTGGTGCAGACTTCCTCGTTGCATGGCCCACTGCTGACATTAGCTTCATGATGCCTCAGACCGGTGTAAACGTGGTGTATCACCCTGTGATACAGGCAGCCAAGGATCCGCAAGCGGAGAGGGAGAGATTGGTCAAGCAGTGGGAATATCAAAGCGCTCCCTGGAGGGCTGCAGCTAAGCATCTGCTTGACGATGTAATAGACCCGCGGGACACGAGAGGGTTCATTATCACATCGCTGGATATACTACGCAGTAACGGTCGGGGTTTTATGAGCAAGAAATGCCTACAAGCCTGGCCTACCGTACTGTAAACAGATTAATTTCTTAGCTGGTTTCAAAAGTGACATTGTATTCCAGCATTGAGCTACCGATAAAGCATTGGTGAGATTTCGTTCTAATCAAGTAGCTCATTGAGGCCGGTGTAGCTATCGGTCTGCCGCCTAAGCTGGTAATCAAGTTCTCCTATGGTCACTTCAGCTGTAGAAAACACAATTGCCTTGGCAAGATGACCGCCGGAGCAGGTACTCTGTCCTGAAAGTTGAATGTGTATGTGGATGATGGGTGTGTCATCCTTCAGAGCTATTGAGCCCTGAGCACAGACAATTTCCAACGGACCAAGATAATCCACACTGTCATATTTCCCTGGGAGCGCTTTTAGGAAGTTGAGTTGGGCATTTTTCACCGAGCCGATGATGCCGATGACTACACCTGAGAAAATTTCACGTTCATGGCAAAAACATACTATTTCGTTAAGCAATTCTTGCCCCGGTTTGACCCTGAATACATGTATCTTCTTGAACAATATGTTGCCTCCTCTTTATTGTCTCTTCACTTTCTTAGTTTATCATAGCCTCAGCCTGGCCTTCCTCCACATTCTGTCTTTTTGCTGACATGCTGTAGCGCCTAATTGAGGTGAGGTTTTGGCCAGGTGGCTTGTTGGGTTAAAGTTATTTAGGCCGTGTGCTATACTTATCGAGTATAAGGACCAGAGTAGAAAAAGTGAGGCAGTGATGGGACTCAGACTCTATAAAGAACCGAGGCTGGATAACCCGGTTTTAATAGCCTGTTGGCCGGGAATTGGGAACATCGGAATCATAGCGGTCGACATTCTAAGAAGGATGGTGGGAGCAGAGGATCTTGGCGAGATAGAATCGTGGGACTTTTTCTATCCGCGAAGGGTTTTAATCAGAGATGGTGAATTGAAAGAGTTAGAGTTTCCGAGTAACAAATTCTATTTTAAGAGAACTGAGAAAATGGATTTGCTGTTCTTTATTGGAGAAGAACAGCCTACTGATGGGACGAAGGCTTATGCTGAGGGAACAAAAGCTTACAGAATGGCTAATCTTGTTCTAGATGTGGCGCTGAAGTTCGGGTGCCGGAAAGTTTATACTTCGGGAGCAGCGGTTGCTCCCATCCATCACACCGCCAGGTCAAGAGTCTGGATCGTGCCTAATAGGGAGGACTTAATTGATGAGGTAAAAAGCTACGAGAATACAGTGTTAATGTCGGACATAGAAGGCAGAGATGGGCAAGGCAACATTACTGGATTAAATGGGCTACTGCTAGGCGTTGCCAAAAAGAGAGGTCTGGAGGCTATCTGTGTGATGGGTGAGATACCAATTTACCTTCATGGTTTCCCCATTCCCTATCCCAAAGGATCGAAGGCAGTGCTAGAAGTGTTGAGCACTGCCTTAGGAATTGAAGTTCAGATGGATGAAATTAACGCTCTTGTTCAGCAAAGTGAGAGAGAGATTGAGAGTGTGTATGAAAGGCTTCCTTCAGAGATAAGAGAGCAACTGGATAAATTGAAATATGTGGCTTATGCCAGACCTAATGAGCCAGAACCTATAACGGAAGAGGACAAAAAGAGAATCCTGCAAGAAATCGACAGGCTGTTTAAAAAAGAACCTGGGAGAGACTAGTTTTGAGCGAAAGACAGCCATTTAAACTCTTTATTAAACCCAAGTTAGAGAGTTCGTCCTTGGTGATAGCCTGGAATCAAGATGCCGGGAGAGTTGGGCCAAAAGTTGCTGACTACCTAAACAAGGAGCTGGCGAGCAGGGAGTTAGCCGAGATTGACCCCGAGGGCTTTTTCTCGTTGAGCGGAGTCTCAGTAGAAGATGATATAGCCCAATTTCCGGAAAGTAAATTCTACTGGTGTCGGGGGAAAAGCCTGGTGATTTTTAAGAGCGACATACCCAGGTACGAGTGGTACGAGTTCCTGAGCCTTGTCTTGGACATAGCCGAGAAATATTGTAAGGTGAAGGAAATATACACTATTGGTGGCATGGTTTCTCCAGGTGCTCATACCACACCACGATTGTTGCTATCCGTGGCCAATTCGACAGAGATGAAGAGGATGTTAAGACAGTATGACCTCATCAGCGATATGGATTATGAAACCCAGGATGGTCAAAGACCAACCTTCAGCTCTTTTCTCCTCTGGGCTGCCAAGAGGAGGAATATTGCCGGTGCAAGCCTTTGGGTGCCGGTGCCTTTCTATTTATTGGCAGTTGAAGATCCGGGAGCCTGCAAGGAAGTTACGGAATTTTTCGATAGGCGATTCGAGTTGAATATTAATTTCGCCGACATGCATGATGAGATCACGAAACAGAATAGTAAAATAGCTCAGATAAGAAGCCAGCTTCCTGAGCTTGATGGCTACATCAGCAAGCTGGAAAACAACCTCGGCCTGACTGTGGACGAAAGCGAAAAACTGGTTAAGGAACTGGAAGAATGGCTGAGGGGAGGACATTGAAGCTGAGCATCGCAATGGTTTCGATTGTATGAGGGCAAGCCCTATTTTGCTTTTTTGGCGATAGCGACTAAAGCTCCAGGACCGCCGTGTACTCCCAGTGCAGGCCCAAGTCTTGCTATCCGTGGTATCAAATTGGAGAAGAGAGAACGCGCATAATCAGCAAGTGTTTGAGCATCGTCAAGTGTAGTGCTATAGACTATGGCTAAGTCCTCTATGTGTGGTGGTGATGCTATGAACTCGCGTAGTCGGTCTATCCCTTTCACTCGGGTGCGTGTCAACCCAGCTGGGCGGACTTCGCCATCATGCAGAGTGATTAATGGCTTCACGTTGAGTATCGATTCTATTGCAAAGATTGTATTTCCGAGGCGTCCACCTTTGACTGCATATCTTAGAGTGTCCAGAAGCGCCAAAGCACGCAGTTGGCTGATAGTCTCAAGGGCTTTGTTTACCACCTGTTTTAAGCTATATCCGGCTTTGGCGGTATTAGCTGCAGCTATGGCGACAAGACCTTGCCACATTGTTACGCCTCGAGAGTCAATGACTTCTATCTGACATCCTTTCTTTTCAGCAATCTCCTTACCCACCAGAGCAGAATCGTACATAGCACTGTGCCTGCTGGTAACATGTATAGAGACAATCTCGTTGGTTTCCTTGGCCATCTCTTCATAGGCTTTGGCGAAATCCCCCGGCGATGCTGCTGCAGTAGAAGGGTGAACCGGGTTAGTTACCAGTTTGTGATAGAATTGGTCGCAGTCAATGTCGACTCCGTCACGATAGACTTCGTCGCCAAAATGGACGTATGCTGGCACTACAGTAATGCCTAACTTTTTAGCTTCATCCTGCGTAATATCAGAGGCACTGTCAGTGACCACTTTAATTGTCATAAATTAACACCTTCCTAAGAACTATAGCTCGTGCGAGATTAGCCTAAAGTGTACTGTGTGGATGCGGCTGTGTAAAGTGGTTGACTACCAGCGAGTAGTTTCGAGGCCGAGTCTTCTGATGGGTACGTTTGACTCTTGAGCTTAGGGCTGGTGGCTTGAAGTATAGGCTTTGGCAGGTTAAAATGGATGTTGGCGTTTCAGTATAAGGTCTGAAGATTCAGAGCATGGGTTTAGTTTAGATAGAAGGCGGTAATAGATGCAACAATTTTTTTTCTGCCCTACATGCGGTGCACAAAATGTCATAGGTCAAGAATTTTGTCAAGCATGCGGGCAGACTTTCCAATACAACTGTCCCTTTTGTGGTGCCATTGTTGACTCTACACTGATAAATTGTCCGGGGTGCCGTGAAAGTCTCTATTGGCCAATGCCGCAGAAGGTAAAGCCTTTCCCAAAGCAGCCGGTAGCCTATCAAAAACGTGGAGAAGGTGGAGAAGAGGAGGAGAAAGCAAAGAAGAAGTCTGACCCGTGGCTTACGGGATGTCTTGGCTTGGTAATCATTGCATTCTTAGTGTTGGGTGCCTATTTTGTTTACGATAATTTCATTAAGAAACCGTCGCCTGCTCCTCAATTACCACCTTCTTCAGGTAATGAAACAGGTCTTAAGCCAATGCAATCTCCAGAATTTGAGGCCCTGCAAGATGTGAGCACGGTCGTCTATCAGAAGAATGAGGCGCAAAAGTGGTTATAGCTCTGCTGTCTTTGTCAGTTTAACTTGCTGTGGTGTTCAGAAAGTGAGAATAGACGAATGAGAATTGGGTTGATGTCGGATACTCACGATAGACTTGATGCCATTGAAGCAGCCATTGACTTTTTCAATCGTCAAGGGGTTAATGATGTCTTGCATGCAGGTGACCTAGTATCTCCACTTGCGGCGCCTAAGTTTTCAAAGTTGAAAGCGAAGCTACACTATGTTTGGGGGAATAACGAGGGCGACCGTGAGTTTATCAGAGTGAGATTCGGAGAAATTGGAATCGCCCCCTTAGGTGACTTTGCTGTACTCGATCTGGATGGGAAGAAAATTGCATTTCTTCATGGCACACATGAGCATATTGTCGATTCACTTGTAAAGTGCGGACTTTTTGATGCGGTTGTCCGAGGGCATAATCACAAGGCGGAGATTATTGAGGGCAAAACGCTTTTGGTGAATCCAGGAGAGGTCTGTGGCTACCTCAGTGGTCGCCGAACGGTTGCGCTACTTGACTTAGACAAAATGTATGCCGAGATAGTGGAACTATAGTAGGAGGATTTATGATACAGCAAATGCTTGATTTCTTTGTATATTTTTTCTCCACCCCCAGCATCCTAGGAATTAGTCTGGCAGTAGTTTTCGGTGCAATCTGGCTTGCTTGCTATCGACCGCCGTTGATTACTAAGCCGTGGCTCTGGGCAGTTCTTGCTGCCGGTGCTATCCTTGCACCCATAGCTATTGCTGTTACTGCATTTCCGCTCAGGTTTGGGATTTCTTGGGTGTATGGCTCCTTCTGGAGCCAGGAAACTCTGGCGCAATGGGCTTTGCTTGCAAGCCTACCATCGATGTACCTTTTTGGTCTGGTTCGAGAAGGGTTTAAGCTGTTACCGGTGGTTGCTTACTGGTGGCGTAAAGGCAGAAACATGGAACCTAAATTAGGGCTTGCAGCCGGTGCTGCATCCGGGGCTGGATTTGGTATCCTTGAGGCACAGTGGGTGTTAAACTATATCTTTGCTTCCGGCTGGAACTGGGAAAAAGTGCAAATTCAAGGTCTGGCGGCTCTTGCTGGATTTTGGGAAAGTTTTTTTGTCATAGGTATTCATGTGGCTTCTTGTGCACTGGCTGGGTGGGGATTAGCCAGAGGTTGGGGATGGAAGTTCTATCTCCTGGCCGCTTTCGTGTATCTCATTCCAAACTATAGCTATGTTCTATTGAGCAAAGAGCTTATTACAGGCGTGCAAGCAGAGTTTCTTATCGCTGCTTGGGCGTTGATAGCAACAGGAGTGGCTCTTTGGCTTCATGAGAGGAAATCAAAGGCTTAAGCTGAAGAAAATATAGAAACGGAGGTGTTGCTTATGGATATTGTATGGTTTAGGGATCTAGTTATATGTATCTCTGGGTTGGTGATAACAGGGGTGGTCATCTTCATCGCTGTGCTATCATATTTGCTGTATAGTAAGGCGAGGTCTGTAATGAATTCAATAGAGGCTACTTCAAAAACTGTACATGAGATTTCTTCGGCGGTGAAGGATGAGATAGTCAGGCCTGTAGTTCAGCTGGTGGCTTTAATTCGAGGTATACTTCAAGGTATCGATTTGGTCGGTAGATTCTTCGGAAAAAAGGAATCGGAAGGAGGCAGAGATGACTGACAAAAATGGAGGTAGTGGATTTGCTGTTGGGCTTATCGTGGGTGCAGTCCTCGGTCTAGCTATTGGATTGCTCTTTGCCCCACGGCCGGGGGAGGAGACGCGGCAATTGCTAAGGGAGAAGGCTGAGACGGCTCGAGAACGGGCAACGAAAGTGGCCAGAAAAGTGAGGGAGACTGCTGGCGAGGCTGTTAAAAAGGCACAAGCAAGGGTAGAAAAAGAGATGGCGTGAACAAAATGTGGGTTCTTCCCATGTAGTTAGCACATAGTTTTTGGTTTGAAAGGACTTGCGACGACCTTCTAATTTGATTGCCTGCTTCAAGGATAGTCTGTTCTGATTTGGTATTGCGGTAATCATGACTCCTGGTTTGCCAAGACCGCACGGAGATGGGAGAGGTTAGGCTTGGAGACAGCTGGTAGCATATTCAGAAGACATTGGCGCCTGATACTGCTCGTATTGGGCATAATCATAAGTTTCTGGCTTCTCTATGTTTTCAGAAGTGTCTTGCTCCCGTTTATTTGTGGCTTAGTACTCGCTTATCTTCTGCTGCCCATTATTTCCTGGATTGAGGGGAAGTTGCCAGGTCAAGGCAGATGGCAGTCAACCAAACGGATCTCTTTAATCATCCTTATCTTCATTGTGGTTCTTGTGCTAATTGGCCTCTTGATTTTCTCTATTGCCACAGGTGTAGCTGGTTCCTTCAAACTTCTGATACAGAATGCTCCCGATTATTTTTCTAAAGGCTTGTCGACATTTCAGGAGTGGCTCAGGAGTTTCCGGCAATGGTTTCCTCCTGAAACACAACAGCAGGTAGGAGGCATTGTTCAGGATGTAGGCACGGCATTGGGTAATGCTTTACGAGATGCTTTCATAAAAGGTCTTTCGTCTATACCAACCAGTTTTGGTCTGATTCTCGGTTTTGTCTCATTACCTATCTTTCTCTTCTATCTTTTGAAGGATTCAGAAAGACTAAGCATCGGTTTCTATGCAGCTTTCTCACCACAAGTGGCAAGACATGTCAGGGGTGTTGTCTCGGTGATAGGACGGGTGCTTGGGCGATGGGTTCGTGCCCAGCTGATGCTTTCTTTGACAGTAGCTGGCTTGTGTTTTATCGGGCTGTCCATTTTAGGGATAGCTCTTGCCCCAGCGCTGGCTGTCTTCCAAGGAATTATGGAATTTATTCCTATATTAGGACCGTGGATTGGCGGTGCTGTTGGTGTGATTGTCATACTGGCTATAGCACCGGAAAAGGCAATCTGGGCAGCTCTTGTCTATATTATCGTCCAGCTTCTGGAAAATATTTTGCTTGTCCCCAGAATTCATGGAGCTTACCTGCGGATACATCCGGCTGTGGTTATAGTTCTGCTCGCTTTGGGAGCTTACATCGCCGGCATCTTGGGAATAGTACTCATCGTCCCTCTCACAGCCACCGCTGTGGAAATTTACAAGTACGTGCGCCAGAATATGGCGGTGGAGGGAATACAACCAGCCTCCGAATAGTTGGCTTTTTGAGGTGAAAGGAGGCATGGTATCCAGTGAATGGATTGAGAATTAAGCGAGTTGCTCTTGCCATTTACCTGCTGTTTGCAGTCAGTCTTATTTTAGTTTTCGTCTTTGGATGTACTTCTACAGCTAATGAGCCTCCAGCTGAAGCCCCTGCACCCACCGCAAAGTCAACGGAATTAGATGCTTTGCGGGCACTTCTACAAGGGTTTGTAGAGCATGGACAGGCACCTGGGGTCTCCCTTCTCCTGGCTCAACACGGTAAAGTAGTGTTTGAGGAGACCTATGGCTTAGCTAATCTGGAAGCTAAGAAGCCGTTCACTACAGATACAATAACATGGTTAGCATCTACCACCAAACCGGTCTCGGCAACGTGCGTGATGATTCTGGTTGATGAGGGCAAGATTTCTCTTGATGACCCGGTGTCAAAGTACTTACCTGCTTTTGATGAATTGACAATTAAAGGAACAGGTGCCAAGGCTTCTTCACCAACAATACGGCAGTTGCTTTGTCATACTTCAGGAGTGGCCGGTCTTATGGATATAGCGCCTGGTGTGACAGAAGCTACTCGTGACTTCAAACTGACCATGGCTGAATCTGTGGATTTGCTGGGACGGGAAGAGCTTCTAGCTGAGCCAGGGGCTCGTTTTTCATACGGAGGAGCTTCTTTTCAAGTAGCTGGCCGTATTGTTGAGCTTGTCAGTGGAAAGCCCTTTGATGTCTTCATGCAGGAACACATACTTGCACCTTTGCGCATGGTAGACACCACTTTTAAGCCAAAAGAAGGCCAGTTTCCTCGAATAGCTGCAATTTATCAGCCGTCCGCTGGTGATTTCGAAATCTCTCCGGTTAGCTATGTACACCGGATGAATATAAACCTTATCCTTGCAGGAGGTGGGCTCTACTCGACGCTGAGAGACATGTCTGTTTTTTTGCAGATGCATCTCAATGGAGGGACTTATGGCTCTGTCCGGATTCTTTCTCCAGCTGCTGTAGCTGAGATGCAGAAAGTGCAAACGAGAGATGCCGCACTGGGGTTTTCTCCGAGTCGGGCTGGTACAGATTACGGGTTGGGATGGATATGTGACCGCATAGGTCAGAATGGCGAGACGTTTTCAGTTAGCCACGGCGGTATGTTTGGCAGCGTTGTCTGGATTGACCTGGATAGGGATTTGGTTGGTGTATTTTTCACCAATATACCTTATGAGTTTGCCACAGAGTTGCATTGGGCGGTGAGGGAAAAAGTCTTAGAATTATTTCCCGCCACAACACAGTAATTTACTAGCTTCCGAAAGAGGGCATCATCTAATCGGACAAGCAACTATTTATGTGGCTAAAGAGTACTCTTTCTGTTGTTTCTCTAGCGCATTGCGAAGATATTGGCCGGTGAACGAGGTATCTATCTGAGCAACTTCCTCTGGTGTGCCTGTAACTATAATGTAACCGCCTTCATCGCCAGCGCCGGGCCCAAGGTCTATAATGTAGTCGGCGTTTTTCATTACATCTACATGGTGCTCAATAATTACCACCGTATTGCCAGCATCTACCAGCCGCTGAAGAACCTGAAGCAAGCAGGCTATATCGGCAAAAGATAGCCCTGTTGTAGGCTCGTCGAGGATGTAAAGGGTCTTGCCTGTGGAGCGTCGCGATAATTCAGTGGCTAGTTTGACCCGTTGGGCTTCACCGCCGGAGAGGGTAGGGGCTGGCTGTCCCAGACGTATATAGCCTAAGCCAACATCACGCAATGTCTCCAGTTTGTTTCTGACCTTGGGGAAGTGTTCAAAGAAGGTCAGGGCTTCGTCCACGCTCATATCTAGAATATCAGCTATATTCTTGCCTTTGAAGTAAATTTCCAGAGCCTCTCGATTGTAACGTTTACCTTTACATATTTCGCAGGGCACAGTAACATCGGGGAGAAACTGCATCTCTATTTGGATATAGCCTTCACCTTGGCAGGCTTCACAGCGTCCTCCTCGGACGTTAAAGGAAAATCGCCCAGGTTGGTAACCGCGCATACGGGCTTCGGGGACAGTGGCAAAGAGCTCTCGAATGGGGGTAAAAGTCCCGGTATACGTTGCTGGGTTACTTCGTGGAGTGCGGCCGATAGGTGATTGGTCAATATTGATGACCTTGTCAATGTGCTCAATGCCGATGATGCCATCACACTTTCCAGGTCTATCCTTTGCCTTGTAGAATAACTGAGCCAGCTTCTTGTATAAGACTTCGTTGACAAGCGTGCTCTTACCGCTGCCTGATACCCCGCTTATGCAGACAAATTCACCCACTGGTATGGTGACATCAATATTTTTCAGGTTGTTTTCGCGGGCACCCCTGATTATTAATTCCTTACCGGAGCCTGGGCGGCGTCCCTGCGGCAAAGGAATTTGTTTTGCTCTGCTGAGGTATTGCCCGGTTATTGATTCAGGGCAGCGCATGATGTCTGTCAATGTTCCAGCGGCTACTATCTGTCCACCATGTTCTCCAGCTCCGGGACCCATGTCGATAATATAGTCTGCCGCCCGCATCATGGCTTCATCGTGCTCTACGATGAGAATTGTATTGCCCAGGTCACGCAGTCTCTTCATTGTTTCAATAAGGCGATGAATGTCAGCCGGATGCAGACCGATTGTAGGCTCATCACAAATATAGAGTACACCCATGAGACCGCTGCCGATTTGAGTGGCCAGGCGGATTCTCTGGGCTTCGCCGCCGCTTAAGGTTGCCGAGGGACGATTTAAGGTCAAATAGCCCAGTCCGATATCTATAAGGAAGCCAAGACGGGTGCTTATCTCTTTTAGGATTTGGTGGGCTATCTTTAGTTCATGGGGCGTTAGGTGGGGTTTGCTATGGTCACCATTAAGCAGACGCATCCAGCGCAGTGCTTCCGAAGCCGACAGTTCGGTCACTTCTATTATATTCATGCCATCTATCGTAATAGCCAAAGATTCAGACTTAAGCCGCTTTCCATTACAGGCTGGGCATGGGTAAGAAGCCATGTATCGTCCAATTTCAGCACGGGTGTTGTTAGATTCGGTGTCTCGATAAATCCGCTCTAGATAGGGGATTGCCCCTTCATAGTTGGTAAAGTATTCTTTGATTCGACCGTAGCGATTTCGGTATCTAACCAGTTCCCCATCTTCACCGTAGAGGACTAGCTTGAGGTGTTCCTTGCTGAGCTTGCTCACCGGGGTGTTAAGTGAGAAACCGTAACGGCGTGCTAAATCATGGAGTTCGCTGGCATGCCAGGAGAACCATCCCCAGGCACGAATAGCGCCTTGAGCTAAGCTGATGTCCTTGTTAGGTATAAGTAAATCTGGGTCTACTTCAAGCTTTACGCCGAGTCCGCTGCATGCCGGACAAGCACCATGGGGGCTATTGAAGCTGAAGGTTCGTGGTGCGATCTCACCGAGACTTATGCCGCAATGGACACAGGCGAAGTGCTCAGAGAACAGCAATTCCTCTCCATCAATGATTGAGATTAGAACAACACCAGCCCCAAGTTTAAGCGCCGTTTCCACTGAATCGGTAATGCGACTGTTTTCAGCCTCACCTATCTGGAGTCGGTCAACTACTGCCTCAACAGTGTGCTTCTTGTTCTTATCCAATCCGAACTCTTCGGAGAGGTCACGGACATATCCATCAACCCGAACCCGGACAAACCCCGCCTTGCATAAGTCGTTAAAAATACCCTGGTGTTCGCCTTTCCGGTCTCTAATTAGCGGGGCCAGAATCATGATTCGGCTGCCGGCGGGTATTTCCCGTACCGCATCCACGATTTGTTGTATAGTCTGCCGGGAGATCTCACGTCCGCATTTAGGGCAGTGGGGATGGCCAACACGCGCGAAAAGGAGACGCAGATAGTCATAAATCTCAGTTACTGTGCCTACTGTGGAACGCGGATTGTGTGATGGCCCTTTCTGGTCAATTGAGATAGCTGGACTCAGGCCTTCGATGTAATCGACATCAGGCTTCTCCATCCGCACCAAAAACTGGCGTGCATAGGCAGACAGCGATTCTACATAGCGACGCTGTCCTTCGGCATATATGGTATCGAAAGCTAAAGAACTCTTGCCTGAGCCGGAGACGCCGGTGATAACAACTAGCTTGTCTCGTGGTATAGATACGTCTATATTCTTGAGATTATGCTCTCGAGCCCCTTTTACAATTATGTTCTCTGAAGGCATACCTTATCCCTGGGAAGTAAATTCAACCATTTATTGTAACATTTAATTGAGGTGGACTGCATTTTAGGTTTAATTAGAGTGTTTAGCAGAGACCTAAATAGGCTTTAGCCTCGCTGAACTCGACCCTAAAGGGTCGAGTCTACATGTGTGTGATGATAGGACAAGCAATGCCGATAATCGGTGAATATGGCCCAGCCAATGTAGCTGTGACCCTTTAGGGTCACCCGGCGTTAGGCTGCTTTGGCGAGGCTGAGGCCTGGCACTACTTCTTTGCCCTGCTGATAGTAAAGGCGGTAATGGGTATGGCAACGAGCAAGAGGGCAATCATAATCCATATCCACATGGGGATATTTACTATCCAAGATGAAAGTTTTGTTTCTTCTTTAGCGCCATTTGGCGGACTTGCTGGAGCAGGGCCAGGTTGAGAAGTCTCCTTTGGTGGTGGCGATGCCACGCTGAATGACATGACCTTTGACCAGTTACCATCTCCCTTTTCGCCCGTCGCTGCTTGGCTGACCCTTATCTTCCAGTAATACTTCTGGCTCTTCTCCAAACCGATTGTCTTAGGCATTGCCCACGTGGGCGCTTGCCTGTTTTCGGGCTTTATAGTTTGCTGTAATACCATCTGGCTGAAAGCCTCATCTTTGGACAGCCAGAGTTCATACTCTACAGCTACCGTTGAGTGTTTCCATTTGAACACAATATCGCCGATATCTCCGGTTTCCAAATATATCGGTATTATCGCATTCATAGCTGGCGAAGTTGGTGTTGGAGCCTGAAATAGTACCTCCCGGCTTGGTGGCGGCGGTGGCGTATATTGAGGGCTCGGCGACAGGCAGTCGTAGAAATTCCAGAGCCGTCCAGTGGCGACAGTGTAAGGCCTGTTGTCGATTGCCCAGAGGTTGATGCCCGCTGAGACTTTCAAAGAGACGGGTTCTCTAGTGAAAGCAACTCCAGTAGCTAATCCAGCGTTCAGGCTATCCCATTCAATGTAAGGAGGCCCGAGCTTTTCTGGTTCCAGGGTGCGGTCAACGGCGGTGACGCCGCCACTGGACCAGGCACCGTATAGGGTTTCGAGCTGAGCAAGACCGTAGAAGCTGCGACCGGGTGAACCCATCGCTGTCCAGCCGAAGTTCGAGCCTACGACCCAGTTATAAATTTCGCTTCCGGCACTATCGCTGGCGGCATAGATAATTAAGGCATTCCGGAACCTATAATCGGCACTTATATGTATCTTCCCCGGTTCCGGGATAGCTGGAGTTCGCTCGAAGGAAACGCCGCCATCCAGCGAATAGGCAACCATGCCGTCAGCATTGTCGCCGACCGCAATGACGCCCGTGGGTGTAGCGGTTATGCTGTGTCCGGTGTCTAAAGTTGTGTTTGCCTTCGGTGCCCATTGCCATATTTGGCCATTGTTGGTCCCTTGGCGGATGTAGTTGTTGTCGAGGACGTATATGTGAGGAACATTATTAATTCTGGTAACAGCAAAATCGGTCACATTAACACCTGGCAGAATGTTGAGCCAAGTCTGGCCTCCATCCGGTGATTGCCTTAAATCGCTTGTTAAGCGGGAAGCGAAGAATATAGCTGGGTCATTGCCGACATTGCTCGTGCGCAGTATCAGGTCGTTGGTTGTTGACAAGAGGCACAGGACTCGTTCCCATACTTTTCCTGTGGGTGGGCCTGTTGTCCGCCAGATGCTGTCGAAGTTGTTTACCCCAGCGTGGTTATTGATAGATGCCAGGTAGATGGTATCCGAAGCTGGTGTTACTGCCCCATCCGAGAGAAAGCTTATCTCGGTATCCATCAGGCTGAGCTGATTCCATGTTTTGCCGTTGTCTAAGCTTAGAGACAACGCTGATTCATCCAGTTCGACGCCTGTCAAATAACCGCCGGGCCAGCTTGTAGGGTTGTTGAGCAGGGCGGAACTGGTGGCGCAGTAGGCACGGCTGCCGTTAGGGCTCCAGATTACCTGAGCATTGGCAAAGCCCGAGTTGCCGCCACCGGTAGGCGACTTTTGGGTTTGGTACCAGCAGGGCTCCGGGCAGGTTATGGGTGCATCAGTAAACCAGATTATTACTGCAGCTGTGTTGGCATTGCCGCGAACCTCGCCTGCCAGCAACTTGCCAGAGGTATAGGTGCCATAATAAGCTATGCTTGAAATCCTTAAGGGAGCAGGGGTGGGCATCAGCAGATAGCCCACGGTGTCATCAAGGCGGTAGATACCGGCATTGGCTGTTGGGGCGTCTATGCTGACATACATACGGCGCAGGCTTGGAGCTTGTCCTGAGAAGTCGGCGGGCAGCTCAAGGTCAGCGGTTACGACTTGAGCTACGGTGGGAGAGGGGCCGGCACCTGCGGTTGTAACCTCCACAGGGCCCCAGGTGCCCCAGTTGGTGGTGTTGGCAACCATGTCGTGAATACCAAGATTGATGTAGGTACCGGCGACATGGGTTGAGACGGTCACCAGGCTGAAGTCGGCTCGATAGGTGGGTGAAAACCTGACTGCCAGTATATCGCCGGTAAAGCCCTGAGATGTCCAGTTGCCGGGACCAACTGCCCTGAAAATATAAACGTCTCCACCGCCAGCTCCTGTTCTGGTGCCGATGGCTATATCATAGCCGCCGTAGTTTGGTGAGATGGCAATGGCACTGATGTTGCTGGCTGCCGGGCAGTTGGTGTCCTGCCACTGACTACCGCCATTGGTTGAGATAAATACATTCCCAGGTAAGCCGCCGTCGCTGGTAACCGCAGCTACAAAGTTCGGGTTATCTGGAGCGATGGCTATATTCCAGGCGGGCAGAACAGCGCCATCACCTGTCAGATGGCTGCTCACGTCATCCCATGTAATACCACCATTCAGTGACTTATAGACTTTGCTGTTAGGGATGTCGATGGCGTAGAAGGTTCTGCCATCGTTGCCGATGGCGATGGCGTTGATTTCCGATGGACTTAGTATGACATTGCCCATGTTGCTCGGGGTATCAACGGTGCTCCACTTCATTGTTCCCGGGTTGGCTGAAGCTGGCCTGGCGGGAATTGCCAGACAGATGATTATGATTAATACCAGACCAAACCCGAGTCTCAGGAGATTATTATTGAGAGTTTTCATCAATCTTCGCCTGCCATTGCGAGCCCTTCGCCTTTCGTCATTCTGAGTCCTTCCCTGCCTGTCATTCTGAGCGAAGCGAAGAATCTGCATTGCAGCGACCGAAGAATCTCGCTCAGGGGGAACTCTGCGCAGCAGTTTCACCCTCACCCTACCCTCTCCCTTCAAGGGAGAGGGGGATTATTCCGGGGCTTCTCATGACGTGGTTTCGGGGGGCAGCTTGTCGGGTGGGACAACTTCATTGGCTGCCACCTCTACTCGTGGCATGCCGTCGGTATAGTGAGGTGCAGGTGGTTCGAGTTCCTGCCCGGGTGTATAGATTTTCTCCTCGGTGATGGTGTTGAGCTGGCTATAGGCTATCTCTACGCTGCCTTCGTGTGGTTCTTTGTGGCCGCGTGGCAGCCAGCAGGTGAGTATTTCCCATTCCTGGTATATATCCCGTGCCCAGGTTATGGCCAGGCCGGTCGTGCCTTCGGCTGCCTTCTTGCCAGCGGATGGCAGAGTTGTGGTCCTGGTTTCTAACTGTCTCCAATTACTGGCGACTATTCTCAGCGGCCTTTTCGAGCTGAAGCTGCATGTTGTGCCTTCTTCCCCCGGGGTGACCTCTGCTTCTACTACTGCTGGTGGAGTTTGTTCAGGTGCCGGCAGCCGTTTCTCATGCTCAACAGTTTTAGCTTCGGGCAGTTCTTTGGCTGATATTGTGGATTTAATCTCATCTTCATATTTCTGGAGAAGCTCGCCAAACTTCTCCATGAGCTGGTCTTTAGTTGTCGGCGGACCTAGTTGTGGCTTATCACCACCTATCATAACCACCGTGGTTTGAGGTGGTGGTATGGGCTGTGGAGGTGGCGGAGGCATATACTGATATGGTGGTGGAAATGACGGTGGATAGAGCACTGGCTTCGGTTGGAGGCTGCGCAGTAATAGGTACAGGCCATAACCGCCCAGGATGAGCAGGACAATTGTTAGAGGTATCATGATGAATGGCATGGTGTAGTCAGGTTCCCAATCTATAGTTATTGTCTTGGGGCCATCTATAGGCGTGGTGCCGGTGGAGTTGCCGGCATTTAGCTTGCCGCCGAAGACGCCGAGAATGCCGGGCATACGGACTTGTGGATTCGTCATGCTCCATTCAGCTGTGCTGCCAGCCTTGTACCAGTCGCTCCCCTCTGCTTCGCCATATGGTGATGTCAGGGTTAGTCTGTAGTAGGTGTCATAGTAGGCAAGACAAGTTCCAGATGCATTGACGGTTAGACTTAGTTCTCTGCCGACAACTGTTTCACCAGTAGGCAGTTTCCAGTAGGTAAAGCGGTATTGTATGCCGGGGTCATTGGGGTCATTAACCTCGTTCGGGGCGCTAGCTCTGAGCGTGTAGCCCTCTTTATACCAGCCAGTGCCTGATAGCTGGCCGACTTTGGAAGGCTCGGTTTTTAGCTCGATGGAATACTCAGTGTAGTAGGGGAAGGTGGCATCAGGTGAAGCTTCACTCACCGTTATTCTATCCACCTCGGCTTTGAACCTGACAGCGGAATCGGTCGGATGCTGGACAACTGGGTCTACGCTTACTGACCGGCTTATGCCGATATCGAGGCTGAGTTTCGCAGACTCGCCGCCCCGCAGCGTAGCCAACGGGCTTCCCGCCACGTATACCTTTGTTTCGCCGACTTTGAGACCGTTGCCGATGGTGATGGTAGCTTCATAGCCGCCCTTTTCCACGGTGACGCTGAAGCCCTGCTGACCAGTGATTGGTGGTGACGAGCTATCGGTGACGTTGACTATGAAGCTATAGCTGCCGGCGGTGCCTTTGGCTGGGACACCTGAAATGTAGCCGGTGCTCGCATTTAGAGTTAGTCGCGTGGGTAATGTGCCGCTGACGATAGACCAGGTATATGGCGTCGTACCACCGCTGACTCTTATCGTATCAGTGTAGCCTTCACCCTCTTTTGCCGGGTACAAACTGGTTGTAAGGAACCTTAATGGGGGTTGAGCAATGGTGATAGGATTAGCGAATGAAATAATAGTTGAAGTTGCTGTATCGGTAACTGTCACGCTAAATGGGAAAGTACCAGCAGCAGTGGGAGTACCCGAAATAGTGGCACTAGTTGTATCGCCAGATACTGTAAAAATCAACCCTGTCGGCAATCCAGTGGGAACCCATACGTAAGGTCCTGTACCGCCAGCTACTGTTAAAGTCGAGGTTGTGTAAGGTTTACCTACTTCGCCTTGAGGAAGCGGCGCAGGGAAAGAGGAGATTGATAGTGCTGCTTGAACAGGACTGGCAAAGAGGAAAAAGACACTGAAGATGGTCAGCAGGCAAATCAGTGTCAGGCAAAGCCCGCGGCCAATGCCCCATCTGAAGAAGGGACGCTTATTCAGGCGGACAGTTCTCATCTGTCTACATCTATTATAATAGTCAGACCGCCGTTTGTCGATATCCAGTAGCTGACCTTGTGACGGCGGAGGCAGAAAGCAGGCAGTTTCACAAAACGATGGATTAGTATATAGAATAACTAACAAGTATGGCTCCGGCTACAATAGAAAGAACGGTGTACAGTTTAACACCAAATCTAAAATAGGAGGAGCCATCACAGATGCAGAATATTGCAGCCAGGAAACGAAAT